>DATLIR010000236.1:0-9159 GCA_035539315.1 Casimicrobiaceae bacterium
GAACGCGCTCGAGCGCAACCTGGACCTCGTCGCACGCGACGTCGCCGCGCGCGGATTGCGCCTGCGGCCGCACGCGAAATCGCACAAGACGCCCGCCATTGCGAAGCTGCAGATCGCGCGCGGCGCCGTCGGCATCTGCTGCCAGAAGGTCGACGAGGCGGCGGCGTTCGTCGAGGACGGCATCGGCGACGTCCTCGTCACCAACGAGGTCGTCGCGCCGTCGAAGCTCCTGCGGCTCGCGCAGCTCGCACGCCGCGCGCGCATCGGCGTGCTCGTCGACGACGCACGCGCGGTCGAGCCGCTCGCCCACGCCGCGCGGCACATCGGTGTCACGATCGACGTCTATGTGGAGGTCGACGTCGGTGCGGGCCGCTGCGGCGTATCGCCCGGCGAGCCGGCGGCGAAGCTCGCGCTGCGCGTCGCCGGCGAGAGGGGGCTGAGCTTCGCCGGCCTGCAGTGCTACCACGGCGCCGCGCAGCACCTGCGGTCGCCGGACGAGCGTCGCCATGCGATCGCGTCGGCGGCCGGGCACACGCTGGCGTCGCGGCGCGCGATCGAGCGCGCGGGGCTGGAGGTGCCGATCGTCACCGGCGCCGGCACCGGTACCTGGGAGCACGAGCTCGCCTCGGGCGTGTGGGGCGAGCTGCAGGTGGGCTCGTACCTCTTCATGGACGCGGACTACGCGCGCAACATGCCGGCCGAGGGCGAGCGCCGCTTCGAGCACAGCCTGTTCGTGCTGGCCGCGGTCATGAGCACGCCGACGCCGTCGCGCGCCATCTGCGATGCGGGGCTCAAGGCGTTCTCGTTCGATTCGGGGCTGCCGGTGGTGCACGGCCGGTCGGACCTTGCCTACCGCAAGGCCTCCGACGAGCACGGGGTGCTCGAGGTCGTCGCGGGTGCCAGGCCACCGGAGCCCGGCGAACGGCTGGCGCTGATTCCCGGGCACTGCGATCCGGCCGTCAATCTCTACGACTGGCTGGTCGCGTATCGGGGCCGCCGCGTCGAGCACGTGTGGCCCGTGACGGCGCGGGGGGCGTTGGCCTAGGGATCGCGCACAGTGCCGGGGGCGCTGCGCATGGCCCTGGACCGCTAACCGCCAATCGAACCGCATGCCGTTGCTTGGACGAGCCGCGTTGCTCCTGTCGTTCGATGTCGCGCAAGACGCGATCGACGAGCACGACGCGTGGCATACGCACGAGCACTTTCCGGAGCGCCTTTCCATTCCCGGCTTCGTGCGCGGGACGCGCTGGATCGCGCGGCACCAGGCGCCCAGGTATTTCGTGATGTACGAGGTCGAGCGCCTCGCGACGCTGACGTCCGACGCCTACCTCGATCGCCTGAACCATCCGAGCCCGTGGACGGCGCGGATGATGTCCCATTATCGGGGCATGAAGCGAGGCTTCTGCTCGGTGTCGGGGAGCTTCGGCGACGGCCTGGGCCATGCGGGATGGCTGGTTCGCTTCACGCCCGGCGCGGGCGCGGAAGGTTCGCTGCGCCGATGGCTGCTCGAAGACATCCTTCCCGAGCTTCCGTCGCGACCCGGAATCGGAAGCGTCCACCTGTTCGAAGGCGCGTCGACGCCGCCGATGACGAACGAGCAGCGGATCCGGGGCGCCGATGCGGGCGTCGACTGGGCGCTGCTCGCCACCGGGTACCATCCTGATGCCGTGGCAGGGCTGATGCGAACCGACCTTGGCGACGCGCAACTCGACCGGCAGGGCGCCACCGACGTTCACGCTGCGAGCTACCAGCTGGAGTACGCGCTGACCGATCGGGAGGTCGGCGCCCGACGCATGCGACCTGGCTGAGCCGGGAACGCGCCCCGCTCGACGCCAACCCTCACAGGACCCATGCAGATACTCACCGGCCGTTGTCTTTGCGAGGGCGTCGAGTACCGGATCGAGGGGGAACTGGGCCCGATCTTCAACTGTCACTGCTCGCGCTGCCGGCGCTGGCATGGGGCCGCGTTTCGCACCCGCGCGTCGATCCAGGCGTCGCAATTCCAGTGGGTCAAGGGAGTGGAGCTCCTGAAGACCTACCACTCGTCGGAGTTCACGGCGAAGCACTTCTGCGGCGTCTGCGGGTCGAATCTCATCAGCACGTACGACGACGACCCGTCGCGCATCAGCATTCCGCTGGGCGGCCTGGACCAGGCGCCGACGAATCGACCCGAGGGGCACTTCTTCGTCGGGTCGAAGGCTCCCTGGTTCGAGATCACCGACGGACTTCCGCAATACGACACCTGGCCGGGGTCCAGGGTCGACGTGCGCAAGACCCGCGGCGAAGCGTAATCGAACGCACGCGCGCGTCCGCGAGGCGCCTCAGCGCTTGATGAACGGCACGGCCTGTTCGGCCTGCTTCTTCTGGAGCTTGAGGACCTTCTTTTCCTTCGCGGTGTGCTGCGCCTTCTTCTTGCTTTCCTTCGGGGGCTGGTGGGCCATGGGGAGCTCCAGTGGTGGGTCGGAAACGGGTCGGCCCCCGGGTCGGGGACGAAAGCGCGGCGTGTCGCGCGTCACCCGACGACGCCGCGGGGGCGCGACGTCGACGCGCGGCGGGAGTTCGCCGCGCCGTCGTTCAGGTGGTGAGCAATCCGGCGCACGCCTTGGCGACCGCCGACACCTGGTCCGGGGCGTTCTTGCCCGGCAGCGTCGCCCAGCCGCCCTTCTCGATGAACGCACCCTGCGACCACGAGTCGGCCTTCTTCAGCTCGGCCAGGTTGGCCGCGACATCGGCCGTGCCCTGGAACTTCGCGACGCACATCGGCGCGAGCGCCACGACGACGGCCGTGTTGGCGCGTTGCGTCGCTTCGGCTTCCGCCTTGCTACCGGTAACCCATCCGCCCCACGTGAAGCCGATGACGGCTGCGGCGATCGCGCCCCCCACCATGCCCCACAGGACCGGTTTCGTTTCGACGGGAATGTTCATGGCAATGCCTTTCGAAGCAGGAGAACGGGGTGTCGCAGTTCTCCCATGCGCTGGAACCGTCCGCGTCCCGGACCTGCGCGAGCGCCTGGACGGGCGATTTCCGGTGGGAGCGGATGACCCACCCCGTCCCCACACCGGCGCACTATTGCGCGCCCGGGCGATCGCCGTATGTGCGCCATCGCACACAGCGGGCGTCGTTGCCACCTCGGCGCGAGCCGCGCCTGGGCCCGATGCGGTAGCCTTCCGGCGATGGATCATCTCTTCTGGGTCGTCCCCGACCGGCTGGCCGGACGCTGCGGTCCGAACGAGCAGTCCTGGTCGCTCGGGCACCTGCGCCGCGCGGGAATCGGCGCCGTCCTGTCGGTCAACGACGGCGAGCTGTGCGATCCCGCCGACTTCGCGCGGGAAGGGCTGGCCTACGCGTGCATCCCGCTTTCGAACAACGCGCCCCCGTTCGCCGGCGACCTCGAGCACTGCCTTGCCGCGCTGCCCGTCGCCCGGGCGTTCGCCGAGGAACACATCGGCAACGGTGCGGGCGTCCTGGTCCACTGCGCGGCAGGCAAAGACCGGACCGGTCTGTTCCTGGCGTACTACCTGATGAAGAGCCAAGGCCTCTCCGCGCGCCACGCCATGGAACGCGTGCGCAGCGTGAGGCCGATCGCGTTCACCGCGGCCGGCTGGGATGCGTTCGCCTTCGAGGTCCTTTCCGCGGCAGACACGACGTCGTTCGCGCGAAGCGATCCCACGCGGTCTTGAGCCGAACCCTCCTTTCGAGCCCCTCGCCACCGGCACGTACGAAGCGCTGGCGCTTCCTCCACCGATCGGTCCCGACATGCCCAAAGCCTATTGGATCTCCGCCTACCGTGCGATTCACGACCCGGAGGCTCTCGCCGCCTACGCCAAGCTCGCCGGGCCGGCCCTGCAGGGTGCAGGCGGCCGCTTCCTCGCCCGCGGCATGCCGGCGAAGGTGTACGAGAGCGGCCTTGCGCAGCGCACCGTGATCCTGCAGTTCGACAGCGTCGCGCAGGCGATCGCCGCGCACGACAGCCCGGCCTACCAGGAAGCGCTGCGCGCGCTCGGCAACGCCGTCGAGCGCGACCTGCGCATCATCGAAGGCGCGGACTAGGATGGACGACGATCCCGCGCCCCACGACGCCCATCCGCCCGCCGAGATCGCGCGCAAGGTCGAGCGCGCGGGCGTGGCGAAGGCGCACACCGATGCGGTGACGTTGTTCGTGCTGGCGGTGCTCGCCGGCGCGTTCATCTCGCTCGGCGCGCTGTTCGCCACCGTCGTCATCACCGAATCCGCGCTCGGCTTCGGCGTCACGCGATTGCTCGCGGGAGTGAGCTTCTGCCTCGGCCTGGTCCTGGTCGTGATCGCCGGGGCCGAGCTCTTCACCGGGAACAACCTGATCGCGATGGCGTGGGCGAGCGGACGCATCACCGCGCTGGCGGTGGTGCGCAACTGGGTGCTCGCCTACGTCGGCAACGTCGTCGGGTGCCTCGGAACGGTCGGGCTCGTGTGGTGGGCCGGCATCGGCGGCCTCGACGGGGGCGCAGTCGCGTCCACCGCCGTCGGCATCGCACGCGCCAAGGCCGAGCTCTCGCTGGGCGAGGCTTTCGCGCGCGGCATCCTGTGCAATGCGCTGGTGTGCCTCGCCGTCTGGCTGGCGATGGGCGGCCACAGCGTGGTCGACAAGATCCTGGCGCTCGTTTTCCCGATCACGGCGTTCGTCGCGATCGGCTTCGAGCATTCGATTGCGAACTGGTTCCTGCTGCCCTACGGTCTCGCCCTCGACCTCGAGGGCGCGGTGCGGATCGCCGGCGTTGCACGCAACCTGGTCGCGGTGACCGCGGGCAACATCGTCGGCGGAACGCTCCTGGTCGCAGGCGTCTACTGGGTCGCCTACTTGCGCAGCGAGCGCCTGCGCAACGCGCCGCCGCCCGGCGTGTAGGACACGGTCGCCGGCGCGGCCGCCGCCCGTCGACGCGGCGGGTTGGCGGATATCGCACGAACGCGCGCCCTGCGGCACACTTGCAGCCTGGCCGCGGCCCGACCCCCCGGAAACACAGAAAACCCTTGTTCCCCGGGGGGCGCGGCGCCACGCCGGACACGCCCGTCGCAACGCCAGTCCCCATGAGTCACGCGCGCGATTCCACTCGGGCCTACCTATCCGCGTTCGCGGTTCTTGTGGCCGCGGTGGCGATCCGCTGGCTGCTCGATCCGGTGATGGGCGATCGACTGCCGCTCGTCACGCTGTTCGGCGCCGTCGCCGCCGCCGTGTGGATCGGCGGCTGGCTTCCCGCCGCGGTCGTCACGATCGTCGGCTACCTCGCCTGCGACATCCTCTTCATCCCGCCGCGCGGGAGGATCGGGCTCGACGACGCCCAGAACATCGTCGGCCTCCTCGCCTACCTGTTCACCTGCGCGCTGATCGTCGTCATCGGCGAAGCGATGCGCCGGGCGCAGGCTCGGGCCGGCGAGCGCGGCGAGCTGCTGCGCGTCGCGCTCGGCAGCATCGGCGACGCGGTCATCACCACCGACACCACCGGCCGCGTCACCTACTTCAATGCGGTGGCCGAGTCGCTCACCGGATGGAAGCGGGATAGCGCCGTCGGGCAACCGCTGGAGTCGGTATTCCGGATCGTCGACGAGTCCACGCGCCAGCCGGTCGAAAGCCCGGCGACGCGCGCGCTGCGCGAGGGCGCGGTCGTGGGCCTGGTGAACCACACGGTCCTGGTTGACCGCCACGGCGGCGAGCGGCCCATCGACGACAGCGCCGCGCCGATCAGGGACGACCGCGGTGCCGTGTCGGGTTGCGTGCTGATCTTCCGCGACATCTCCGAGCGCCGGCGCTTCGAGACCCACGAAGCGACGCGCCTGCTCGACGCACGGCTGCTCGCGGCGATCGTCGAATCGTCCGACGATGCGATCATCAGCAAGTCGCTCGACGGCATCATCCGTACCTGGAACGCCGCCGCCCACCGGCTCTTCGGCTACAGCGCGGAAGCGGCGGTGGGCCGGCACATCTCACTCGTGATCCCGCCCGACCGGATCGCCGAGGAAGACCTGATCATCGCCCGCCTGAAGGCCGGGCAGCGCGTCGAGCATTTCGAGACGGAGCGGGTGCGCAGCGACGGCAAGCGCCTCTGGGTGTCGTTGACCATCTCGCCGCTGAAGGACGACTCCGGCACCGTCGTCGGTGCGTCGAAGATCGTGCGCGACGTCACGTACCAGCGCGAGGCCGACGCCGAGCGCGAGAAGTTCGTGACGCTGGTCGAGAACAGCACCGATTTCATCGGGATCTGCGACCTGGAGGGCATCCCGACCTACGTCAATCGCGCAGGCCTCGCGATGGTCGGCCTCGACGACATCGATGCCGCGCGCCGCACGCCGATCGGCGAGTTCTTCTTCCCCGAGGACCGGTCCACCGTCCTCGACCGGTTCCTCCCCACCGTCGCGAAGGAGGGTCACGGCGAGATCGAGATCCGCTTCCGGCACTTCCGCACCGGCGCCGCCATGTGGATGTCGTACAAGGTGCTGCGGCTCGACGACGTGGCCGGGCGGCCGATCGCCTACGCCACCGTGAGCCAGAACGTCACCGAGCGGAAGCGGCTCGAGGACGAGCTGCGCACGCTCGCGGCCGACCTGTCCGAGGTGGACCGGCGCAAGGACGAGTTCCTGGCGACGCTGTCGCACGAGCTCCGCAACCCGCTCGCGCCGATGCGCAACATGCTGGAAGTCCTGCGGCGCGCCGGCGACAGCGGCGGCTCGCTGCCGCGCGCCGTCGACACGATGGAGCGCCAGCTCGGACAGCTCGTGCGCCTGGTCGACGACCTCCTCGACCTGAGCCGCGTCACGCACAACCGCATCGAGCTGCGCCGTGCGCCGGTCGAGCTCGCCGCGGTGCTCCGCCAGGCGGTGCATTCGTCGCAGCCGATGGCCGACGAGGCGGGCCACCACGTCCGATGGGAATTGCCGGCGGAACCCGTCTACCTGGACGCCGACGCGATGCGCCTGGCGCAGGTGTTCGGGAACCTCGTCAACAACGCGTGCAAGTACACGCCGCCCGGCGGCACGATCACGGTGAGCGCGAAGCGGGACGGCGAGGACGCGATCGTCACGGTCGCGGACACCGGGATCGGCATCGCGTCCGACAAGCTCGAGAGCATCTTCGACATGTTCTCGCAGATCGACCGCTCGCTCGAGCGCTCGCAGGGCGGGCTCGGCATCGGGTTGACGCTGGTGAAGCGGCTGGTGGAGATGCACGGCGGATCGGTCGTGGCGGCGAGCGCCGGCGAAGGTCGCGGGAGCACGTTCGTCGTGCGACTGCCGACGACGAAGCTCCGCCCCGAATCGGTGGCAGGCGCGCCGGCGGCGGAGCCGAAGCCCGCCTTCGCCGGCTCCCGGCGCATCCTCGTCGTTGACGACAACGTCGACGCCGCGGCATCGCTCGCGGTGCTGCTGCAGATCGCCGGGCACCGGACCGTCGTCGCGCACGACGGACCCACGGCGATCGACGCCGCGTCCCGCGAACGCCCGGACGTCGTCCTGCTCGACATCGGCCTGCCGCAGGTGAACGGCTACGACGTCTGCCGGCGGATCCGCGCGCTCCCGTGGGGCAAGGAGGTCGTGCTGGTCGCGCTCACCGGATGGGGGCAGGAGGAGGACCGACGCCGCTCGCGCGAGGCGGGGTTCGACGCGCACCTGGTCAAGCCGGTCGCCTACGAGGCGCTGGTCGCGCTGCTGGACTCGCTGGCCGAGGGGAGGCAGCCGAAGTGACGGCGCGTCCCGTGGAGATCCGGCGCGACGGCCTCGACCATCCGCGGGTGCGCGACCTGCTCGACGAGCACCTGCGCAGCATGGCTCGCCTCTCGCCGCCGGAGAGCGTGCACGCGCTTCCCCCCGACGCGTTGCGCGCACCGGGAGTCACGTTCTGGAGCGCGTGGTCGGGTGACGATCTCCTGGGCTGCGGCGCCCTCAAGGAGCTCACGCCGCGACACGGCGAGATCAAGTCGATGCGCACCGCGTCGGCGCACCGGCGCGCGGGCGTGGCGCGGGCGCTGCTCGACCACATCGTCGCGGAAGCGCGAAGGCGCGGCTACGAGCGCCTGAGCCTGGAGACCGGGTCGATGGCGGCCTTCGAGCCCGCGCGGCGGCTGTACCAGGGCGCGGGTTTCGTCGCCTGCGGTCCGTTCGCCGGCTACGGCGCGGACCCGAACAGCGCGTTCATGACGCTCGAGCTTCGGGGCGCGGCGCGCCGGCCGGCGTCGTCGTAGGATCGGCCCGCTCGCCGTAGAATGCGTCCTCGGAGGCGTCCATGAAGCTGACCGACTCGCAACGCCAGCAGTTCCAGCGCGACGGCTACCTGTTCTTCCCGAGCCTGTTCACGCCCGCGGAAGTGGCCGTGCTGACCGAAGCGGTGCCCGGCCTCTACGCGCGCCGCGAGGTCTACAACGTGCGCGAAAAGGGCTCCGACGCGGTGCGCACCAACTTCGCGGCGCACCTGTACAGCGAGCCCTATGCGCGGCTCGCGCGCCATCCGCGGATGATCGAGCCGGTCGCCGACCTGCTGGGCGAAGCGGTCTACATGCACCAGTTCAAGATCAACGGCAAGATGGCGTTCGAAGGCGACGTCTGGCAGTGGCACCAGGACTACGGCACCTGGCGCAATGACGACCTGATGCCGACCGAGCGCGCGATGAACATCGCGATCTTCCTGGACGAGGTCACCGAGTTCAACGGACCGCTGATGTTCATCCCGGGCAGCCACCGCAAAGGTGTCATCGACGCGAAGCACGACGTCACGACGACCAGCTACCCGCTGTGGACGATCGACCACGACCTGATCCGCCAGCTGGTCGACCGCGCCGGCGGCAAGCATGGCGGCATCGTCGCGCCCAAGGGGCCGGCCGGCTCGATGCTCGTGTTCCACTCGTGCCTCGTGCACGCGTCCACGTCCAACCTGTCGCCGTTCGATCGGGTGAGCGTGTACCTGTCGCTGTGCGCGGTGTCGAACCACATCCGCCGCTTCAAGCGGCCCGAGTACATCGCGCACCGCGACTTCACGCCGATCACGCTCCTGCCGGACAATTGCCTCGTCAAGCCGTATCCGGTCGAGATGCCGTGGAAGGACGGGATGCCCGCGTCCGCCTTGCAGACCTCGCTCGAGGTGCTGCCGGGAGATGTGCGACGCTCCGTCTCGCACGCCGCGCATTGACCGAGCCGGCGTC
>DATLIR010000237.1:0-3935 GCA_035539315.1 Casimicrobiaceae bacterium
TTCCGCCTCGATCGCCATACGACGTTCGAGGCGGTGAAGGGCATCTCGTTCGACATCCCGCGCGACAGCACCGTCGCGCTGGTCGGCGAGTCGGGCTCCGGAAAGAGCGTCACGGCGCTCGCGATGCTCGGCCTCCTGCCGCCCGAGAACTCGATCATCGACCCGGCGAGCCGCATCCTGTTCAACGGGAAGAACCTGATCGGCCAGTCGGCGAGCGAGATGCGCGAGATGCGCGGCGCCGACATCTCGATGATCTTCCAGGAACCGATGACGTCGCTGAACCCGGTGTTCAGCGTCGGCTACCAGCTCACCGAGGTGTTGAAGCTGCACCGCGGCCTCGCGCCGGGCGCCGCGCGCAAGCGCGCGATCGAGCTGCTCGACGAGGTCGGCATCCCCGAGCCGGGGCGCCGCATCGACGCCTACCCGTCGCAGATGTCGGGGGGCCAGCAGCAGCGCGTGATGATCGCGATGGCGATCGCCTGCGAGCCCAAGCTGCTGATCGCCGACGAGCCGACCACCGCGCTCGACGTCACGATCCAGAAGCAGATCCTGGACCTCATCGCCGAGCTCAAGCGCCGCCACAAGATGAGCGTGCTGTTCATCACGCACGACCTCGCCGTGGTGGGGGAGATCGCCGACCACGTCGTGGTGATGCGCAACGGGGAGATCCGGGAGAAGGGCACCGCGAAGCAGGTGTTCGAGTCGCCGCGCGACAGCTACACCAAGGCGCTCCTGATGTGCCGGCCGCGGCTCGAGCACCGGCCGGCGCGCCTGCCGGTCATCGACGACTTCATGGGCGGCCGCGGGCCGCAGCACCTGGAGGACCGCCCGCGCGGCGTGTCACCGGCCGACCCGGTGATCCTCGACGTGCAGGGACTCGGCAAGAGCTTCTACGTGCGCGAGGGCCTGTTCGGCAAGCGCGAGTTCAAGGCGGCCGCCGACGTGTCGTTCCAGCTGCGCCGCGGCAAGACGCTGGGCCTGGTCGGCGAGTCGGGCTCGGGCAAGACGACGGTGGGGCTCACGCTGATGCGCCTGCACGAGGCGACCACCGGCCGCGCGCTGTTCGAGGGACGCGACATCCTGGCGATGTCCGACCGCGAGTTCATGCCGTACAAGCGCCGCATCCAGATCATCTTCCAGAACCCGTACGCGTCGCTCAACCCGCGCTTCACGATCGGCCAGATCCTGACCGAGCCGATGGCGATCCACGGCATCGGCGCGAGCAACCAGGAGCGCACCGACAAGGTGTTCGAGCTGCTCGGGCGCGTCGGATTGCCCGACGTGTCGTTCTACAAGTACCCGCACGAGTTCTCCGGCGGGCAGCGCCAGCGCATCGCGATCGCGCGCTGCCTGACGCTCAAGCCCGACATCCTGATCTGCGACGAATCGGTCTCGGCGCTCGATGTGTCGGTGCAGGCGCAGGTGCTGAACCTGCTGCAGGACCTGCAGGACGAGTTCCGGCTCTCCTACCTCTTCATCTCGCACGACCTCGCGGTGGTCAAGTACATCTCCGACGAGGTGATGGTGATGAACGAAGGGCGCGTGGTCGAGATCGCCGACGCCGACACGATCTACCGGAACCCGCGCGAGCCGTACACGCAGCGCCTCCTCTCGGCGATCCCGAAGGGATGGCAGGGCGCGCGCGCGATTGCCTGATGCACGGGCGGCCTGCACGCTGGCGACCGTAACACCGCCGCGCAGGCAGTCGATCGCACGCCGGGCGGCGACCAGCGCGTAACGCCGGTGGCGAACAGGATCAGGCGCTCGCCCGCGGCACCAGCTCGAAGCCGGTGTCGATCACGCGTTCGCCGGGCGTGCGTCCGACGAGGCGCTGGCAGATCATGGCGCCCGCATGCTGTCCGATCGCGTAGCGCGGAATGCGGATCGTCGTGAGCTCGGGGTCGACGTGCTCGGCGATCGGGATGTCGTCGAAGCCCCCCACCGCGATGCGTCCCGGCACCGCCAGCCCGCGCCGGTGGCATTCGTGCAGCGCGCCTACTGCGATCGCGTCTGCCGAACAGAACACCGCGCGCACGTCGGGACGCCGGTCGACGAGCTCGCCCAGCGCGCGCGCCCCCGCGTCGATGTCGAGCGAGGTTTCGACGCACAGCGATGCGTCGACCGTGCGCCGCGCGTCGCGCAACGCGGCCTCGTAGCCGCGGCGACGGTCGCGCGCGCGGTCGTTGTCCTGCGCATGCGCACCGATGTAGCCGATCGGCGCATAGCCGCGGCCGGCGAGGTAGCGCGTCATCGTGCGCGCCGCTTCGACGTTCGAGTAGCCGACCACCATGTCGATCGGCCGGGTCGTCAGATTGCCGCCTTCGACCACCGGAATGCCGGCGCGCTTGGCGAGGCGGCGCGTCTCGGCCGTGTGCCCGACGCCCGACAGGTAGAGGCCATCGATGCGGCGTGACAGGAACGCGCGGACCAGCGCTTCCTCCCCGGCCGCCGAGAAGCCGCTTGCGCCGAGCAGAAGGTGGTAGCCCGCGGGCGCCAGCGCATCAGAGAGCCCCTGCATGATCTCGGCGATCAGCGAATTGGTCAGCACCGGGATGATCGCGGCGACAAGTCCGGAGCGGTTGATGGCGAGGCCGCGCGCGACCAGGTCCGGCGTGTAGCCGGTCTTCCGCAGCACCCGCTCGACCCGCTCGCGCGTGCGAGCCGCCACCTTCGCGGGGTCGCGCAGCACGCGCACGACGGTCATGGCCGAAACACCGGCTGCGGCCGCGACGTCTTGCAGCCGGGGCCGACCGGCGTGCGGCTCGCCCCGGCGGAACGCGGGCGGGGCGCGCGCCATCGATCAGGCGATGCCGGGGTTCGTTGACATGCCGAAAATGTTAGCGCTAACATGGCCGTCGGCACAAGTCGCGCTCCCGCGAACGAGGGCGCCAGGGGTGCGGAGGGGCGTTGGCATTCACCGAGGACACCGTGGTGCGGACGGTTCGCACCGCCGCCACGCGTCCCGCGCGGCGCGCGGGCACGGCGCTATCGTTCGTGCGGACGATGCTGGTGTTCGCCGTCGCGTGGGAGCTCCTGTCGACGTGGACGGCGAACCCCACGCTCCTGCCGTCGCCGGTCGCCGTGCTCGAGGCGCTGCGCGAGCTCGCGCTGGACGGCGAGCTGTTCCGGCACGCCGGCGTGAGCCTCTCGCGCATGGTCGTGAGCCTGGCCATCGCGGCGGGCCTCGCCGTGCCGCTCGGATTCGCGATGGGCTTTTCCGGCAGCTTCGATCGCATCGTCGATCCGACGATCGAGCTCCTGCGCCCGATCTCGGGCATCGCGTGGATTCCGCTCGCGCTGTTCCTGTTCGGCATCGGCAACGCGCTGCCGGTGTTCATCATGACCTACGCCGCGTTCTTCCCGATCCTGATCGGCACGGTCGCGGGCGTGCGCACCGTGGACGCGAGGCTCCTGAACGCGGCCCGCACGATGGGCGTGCCACGCCGCCGGATCGTCACGAACGTCGTGATCCCCGCAGCCTTGCCTTCGCTGCTGGTCGCGGTGCGCCTGGGCGTCGCGACCTCGTGGACCGCCGTCGTCGCCGCGGAGCTGATCGGTGCCCCGAGCGGCGTCGGCTACGCGATCGAGTGGTATCGCGGGCTCCTGATGACGCCGCACGTCATGGCGTTCATCGCGATGATCGGCTTCCTCGGGTACATGACCGACAGCCTGATTCGTGCGCTCACCCGCGCGTTCACGCCGTGGGCGGAGTTCACGGGGACCGCGACGTGAGCGCCGCGCAGCAACGATTCGCGATGGGCGTGCTGATGCCGCTGACGCTGCTCGTCATCTGGCAGGCGTGGGGCATGGCGCAGGCGAATCCGCGCTTCCCGCTGCCGACGCGCGTTCTCTCCAACGCCGTGGCGATGATCGCCAGCGGCGAGCTTCCGTCGGCGATTCTGCAAAGTCTTTCGCGTGTGTTCGCGGGGTTCGGC
>DATLIR010000238.1:0-2861 GCA_035539315.1 Casimicrobiaceae bacterium
TCGCCGGCGTGCGCACGCACCCGAACGTCAATCCGTCCGACACGCGCGACGTGGTCGGCGAGTACGCGCTCGCGGACGCCGCACAGGCACGCACGGCGATCGAGGCCGCGCACGCGGCGTTCCCGAAATGGTCGGTCGCCACGCCGCAGCAGCGCGCCGACGCGCTCGACTTCATCGGCAGCGAGATCCTCGCGCGGAAGGCGGAGCTGGGCGACCTCCTCGCGCGCGAGGAAGGCAAGACGCTGCCCGAAGGCGTGGGCGAGGCCACGCGCGCCGGCCACATCTTCAAGTTCTTCGCCGGCGAGGCGCTGCGCACCGGCGGCGAATTGCTGCCTTCGGTGCGGCCGGGCGTCAGCGTGGAGATCACGCGCGAGCCGCTCGGGGTGGTGTCGATCATCACCCCGTGGAACTTCCCGATCGCGATCCCCGCCTGGAAGATCGCGCCGGCGCTCGCGTACGGCAACTGCGTCGTGTTCAAGCCGGCGGAGCTCGTCCCCGGCTGCGCCTGGGCGATCGCCGAGATCGCGAGCCGCAGCGGACTTCCGCCGGGCGCGCTCAACCTCGTCATGGGACGCGGATCGCAGATCGGCGACACGCTGGTCGGCGACCCGCGCGTCGCGGGCGTCAGCTTCACCGGATCGGTCGCGACCGGCCACCGCATCGCGCAGTCCTGCGTGACACGCAAGGAAGGCGGCATGGCGAAGTTCCAGCTCGAGATGGGCGGCAAGAACCCGCTCGTGGTGCTCGACGACGCCGACCTCGCGACCGCCGTCACCTGCGCGGTGCAAGGCGCGTTCTACTCGACCGGACAGCGCTGCACCGCGAGCTCCCGCCTCATCGTCACCGAGCGGATCCACGACCGCTTCGTCGAGGCGCTCGTCGCGAAGACCCGGTCGCTGGTGATCGACGATGCGCGCAAGGCCGGCACCGACATCGGGCCGGTCGTCGACGAGCGCCAGCTCGAGCAGGATCTCGAGTACCTCGCGATCGCCAGGCAGGAGGGTGCGACGCTCGCCGCCGGCGGCGAGCGCGTCGAGCGCGGCGCCCCGGGCTTCTACCTCATGCCCGCGGTGCTCACGCACGCGACCAACGCGATGCGCTCGAGTCGCGAGGAGATCTTCGGGCCGGTCGCGAGCGTCATCCGCGCGCGCGACTACGACGAGGCGCTCACGCTCGCCAACGATTCGCCGATGGGGCTGTCCTCGGGCGTGGTCACCACCTCGCTCAAGGCGGCGGCGCACTTCAAGCGCAACGCGCAGGCGGGCATGGTGATGGTGAACCTGCCTACCGCGGGCGTCGACTACCACGTGCCGTTCGGCGGCCGCAAGGCGTCGTCGTTCGGCCCGCGCGAGCAGGGCCGTTACGCGGCCGAGTTCTACACGACCGTGAAGACCGCCTACGTCGGCGCGTGAGCGCGTGAAGGACCTGCCCCGCTCGCGCACGCGCGTCGCTCCGCGCCCGCTCGCGCGTGCGGCACGGCGGGCGATCGACCGGCCGCCGCCCGCGGCGTCGCGCGGCGAGCCCGCTCCCGGCGAGCGCACGCGCCTTTCCGACCAGATCTACGGCCGCGTCTTCGACGAGATCGTCTCGGGGCGCTATGCGGTGGGCGATCGCCTGCCGACCGAGATGGAGATCAGCGAGGCGTGGGGCGTGTCGCGCCCGGTGGTGCGCGAAGCGCTGCTGCGGCTGCGCGCCGACGGGCTGGTCGTCTCGCACCAGGGGCTCGGCACGTTCGTCAGCACGCAGCCCGCGCCGCGCATCCGCACCTACGCGCGCGCGCAGGACGTCGCATCCTACCTGCGCTGCCAGGAAGTGCGCATCGCGCTCGAAAGCGACGCCGCGCGTCTCGCCGCGTTGCGCCGCACCGACGAGGAGCTCGCCGCGATCGTCGCGGCGCACGAGGCGTTCGCGAAGGGCGTGCGCGCCGGCCGCATGGTGGCCGAGGAGGATCTCGCGTTCCATGCGCGCATCGTCGAGGCGGCCGGCAACGACTTCTACCCGCAGGTGCTCGCGACGATCCACGAGACGCTGCTGGGCTTCATGCGGCTCACGCTCTCGCTCACGCGGACGGCGTCGAAGGAGCGCGGCGAGCGCGTGCTGGCCGAGCACCGCGCGATCCTCCACGCGATCCGCGACGGCGACGGCGAGCTCGCCCGCGCCGCGATGACCGTCCACCTGTCGCAGGCACGTCGCCGGCTCGTCGACAAGGGCCGGGACGCCTGACCGGCAGCGCGTCGGACACAACCGACACGCGCGCCCGAAACGACACCGCCTCCCGGTCCGGATTGCACCCGGGGGGCGGCGCGCGTGCGCGAGAAGCTCGGCGTTCTCCTATGAAGCGGGCCTGCGCGCCTCGTTGGCACGCGAGTTGCGACGACTGTCCGGATACTCCGGAGGAACCGTCATGGCCACCATCCTCGATCCCTCCCCGCGCCCCTACGCGACCGAGCGCCCCGCGGGCACCGTCCACCACCTGATCGGCGCGCTGAACGACCTCAAGCGCCTGGGCCTCGACCATCTCGAGCTCGCCACCGCCGAGGCGCAACGCGCCGCCCGGGCCTTCGTCGCCATCGTGTGCGCCGCCATCGTCGTCGCCGTGCTCGCGTTCACGGCATGGAACGCGCTGGTCGCCGCGCTGGTGCTGATGCTGGTCGACCGCGACATCAGCTGGACGGTCGCGCTGGTCGGTGCCGCGGTGCTGCACGTCGCGGCGGCCGCGGCCGTGGTGTTCTGGATCAAGTCGCGCGTGCCCGAGGTCGTCTTCTCGGCCACGATCCGCCAGATTCGCGCCGATGCGGGAGAGACGCCATGAGTCCCGATACCCGTGAGCAGGAGAAGTCGATGAGCGCCGCCTACGCGGA
>DATLIR010000239.1:0-6916 GCA_035539315.1 Casimicrobiaceae bacterium
AAAACAAACAGTTGTTTGGTAGGATGCCGCTGGGGGGGCCGGCTGTCAATGCGACGCCGGTCGCCCCGCCCTCCCGGCGCACGACCGGGCGGGCCGAAACGATGCGCTCGTCGCCGCGCGGCCGTCGCGAGCGACGACGAAGGAGGAAGGCCATGCACGCCGCGACCCCGGCCGCGCCCACCGCCCATTGGACAGAGCTCCGCCGTCGCGCGGGCGCCGCGCCCACGTTGCCCGCGGAGCTGGTCGACACCTTGCGGTCGTTGCTGGGCGAGCGGCTCGCGACGTCGCAGGCGGTGCGCGATCACCACGGCACCGACATCTCGTCCTATCCGGTCACCCCGCCCGATGCGGTCGTGTTCCCCGAAACCACCGACGAGGTCGTCGCGATCGTGCGCGCGTGCGCGCTCCATCGCACGCCGATGATCCCGTTCGGCGTGGGCACCTCGGTCGAGGGCCACGTGCTCGCGACCGACGGCGGCGTGTGCATCGACCTGTCGCGCATGAATCGCGTGCTCGAGGTCAACGCCAGCGACCTCGACGTGCGCGTCGAGCCGGGCGTCACGCGCAAGCAGCTCAATGCCTTCGTGCGCGACACCGGGCTGTTCTTCCCGATCGATCCGGGCGCGGACGCGACGCTCGGCGGCATGGCCTCGACGCGCGCCTCGGGGACCAACGCGGTCCGCTACGGCACGATGCGCGAGAACGTGCTCGGCGCGACCGTCGTGCTCGCCGACGGTCGCGTGATCCGTAGCGGCGGCCGCGCGCGCAAGTCTGCGGCGGGCTACGACCTCACGCGCCTGTTCGTCGGCGCCGAGGGCACGCTCGGCATCATCACCGAGCTGACGCTGCGCCTGTACGCGATCCCCGACGGCATGTCGGCGGCGGTCTGTGCGTTCCCGACGGTGACCGCGGCGGTGGATTCGGTGATCGAGGCGATCCAGTGCGGCATCCCGATCGCGCGCGTCGAGCTGCTCGACGCGCTGACGATCAGCGCGGTCAACCGCTACAGCAAGCTCGACCTGGCCGAGGCGCCGACGCTCTGGTACGAGTTCCACGGCACGCACGCCGGCGTCGAGGAGCAGGCGCGGCAGATGCAGGAGATCGCGCGCTCGCACGGCGGCCTCGACTTCGCGTGGTCCACGCGTCCCGAGGAGCGCTCGAAGCTGTGGCAGGCAAGGCACGACGCGTACTTCGCGTGCCTGCAGCTCCGCAAGGGCAGCCGGATGATCGCCACCGACGTGTGCGTGCCGATCTCGAGGCTCGCCGAGTGCATCGCCGACACGCAGCAGGACATCGCCCGCGCCACGATGCCCATCCCGCTGTTCGGCCACGTCGGCGACGGCAATTTCCACCTGATGATCCTGGTCGACCCGGACAGCGACGCCGACATCGACGAGGCGTGGGAGCTCAATACCCGACTGGTGCGCCGCGCGCTCGCGCTGGGAGGCACCTGCACCGGCGAGCACGGCATCGGCCTCGGCAAGCGCGAGTTCCTGGTCGAGGAGTTCGGCGCCGACGCGGTCGAGGTCATGCGGCAGTTGAAAGCGACGCTCGATCCGCGCAATCTGCTGAATCCGGGCAAGGTCGTGTAGGACGGTTCGCCATGCAGCTCGCGCACGTCACGCTGGACGACAAGTACACGCTGGAGCGCGGCCGCGTCTACCTGACCGGCATCCAGGCGCTCACGCGGCTGCTCATCGTGCAGCGGCTGCGCGACGCGGCCGCCGGCCTCAACACGGCAGGCTTCGTGTCGGGCTTCCAGGGCTCGCCCCTGAACAACATGGACAAGACGCTGTGGGAGGCGCACGACCTGCTCGCGCGCCACCACATCCATTTCCAGCCCGGGCAGAACGAGGAGCTCGCGGCGATGGGCGTGTGGGGCTCGCAGCAGGTGTCGCTCGACCCGCGCTCGCGCTACCAGGGCGTGTTTGGCCTGTGGTACGGCAAGTGGGCCGGCCTCGCGCGCTGCGGCGACGTGCTCCTGCACGGCAACTCGGCGGGCGCCGCGCCGCACGGCGGCGTGCTGCTCGTGTGCGGCGACGACCACATGGCGCGCTCGTCGACCATCGCGACGCAGAGCGAGACGATGCTCTACTCGCCGATGATCCCGGTGCTCGCGCCCTCGGGCGTGCAGGAGTACCTCGACCTCGGGCTCCACGCTTTCGCGATGTCGCGCTACTCGGGCTCGTGGATGGCGTTCAAGGCGCTCGACGACACGGTCGAATGCTCGGCGTCCGTCAGCGTCGATCCGGCGCGCATCGACGTGAGGCTGCCCGAGGACTTCACGCTGCCGCCCGGCGGCCTCGGCCTGCGCCTGCCCGACCAGCCGCTGACGATGGAGCGACGCATCCACGAGCAGCGGCTGCCGGCGGTGCACGCATACGCGCGCGCCAACCGCCTGAACGTCATCGGCTACGACAGCCCGCGCGCGCGCCTGGGCATCGTCGCCGCCGGCAAGTCGTATCTCGACGTGCGCCAGGCGCTCGCGCACCTCGGCATCGACGAGCGCGCCGCCGCCGACATCGGCATCCGCGTGCTCAAGCTGGGCCTCACCTGGCCGCTCGAGCCGCAGGGCGTGCACGCGTTCGCGCTGGGCCTCGAGGAGATCCTCGTCGTCGAGGAGAAGCGACCGGTCATCGAGGACCAGCTCCGTGCGCTGCTCTACCACTGGCCCGACGCGCGGCGTCCGCGCATCGTCGGCAAGCGCGCCGACGACGCCGGCCCCAACGAATGGCTGCTGCCGCCGAACGGCGAGCTCAACGCCGAGCAGGTCGCGCTGGTGATCGCCGCGCGCCTCGCCCGCTTCCGCGCCGATCCGCGCATCGCCGAGCGGGCCGCATGGCTTCGCGCGAAGGAGGAAGCGCTTTCGAAGCCGTCGCTGTCGCCGCAGCTGCGCGGCTACCTCTCCGACGCCGGCCGCGTGCCGTATTTCTGCTCGGGCTGCCCGCACAACAGCAGCACGCGCGTGCCGGAAGGGAGCGAGGCCATTGCCGGCGTCGGCTGCCATTTCATGGCGACCTACATCTTCTCCGGCACGAAGATCTTCTCGCCGATGGGCTCGGAAGGCGCCGCGTGGGTCGGGCATGCGCCGTTCACCGACACGCCGCACATCTTCGCCAACATGGGCGACGGCACCTACTACCACTCCGGGCTGCTCGCGATCCGCGCGGCCGTCGCGGCCGGCGTCGGCATCACGTTCAAGATCCTCTACAACGACGCGACGGCGGCGACCGGCGGCCAGCCGCTCCCGAGCCCGCTCAACGTGCCCGCGCTCACGCGCCAGCTCGAGGCGGAAGGCGTCGGGACCATCGTGGTGGTCACCGACGAGCCGGAGAAGTACGGCGCAGGCGCGCCGTTCGCCCGTGGCGTCAGCGTCCGCCACCGCGACCATCTCGACGCGGTCCAGCGCGAGCTCCGCGCGAGCGGCGGCGTGTCGGCGCTCGTCTACGATCAGACCTGCGCGGCCGAGAAGCGACGCCGGCGCAAGCGCGGCCGCTTCGCCGACCCGGCGCGCCGCTCGTTCATCAACACGCGGGTGTGCGAGGGCTGCGGCGACTGCAGCACCAAGTCGAACTGCGTCTCGGTGATCCCGGTCGAGACCGAGTTCGGCCGCAAGCGCGCGATCGACCAGTCGTCGTGCAACAAGGACTTCTCGTGCCAGAACGGCTTCTGCCCGAGCTTCGTCAGCGTCGAGGGCGGCAGTCCGCGCCGCGGCAAGGCGCAGGCCGCCGCCGAGGACCGGTTCGCGCACCTGCCCGCGCCGCAACTGCCGACGCTCGAGCGGCCCTACTCGATCGTCATCGCCGGCGTCGGCGGCACCGGCATCATCACGGTGGGCGCGCTGCTCGGCATGGCGGCGCACCTCGAAGGCAAGGGCGTTTCGGTGCTCGACATGACCGGCGTCGCGCAGAAGGGCGGCGCGGTGACGACCTTCGTCCGCATCGCCGCGCGCCCCGACGACCTGTCGACGATCCGCATCGCGGCCGGCGAGGCCAACGCGGTGATCGGCAGCGATCTCCTCGTGGTCGCCGAGAACGCGATCATGACGCGCATGCAACGCGGCGTGACGCGCGCGGTGATCAACACCAACCGGATGGCGACGGTCGCGTTCATCAAGAATCCCGACCTGCGCACGCCGTGGGACGCGATGGAGGACGGGTTGCGCGACGCCATCGGCGCCGACGCGGCCCGGTTCCTCGATGCGACGCGCCTCGCCACCGCGCTGCTCGGCGATTCGCTCGCGACCAACATCTTCCTGCTGGGCCATGCCTGGCAGATGGGCCTCGTGCCGGTGACGCGCGAGGCGCTGTACCGCGCCATCGAGCTCAACGGCGCGGCGGTCGACGCCAACCGCCGCGCGTTCGAATGGGGCCGACTCGCGTTCCACGATCCGGCGAGCGTCGAGCGCCACGCGCGCCCGGTCGACACCGACATGGGCAGCGACCGCGTGCTGGCCATCGACCTCGAGGCGGCGATCGCGCGCCGCGTCGACTACCTGACCGCCTACCAGGACGCGGCGCTGGCGCAACGCTACCGGACGCTCGTCGACCGCGTCCGCGCCGCCGAGGCGCGCGTGGCGGCGCAAGGCACGCCGCTCGCGCATGCGGTCGCCCGCAATTATTTCAAGCTGCTCGCGATCAAGGACGAGTACGAGGTCGCGCGCCTGTACACCGACGGCGAGTTCGAGCGCCAGGTCGCCGGCGCGTTCGAAGGCGACTACAAGCTGCGCTACCACTTCGCGCCGCCCTTGTGGGTGAAGCCCGACAAGGTCACCGGCGCGCCGGTCAAGCGCAGCTACGGGCCGTGGATGCGCCATGCCCTCAAGGCGCTGGCGCGCTTCAAGGGCCTGCGGGGCAGCTGGCTCGACCCGTTCGGCCACAGCGCCGAGCGGAAGCTCGAGCGCCGGCTCGTCGCCGACTACGAGCGCACGATGGCGGAGCTCGAGCGCGGCCTCTCGGCGCACAACCTCGCCCTGGCGGTGGAGATCGCGTCGCTGCCGGCGAGCATCCGCGGCTACGGCCACGTGAAGCACAAGAGCATCGACGCCGCGCAGGCGCGCGAGGCCGCCCTGCTCGCGCAGTTCCGCGCGCCGGCCGCGCGCGAGATGCCGATCGCGGCGTGAAAGTAGGGTCAGACTCGACTTTCGTTCAGCTTGCGCCTGGCCCCTTCCTCGACGAAAGTCGAGTCTGACCCTACTTTCTCCATGCAACTGCAAGGCCTTCGCGTCGTCGACCTCTCGCGCATCGTCTCGGGCCCGTTCTGCTCGATGTTCCTCGCCGACATGGGCGCCGAGGTGATCAAGATCGAGGACCCCGACGAGGGCGACCCGGTGCGCCGCCAGGGCATCGTGCGCAATGGCTTCTCGCTCTACTTCGCCTCGTTCAACCGCAACAAGCGCTCGCTCACGCTCGACCTCCGCAGCGCCGAAGGCAAGGACGTGCTGCGCAAGCTGATCGCCACCGCGGACGTCGTGCTCGACAACTTCCGGCCCGGCGTCATGGAGAAGATCGGCCTCGCGCGCGACGAGCTTCGTCGCATCAAGCCGGACCTCGTCAGCTGCCACATCACCGGCTTCGGGCTCGACGGCCCCTACCGCGACCGCCCGTCGTTCGACTTCATCGCGCAGGCGATGAGCGGCTTCATGAGCGTCAACGGTGCCGAAGGCGAGGCGCCGGCGCGCGCGGCCCCGCCGCTGTCGGATCTCATCGCGGGCGCGTACGCCGCGATGGGCATCTGCGCCGCCCTCGTCCGCCGCGAGCGCACCGGGCAGGGCGAGGAAGTGTCGACCGCGCTCACCGACGCGATGATCGCCAACCTCGCGTTCCTCGCGACGCATTACTTCGCGACCGGCGAGCAGCCGCTGCGCACCGGCAACGACCATGCGCTGGTCGCGCCCTACGGCCTATTCGAGGCCGCGGACGGCGAGGTCGCCATCGCGCCGTCGAACGACCAGATCTACTTCAAGCTGCTCGACGTCCTCGGGCTCGGCTCGCTGCGCGACCACCCGGAATTCCGCACCAACCGCGACCGCTTCGAGCGCCGCCCGGCGATCAACGCGCTGATCGGCGCCGAGATCCGCAAGCGCGGCATCGCGCACTGGCTCGACGTGCTGAACGCCGCGGGCGTCCCGTGCGGGCGCGTGATGGGACTGCCGGAAGTCTTCGCCGATCCGCAGGTGCGCCACCAGGAGATGCGCATCACGATCGACCATCCGCGCCACGGTCCGCTCGACGTGCTCGGCTTCCCGATCAAGTTCACCGACGACCCCTGCCGCGTGCACCGCCCGCCACCGGACCTTGGCGCGGACACGGACGACATCCTGCGCGAACTGGGCTACGGGACGGCCGAGATCGCGGAACTCCACGCCAGGCGCGCGGCCTGAGCCGAATTGACCGAGAATGGCGCCATGAGAGAAAAGGTCCGCGTCACCGAGACCGGGACCCGCGACGGCTTCCAGGCCGAGCACGCGTTCATCCCGACCGAGGCCAAGGCCGACGTGATCGACGCGCTGGTCGGCGCAGGCCTGCGGCATATAGAGGCGACCTCGTTCGTCAGCCCGAAGGCGGTTCCGCAGCTCGCCGATGCGCACGAGGTGATCGCGCGCCTGAAGCGGCGCGCGGAAGCGCACCTCGCCGCGCTCGCGCCCAACGCGCGCGGCGCCGAGCGCGCGCTGGCGGCCGGCGTCGACGAGATCGTCGTGTTCGTGTCGCCGAGCGTGAGGCGATCGATGCCGAGCTCCGCATACGCGTCGACGAGGCGAAGCGCTGCCTCGACCGGCACCTCGCCCTCGAACGGGCAGCCGAACGCGCAGGCGATCGCGCCGCGCAGCGGCGCGCGGCCGGCGACGACCGAGTGGACCTGGCGGACGTTGGCGAGCGAGCCCTCGATCAGCGCATTGAGGTTCGCAACGTTGTGC
>DATLIR010000240.1:0-2127 GCA_035539315.1 Casimicrobiaceae bacterium
GGCGTCCGCCGGGCCCGGCGAGCGGGCGGCGGACGCCTGCATCCGGCTGGCCGAAGCCAAGGCGCGCGCGTTCGAGCGAGCCGGGCTTGCCCACGTGGCGGCCGTCGCCGACCCCGGATCGGCGCTGGTCGCCGCCGCGCACGCCGCCGGCATCCGCGTCGTGCCGCTGGTCGGTCCGTCGTCGGTCCTGCTCGCGCTGATGGCGTCCGGGCTGTCGGGGCAGGCGTTCGCGTTCCACGGCTACCTGCCGGTGCGCGAGGCCGCGCGCGCGGCGCGGTTGCGCGAGCTCGAGGCCGACTCGCGCGCGAGCTTGCGCACGCAGATCTTCATCGAGACGCCGTTTCGCAACGCGGCAGTGCTGGCGGCGCTGGTCGCGACGCTCGCGCCGCGCACGCGGCTCGCCGTCGCGGTCGACCTGACGCTGCCGGGCGAATCGATCGTGATGCGCTCGATCGCCGCGTGGCGCGGCGTCGATGCGACGAACTACCAGCGGAGGCCAGCGATCTTCCTGGTGCAGGCGTGAAGCGCCCGCGGAGCGGTCACACCGCGATATAGCTCTTGAGCATCCGGTTCTCGAAGCTCTGTTCCTCGTAGACCGCCTTCGCGACGTCGTGGAACGAGACGACCCCGAGCAGCGTCGTGCCGTCCATCACCGGCACGTAGCGCTCGTGGCGCTCGAGCATCGAGCGGCGCAGCTCCATCACGTCGAGGCCGGGTGCGGCCGTGAGCGGCTCGCGCGCGTAGATGTCGCTGACCTTGAGCGTGCCAAGCGTCCCGCCGTGCTTCGCGAGCGCTTCGAGCACCTCGCGGAAGGTCAGCATGCCGGCGAGCCGGCCGTGGTCCATCACGACCAGCGAGCCGATGTCGTGCTGCGCCATCGCGCGGACCGCGTCGATGACCGAGCCCTCGGGCCCGGTCGTGAAGAGCGTGTTGCCCTTGATCCTCAGGATCTCGCTGACGAACATGGCGGCCTCCTCGCGTCGGACGGGCGCGCGCGGGGACCGCGCGAAACCCGGATCCCTCGACCTAGGGTACGCCCGGGACCTTCGCGCGCGCAACCGGCGCGGGTCCTACTTGTAGAGGACGGTCGGGAGCCACATCCCGATGCCGGGGAACACGTAGAGGAGCACGAGCGCGACCACCTGGATGCCCATGAACGGCATCATCCCCATGAAGATCGCGTTGAGCGTCACGTGCGGCGGCGAGACGCCCTTGAGGTAGAACGCGGCCATTGCCACCGGCGGCGACAGGAACGCCGTCTGCAGGTTGAGGGCCACCAGCAAGCCGAAGAACAGCGGATCGATGCCGAAGTGCGGCAGGAGCGGGATGAAGATCGGCATGAAGATGACGATGATCTCTGTCCACTCCAGCGGCCAGCCGAGCAGGAAGATGATGATCTGCGCGAGGATCATGAACTGCACCGGCGTCATGTCGAGCGACAGCACCCAGTGGTTGATGATCTCCTGACCGCCCAGGAGCGCGAACGACGCCGAGAAGATCGACGAGCCGACGAACAGCCAGCACACCATCGCGCTCGTCTTGGCGGTAAGGAACGCCGAATCCTTGACGATGCCGCCGAGTTCCCGCGCGGTGGTCCCGACCGCGGCGCCGGCCGAGTGTCCCGTCGCCGCGGCGGCGCGCGAATTGGCGACGAAGCGGTAGCCCGCGGCGAGGAGGCCCCCTCCTAGAGCGCCGACCGCCGCCGCCTCGGTCGGCGTCGCCAGGCCGAACACGATGGAGCCCAGCACCATCAGGATCAGGATCGCGAGCGGGAAGAACGAGCTCAAAAGCATCTTGAAAACTTCGAGCCGCACCCAGTTCCAGTACCAGTAGAGGACTGCGAGCAGCGCGATGCAGACGGCGAGGACGATCCAGAACCAGGTCGGCGTCGCCAGCCGTTCCTGCGCGGCGGCGGGAGTTGCGGGCGCCTTGGCGACGACGCCCGATTTCGCTGCGTCCGGGGCGGCCGGCGTCCCCGGTGGCGCGGCTACCGGCGCTGCACTTTCCTTCGGGGATTCGGACGGCGTTGGTCGATACGTCCGGGCTGGTCGAGGCAGGATCCCAGTCGACGGCCGTGAGCGAGGATTCGGCGGACGCCACCCAGGCACCGGGCGCAGACGAGGATGC
>DATLIR010000241.1:0-5452 GCA_035539315.1 Casimicrobiaceae bacterium
TCACCGGCACGCGCGAATGCGCGGCGAACCGCTGGATGATCGATTGTTCGAACGTGCGGATCATGACCACGTCGACCATCCGCGAGATCACCCGCGCGACGTCCTCGATCGGCTCGCCTCGCGAAAGCTGGGTGTCGCCGCGGTTGAGGTTGATCGCGATCCCTCCGAGCTGGTTCATTCCCGCTTCGAACGAGACGCGCGTCCGCGTCGAAGCCTTCTCGAACACCATCGCGAGCGTGCGGTCGCGCAGCGGCTGGTAGATCTCGTAGCGCTTGAAGCGCTCCTTGATCCAGCGCGTGCGCGCGAAAAGATGCGCGAGCTCGTCGGCCGAGAAGTCGGCGAACTGGAGGAAGTGCCGGGTCGGGACCGGGGCCATCGGGCGCGGCAGGGCCGTGGCGAGGCGTTCCGCCAAAGCCAGCAAAAACAAGATATTAGCACGCGCCACCCGTCGACCCGACCGCTTGACCCGCGTCAACGCGCGCGCGCGGCGGGACGCCTAGCATGGGTCGTCCAGCCGCTGGAGGAGCGCGCATGACCCTGTCTGTCGCCTTGCCGCCGTTCGCCACCGACCTCGCGCCGTTCACGCTGAAGGGACGCCGCCTGTGGCCGATCGTGCAAGGCGGCATGGGCGTGGGCATCTCCGCGCACCGGCTGGCCGGCAGCGTCGCCGCGCAAGGCGCGATGGGCACGATCGCGTCGGTCGACCTGCGACGCCACCACGCGGACCTGATGGAAACGAGCCGCAACGCCGCGAAGCCGGTCGTCGACGCGGCGAACCTCGAGGCGCTCGACCGCGAGATCCGCACCGCGAAGGCGATGGCGAACGGGCAGGGCGCGATCGCCGTCAACGTCATGCGCGCGGTCTCCGACTACCCGGCGTCGGTGCGGCGCGCGTGCGAGAGCGGCGCCGACGCGATCGTGATGGGCGCCGGCCTGCCGCTCGACCTGCCGGAGCTCGCCGCGCCATGGCCCGAGGTCGCGCTGGTCCCGATCCTCTCCGATGCGCGCGGCATCGCGCTGGTCGTGCGCAAGTGGATGCGCAAGGGCCGACTCCCGGACGCGATCGTCGTCGAGCACCCGCGCTACGCCGGCGGCCACCTGGGGGCCGCGCGCGTCGACGACCTCGCCGACGCGCGTTTCGACTTCGAGCGCGTCATCCCCGAAGCGCTCGCGTTCTTCCGCGCCGAGGGCCTCGACGAGCGCGCGATCCCGCTGATCCCGGCCGGCGGCATCAACACGCACGAGCGCGTACGCGAGCTCATCGCGATGGGCGCCTCGGCGGTCCAGCTCGGCACCGCGTTCGCGGTCACGCAGGAAGGGGACGCCGACCCCGCCTTCAAGGAAGTCCTGGCCGGGGCGCGACCCGAGGACATCGTCGAGTTCATGAGCGTGGCGGGGCTGCCCGCGCGCGCCGTACGCACGCCGTGGCTCGAGCGCTACCTCGCGTTCCTGCCCAAGCTCGCCGGTGCGGCCCACAAGAAGCGACGCTGCGCGCTCAAGTTCGACTGCCTGATCCAGTGCGGCCTGCGCGACGGGATCGCGAAGATCGGCCAGTTCTGCATCGACACGCAGCTCGCGGCGGCGCTCAAGGGCGACGTCGCGAAGGGCCTGTTCTTCCGCGGCGCCGCGGCGCTGCCGTTCGGAAGCGAAATCCGGTCGGTGCGCGAGCTGATCGACTACCTGCTCACCGGCGCGCGTCCGGCGCTCGTCGCAGCGTGAAGTCCGCATGCGACGCACGGTGCCCGGCCTGCCGCTGACTCCCGCGCACGACGAGCGGCCACTCGCGTTGCTCGGCACGGTCCCGCACCGCTTCTTCTTCCTGTCGGGCGTGGCTTCGCTCGGCCTCGCCGTGCTGTGGTGGGCGTGGACCATCGTCGCCCGGCTGGGCTATGGCGCGCCGCCGGTCGCGGTGCCGCCGACGGCGCTGCACGCGTTCCTGATGGTCTACGGCTTCGCGCCGTTCTTCATGTTCGGCTTCCTCTTCACCGCGGGCCCGCGCTGGCTCGGCGTCGAGCCGCCGCCGCCCGCCGCGTGGCGGCCCGCCGGCTGGGTGGCCGCGGCGTCGGTCCTCGCGCTCGTGCCATTGCAGGCGGCTCCGGCATGGGCAACGCAGGTCGCGGCGGGCGCCTATGCGCTCGCGTGGGCGACGCTGCTCGCGCGCTTCGTTCGGCTGATCCGCGCCAGCCCCGTCGTCGACAAGGTGCACGCGAGGCTGGTGGCACTGGCGCTCGGCGCGGGCTGCGCAGGCGTGGCCGGTTTCGCGCTGTTCGGACCGGCCGCGCACGCGTACCTGAAGCTCGCCGGCGTCTGGCTGTTCCTGTTGCCGGTGTTCGTCGTCGTCTGCCACCGGATGATTCCGTTCTTCACGTCCGGCGTCGTTCCGTTCGTGACCGCGTTCCGGCCGTGGTGGCTGCTCGGCGCGATGGTGGCGGCGCCGGTTGCACACGGCGTCCTGGAAGCCACGGGCCTCGCGTCGTGGACGCTCGTCGTCGACGCGCCCGCCGCCGTGCTGATGCTGGCGGTCACGTTGCGCTGGGGACTGGTGCAGAGCCTCGACAACCGGCTGCTCGCCATGCTGCACGTCGGGTTCGTGTGGTTCGGGCTCGGCTTCGGGTTGTTCGCGATCTCGTCGCTCGCCGAACGCTTCGGCATGACGGGGCTGGGGCTCGCGCCGCTGCACGCGCTGACGATCGGCTTCGCGTCGTCCCTGCTGATGGCGATGGTGACGCGCGTCTCGTGCGGCCACTCGGGCCGCATGCTCGCCGCCGATACGCTCACCTGGTATCTGTTCCTGCTCCTGCAGGTCGCGGCGGTCGCACGCATCGCCGCCGAACGCCTGGCGTGGTCGCATGCCTATGCCTGCGCGGCCCTGCTGTTCGCCGCGAGCTTCGTGCCCTGGGTGATCAGGTACGCGCCGCTGTATTGGCGGCCGCGTGCCGACGGACGGCCCGGCTAGGGTGGCGCCGGGCGGTCGTCGCCGCTGCGGGCCAGCACGACGCGCTCGCGCCCCTGCGCCTTGGCGTGGTAGAGCGCGCGATCGGCGGCCGACACGAGCTCGGCCTGCGTCATGCCGTCGTCGGGGGCGACCGCGATGCCGGCGGAGAACGTGAACCCCGACAGCGTATCGCCGCCCCACGGGACGACGAGCTCCTTGAGGCGCGTGGCCAGCGTCGCGAGCGCGGTGCGCGCACCCGCGCCGTCCGTATCCGGCAGCACCACGCAGAACTCCTCGCCGCCGTAGCGGCACAGCACGTCGGCCGGCCGCAGCGACGTCGCGAGTACGCGCCCGATCTGCATCAGCACGCGGTCGCCCGCCAGATGGCCGTGGCGGTCGTTCACGCCCTTGAAGTGGTCGAGGTCCACCAGCGCGAGCGCGAGCGGCGCCGCGCGGCGGTTCGCTCCCGACAGCAGCGCCGGGACGACGGAGTCGAGGTAGCGTCGGTTGAAGAGCTGCGTCAGCGGGTCGTGCACCGCCTCGGCGGCGAGCCGCCCCTGCAACTCCTCGACCTCGCGCACCTTGCGCTCGAGCTCGCGGTTGAGCCGCTCGAGCTGGCGGTTGAGCGCGAGGCTTTCCTGCCGCTCGCGCTCAGCGCGATCGCGCGCCTCGCGCGCATGCTTGAGCTCGTGCTCGACCTTGAGCAGGTAGTACTTGGCGCCCGCGCGGCTGGACATGCGCTGCAGCCCCACGTCGGTGAGACGCACCTGGCGCCGGTAGGCCTCGTCGAAGCGGCCGAGACGCTCGAGGCGGCGCGCCGCGGCGGCGTAGGCCTTGCACAGCGTGGGCACGTGGCGCAGCCGTTCGGCGGTCTCGATCGCGCGGTCGATCGCCGCGATCGCGAGATCGTCGTCTCCGCGCGCATCGGCGAGCGAAGCCGCCGCCCACGACGCGTACACGGCGTTGAAGCCTCCCGGATAGTTGGCGCCGATGGCGTCGGCCTCGCGCACGCAGCGCTCGGCATCGTCGAGGCGGCCGTGCAGCGCGTAGACCTCGGCGGCGACCGCGAGGTAGTGCGACTGCGCGGCGCTGCGCGGCGGGTTCGCGGTGTCGCCCAGCATCGCGTCGATCGTCTCGAGCGCCGCGGCCGCGTCGCCGATGCCGAGCTGCGCCTCCGCCAGGTTCGAGCGCACGAAGAGCCACAGCTGCGGGTTGTCGTAGCGCGGCAGCATGCCGAGCGCGTCCTGCGCGAGCTCGTGCGCCGGCAGGTAGTCGCCGACCGTCACCAGCGAGGCGGCGAGGTTCGACATCGCGGTGGCGAGGTGCGGCGACACGTCGATCGTGCGCAGCGTCTCGAGCGCGAGGTGCATGTAGCGGATCGTCTCGTCGATCCTGTCCTCGTAATAGAAGGTCGCGCCGAGCGCGTTGATCGCCCAGAAGCGGTCCTGCGGCGGCAGCGTCGCGATCGCCTCGTCGTAGATCTCGATCAGCTGCGCGCGCGCGTCCTGCGGCTGCTGGCGAATCAGCGCGAGGCGCGCCGTGCCGATGCGCGCGAGCAGCTCGCCGCGTCGCTCGCCCAGGCGCTCGAAGCGGCGCTGCGCGCCGGGCAGCGTCGCGGCCGCCGTGGCCGGATCCGCGGTGAAGTAGAGCTGGTGCCAGGCCAGCACGAGCTCGCCCCAGGCGCGCCAGCGCTCGTCGGCGCCAGGATCGTCGAGCGCGGCCCGCGCGCGGGCGACCGCCGCGGCCGGCTCGCGAAAATGCGCGTCCCAAAGCGCGACGATCGGGTCGTCGGCGGTGCGGACTTCGTGGTCCGGGGCGTGGCGGTCCGCGCTCGCGGGGACCGGCACGCTCATGGCCAGGGTCATCCCGCCACCGAAGCAAGCGTCATGCCGCCATCGGGCGCCGCCAGGCGGGCGGCGACGGGGCGCCGCTCAGGCTCGCGCGACACTCCGCAAACGACGAGAGCGCCGGAACGGCGCTCTCGCAGGACGCGCGGTTGCCGCATCGCCCCGATCAGGGCATCGCCTTGATCGCGTGCGCGAGACGGGACTTGGTGCGCGAGGCGAGGTTCTTGTGCACGACCCGCTTGTCGGCGACCCGGTCGATCGACGATTGCGATGTCTGCAGCGACTTCAGCGCGGCCGCCTTGTCGCCGGCCGCGATCGCCTTCTTCACCTTCTTGACCGCCGTGCGCAGCTCGGAGGTGAGGCTGGCGTTGCGCTTGCGCGTCGCTTCCGCCTGCCGGGCGCGCTTGCGGGCTTGCGCCGAATTGGCCATGAATCCGTTCCTTGGGGTGAGGGTGGATGCCCGGCGCGCCTCGCGGCCGCACCTGCGGGCAAAGACTTGGGATGCTATCCTGTTTTCGTAATCGCGGCAAGGGGTTAGAAAGAGCGGCGGTCGGAGGCCGGCGTCGAGCGGCGGCCGCCGTCGTGTGCTTCGGACCGACCGGCCCGCCGCCGGCGAACCCGGGATGGACCGCCCGCCCGCCGCGATCGCGCCACGCAACCGCCCCCGAGC
>DATLIR010000242.1:0-5662 GCA_035539315.1 Casimicrobiaceae bacterium
TAGATCGTCTGGCCGGTGAGGTACGACGCCGCGTCCGAGGCGAGGAACACCGCGATGCCGGCGAGCTCCTCGGGATCGCCCCAGCGCTTCATCGGCGTGCGGAGATTCACCCAGGCGACGAACTCGGCGTTGTCCATCAGCGCGCGGTTCATCTCGGTCCTGAAGTAGCCGGGCGCGATCGCGTTGACGCGGATGCCGATCGGCGCAAGCTCGACCGCGAGGCCGCGCGTCAGCTGGCGGACGCCGCCCTTGCTCGCCGTGTAGGGCACCACGTTGGGCCGCGCGAGCTCGCTGGTGAGCGAGGCGATGTTGATGATGCTGCCGCGACCGCGCTTCTTCATGCCCGGGATCGCCGCCTGCGCCACGAGGAACGGCGCGGTGAGGTTGGTCGCGATGATCGCGTTCCAGTCCTCGAGCGGGAAGTCGGCCACCGGATGGCGGCGCTGGATGCCGGCGTTGTTGACGATGATGTCGAGACCCCCGTGCTTCGCCTCGATCGCCGCGATGCCGGCCTTCACCGACGCGGCGTCGGTGACGTCGAACACGGCGCTGTCGGTCTTGCCGCCGGCCTGGCGCATCGGCGCGGCGGCCGCGTCCAGCGCCTTGGCATCGCGGCCGTTCAGCACCACGGTGGCGCCGGCGCGCGCGAGCCCGGCCGCGATCGCATGACCCAGGCCGCGCGCCGCGCCGGTGACGAGCGCGACGCGCCCGGTGAGGTCGAACGGATTCGTCGTGGCGGTCATGGCGAGGGAAGGATAAGGGAGGCGCGCGATTGTCGCACGCTCGTGTCAGGCGAGGCTCTGCGCGTCGCCGTCGATCGGCAGCGCGTGGCCGTCGATGTTGGCGCCGAGCTTGCTCGCGAGGAAAACGATCGCATTGGCGATCTCCTCGGGCGCGACAAAGCGCTTGAGCGACGTCTTGCCGAGGAGCTCGTCGCGCACGACGTCGACCGGCACGTTGCGCACCTGCGCCTTCTCCCCCATCACGCGGTCGATGCGATCGCCGGCGACCACCCCGGGACAGATGGCGTTGACGCGCACGCCCGATCCGCCGAGCTCGATCGACAGCGTCCGCGTGAAGCCGATCACGCCCCACTTGGTGGCCGCGTACGGCGAGCGCAGCGGGAAGCCGAAGCGTCCCGCCGCCGACGAGAGGTTGACCATGCTCGGGTTGGCGCTCGCCTTGAGCAGCGGAATCGCGCGCTGCGCGCACAGGAACATGCCGGTCAGGTTGACGTCGAGCGTGCGCTGCCAGTCGGCGAGCGCGATGTCCTCGCACGCGCCGGTCGGCCCGGCAATTCCCGCGTTGTTGACCAGCGTGTCGAGGCCGCCGAGGCGTGTGCGGACGACGTCGAACATGCGGTCGACCTGGTCGGGATCGGAGACATCGCATTCGACCGCGGCGATCGCCGCGTCGCTGCGGCCCAGCGCGTCGAGCGCATGGCGGTCGACGTCGCACACCATGACGCGCGCGCCTTCGGCGACGAAGGCACGCGCGGTGGCGAGCCCGATGCCGGCGGCGCCGGCGGTGACGAGGACGCGGTGGCCGTGGAGATCGAGGTTCATGCGCACCTCCTGGCGGGGCAGGATGTCGAGCGTAGCAGGTTGGTGCACGACGCGAAGGCCCTCACCCCGACCCTCTCCCCGCGGATGCGGGGAGAGCGAGAAGGATCGACGGGCGGGGCACCATTCCCGTGCGCGTCGCCCATTTCCCCCGCTCCCCGCATCGCGGGGAGAGGGAGATGCATCGACGGGCGGGGCGCGACTCCTCTGCGCCTTGCCCATTTCCCCCTCTTCTCGCATCGCGGGGAGAGGGAGATGCATCGACGGGCGGGGGGCAACTCCCCTGCGAATTGTCCATTTTCGCTTCTCCACGCATCGCGGGGAGAGGGGGAAGCATCGACGGGTGGGACGCAACTCCTCTGCGCGTTGCCCATTTCCCCCTCTCCCCGCATCGCGGGGAGAGGGTTGGGGAGAGGGGCGTGACGAGTACCGGGTAGCATCGCGTTTTCCCCGCCACGGAACCTCCATGCCTGCCCGCAAGGTCATCGTCACCTGCGCCGTCACCGGCTCGATCCACACGCCGTCGATGTCGCCGCACCTGCCGGTCACGCCGCGCGAGATCGCGGATGCCGCGGTCGGCGCGGCCGAGGCCGGCGCAGCCATCGTCCATCTCCACGCGCGCGACCCGGTCGACGGTCGCCCGACGCAGGATCCGGCGCTGTTCCGCCAGTTCGCGCCGGAGATCCGCCGCCGCAGCGACGTGGTGCTGAACTTCACCACCGGGGGTGCTGCGACGATGACCATCGACGAGCGGCTGCGCCCCGCGCTCGAGCTCAAGCCCGAGGTCGCCTCGCTCAACATGGGCTCGATGAACTTCGGCCTCTTCCCGATGCTGCAGCGCTTCACGACGTTCAAGCACGCGTGGGAGCGCGAGTACCTCGAGACCTCCGACGAGCGCATCTTCCGCAACACCTTCCGCGACATCGAGAAGATCCTGACCTCGTGCGCGCACAACCGCACGCGGTTCGAGATCGAGTGCTACGACATCGGCCACCTGTACACGGCGAAGCACTTCCTCGACCGCGGCATCGTGAAGCCGCCGCTGTTCATCCAGAGCGTGTTCGGGATCCTCGGCGGCATCGGCCCGCACCCCGACGACGTGATGCACATGCGGCGCACGGCGGACCGGCTCTTCGGCGACCAGTACCGCTGGAGCGTGCTCGGCGCCGGACGCAACCAGATGGCGATCGCCGCGCAGGCGGCGGCGATGGGCGGCAACGTGCGCGTCGGCCTCGAAGACAGCCTGTGGCTCGGTCCCGGCAAGCTCGCCGAATCGAACGCCGCGCAGGTGCGCAACGTGGTGAGGATCATCGAGGGCCTCGGCCTCGAGGTCGCCACCCCCGACGAGGCGCGCGCAATCCTGGAGCTCAAGGGCGGCGGCGACGTGGGGTTCTGACGCGCCTGCGGCAGCGCGATCGATCCAAGGGGTCAGATGCGGGATCTGTCCCGGAATCTGACCCCAGCTGAACCCCAGGGGTCAGATGCGGGATCTGTCCCGGAATCTGACCCCCAGCTGAACCCGATTGACCCGGGTCAAGCCGAAGGCGGCGGCGCGGGCCTAGGCTATCCGCGAGAGGAGCGGAAAGCCATGACACGCAAGACCCTCGGTCCCACCCCCACGCAGCCGATCGGCGCAGGTGCGGTCGGACGCTACCGCGACCGGATCCTCGACGATCCGCGCCACGATCCCTACCAGGCGACGCACAAGGTCGCGGACGAGACGACCTGTCCTGACTGCGGCGCCTACTACGTCGGCGGGCGCTGGAAGCACGGCCTGGGCGACCGCACGGGACCGTCGGCCCGATGCCCGGCGTGCCGTCGCATCGCCGACGACATGCCGGCGGGCACGCTGGAGCTCGAAGGCCCGTATGTCGCCGCGCACGCGGACGAGCTCACGCGCATCGTGCGCCACGTCGCCGAGCGCGAGGGGCGCGACCATCCACTTCACCGGATCATGGGAATCGTGCGCGAAGGCGAGCGCATCCGCGTGACGACGACCGACCTGCACCTGCCGCAGCGCATGCTCGAGGCGCTGCGCAGCGCCCACGACGGCGAGGGCGAGGTGCATTACGGCCACGGCGACTACCAGGTGCGCGCCGCCTGGCGACGCTAGCGGCGAACGCGCAGCGCGGCGCGGGACGATGCCGATGACGCCCGTGCGGTCGCACGAGGTGCGGATTCCCGCCGCCGGCGCGACGCTCGACGGAACCCTCGAGCTGCCGGAGCGTGCGCGCGGCCTCGTGATCTTCGCGCACGGGTCGGGCAGCTCGCGCCACAGCCCACGCAACCGCACGGTCGCCTCGGCCCTGCACCAGGCGGAGATCGGCACGCTGCTCTTCGACCTCCTCACGCCCGAGGAGGACCGGGAGCGCGCCGCGCGCTTCGACATTCCGCACCTCGCCAGGCGGCTCGCGCAGGCGACCGCGTGGACGCGCCTCGAACCGGCGACGCGCGCGCTACCGGTCGCCTATTTTGGCGCGAGCACCGGCGCGGCGGCTGCGCTCGTCGCCGCCGCACAGCCGCACGCTGGGATCGCTTCGGTCGTGTCGCGCGGCGGGCGGCCGGATCTCGCCGGCGCGGCGGCGTTGGCCAAGGTGGCGGCGCCCACGCTGCTCGTCGTGGGCGGCGACGACACGGCCGTGATCGCGATGAACCGCCAGGCGCTCGCCGCGATGACGTGCGCGGCACGACTCGTCATCGTCCCCCGCGCCACGCATCTCTTCGAGGAGCCGGGGACGCTCGAGCAGGTGGCGGTCGTCGCGCGCGACTGGTTCCGCGGTCACTTCGACGCCCCGGCTGCCCCCGCCTGAGCGGTGCCGCACTAGGCGACGTCGGTGGGTCGGGCGCGCCGGGCACGCGCGGCATCCGCCGCGGCGAGCGCGGCGATCACCTGGCCGTCGTCGACCTGGCGGAAGTCCCGGTAGCACGCGCCGACCGCACCGAACATCGCGGGAGCATCGAGGCACACGACCTCGTCCGCGTACTGCCGTACCTTCGCCAGCGCATCCTGCGAGGCGACCGGCACCGCGCAGACCAGGCGACGCGGCGACTGGCCGCGCAGCGCGTGCAACGCCGCGATCATCGTCGCGCCGGTGGCGAGGCCGTCGTCGACGACGATCACGACGCGTCCGCGCGGATCGAGCGATCCGCGGCCCGGTGTATAGCTTGCGCGCCGCTCGCGAACGGTCGCCATCTGCGCCGCCTTCTCGCGCTCGAGGTAGGCGGCGTCGGCACCCGCCTGCCGCGCGAAATCCGCGACGTAGGTCCAGCCGCTCTCGTCGATCGCGCCCACCGCGAGCTCGGGCTGCCAGGGCGCGCGCAGCTTGCGCGTCAGCACCACGTCGAGGTCGCCGTCGAGCCGCTCGCCGATCACCGCGGCCATCGGCACGGCGCCGCGCGGAATCGCGACGACGAGCGGACGCTCGCCGTGGTAGCGGGACAACGCGTCGGCCAGGCGGCGGCCGGCGTCGAGTCGGTCGGCGAAGATCATCGCAAGGGGACGAGTCGCGCGGCGAACACGCATCACGATTCTTCGCGCCCGGATGCCCGGCGAGCTTGACGTGAGTCAACCGCGGCGCAGGCGGGGCGCCGATAATCGGGTGAAGGCCGCGGGAAATCGTCTTTCGCATCCCGCGCGGTCGTGTCGAAAGGACCGTTCCATGTCACCGAGCATCACGAAGTCGACATCGGCGGCGGCGCAAAGTCGGTCGAAGCATCACGCCGCGAGCGCGCCGACGCATCCCGGGAGCGTTCCGGTCCCGCCGGCACGCAAGGTCGACGAGGCGTTCGACCAGCCGTTTGCCGGGGGCGTCGCCGACGAGCTCGATCCCGACCTGCGGCATCGTCTGGTCAGCGAAGCAGCGTTCCGCCGCACTTCGGAGCGCGGGGGGTCGAGCGACTACGACGACGAGGACTGGCGCGACGCGGCGGCCGACGACGAGCACGTCGTCGTCGAGCGGCCGGTCGACGCGACGTAGCCGCCGCACGGGGCCATCACGCGCCGGCCGCCTTTTCGAGATCGGCGACCATCCGTGCCACGCGCGCGGCGAGCGCCTCGGTGGTGAGCTTCTCGCGGAAGATCTCGACCATCAGCGGAAACG
>DATLIR010000243.1:0-2300 GCA_035539315.1 Casimicrobiaceae bacterium
GAACGCGATGCGCGCGGCGGTGAGCCGCTCGCCCAGCACGACGACCGCCAGCACGACGACCATCATCGGCGTCGAGTAGTTGAGCGCCGTGACGTTGGCGAGCGGCAGGTCGCGCAGCGCGAACACGAAGCACACCGACGAGCCGATCAGCACTGCGCCGCGTACCAGGTTGTGAGACAGGTGCGCGGTCCGCAGGAACGACACCCCGTGGCGCGGCGCGAGCCACGCGACGATGGCGAGCGCCTGGATGGTCCAGCGCGCCCACACCAGCAGCGGAATCGGGTAGCGCGCCGACAGGAACTTGACCGCGGTGTCGAGGGCGGCGAAGCACAGCGTCGCCGCGCAGATCAGGAGCACGGCGCGAACCGGGACGTGCTCGTGCTTCACCTGCGCCGCCAGGCGGTGCGCATGCGCGACGCAGGATGCGGAGTCGGGATCGGACGGGCCATCGGCGGTCCGCGGCGGCGGGTCGGCGCGGCAAACCGCGCGATCTTACTGGAAGCGCCCCTCGACCGGGACCGCGCATCCGTTCGGCGCGGCGACGACACGGTCGCGCGATGGGCGATAATGGGCGGGCCGTCCACCCCGTGCCCCGAGGACAACGCCCATGGACCGCCGCTCGTTCGTCGCCACCGCCGTCGCCGCGCTCGCCCTGACGGCGATCGCGACACCCTCCGTCCATGCGCAAGCCACGCCGGCCAACAAGGTCGTCATGCAGGTGAGCGACAACGATCCGGCCAAGTGGAACCTGGCGCTCAACAACGCGAAGAACCTGCAGACCGCCCTCGGCGCGACCAACGTCGCCATCGAGATCGTCGCCTATGGCCCCGGCATCTCGATGCTCAAGTCCGATTCGATCGTCGGCAACCGGATCGGTGAAGCGCTGGGCGCCGGCGTCAAGGTCGTCGCCTGCGAGAACACGATGGGCAATCAGAAGCTCGCCAAGGACGAGATGCTCGGCGGCATCGGCTACGTCGGCGCCGGCGTGGTCGAGATCATGCAGCGCCAGCAGCAGGGGTGGGCGTACCTGCGGCCCTGATGCGCGCGGCGGTCGCCGCCCGTCACGAGGGCGTCACCCGTCAGTCCAGCGTCACCAGCACCGAGTCCGCTTTGCGTGCGATATGCTCGCGCATCAGCGCCGCGAGCGTCGCGCTGTCTCGCGCCCGGAGGAGCTCGACCATGCGGACGTGCTCCTGCACGGCCGCCTCCCACTTCTTCGGCACCTGATTGGAGCGGAAGCGGAGGTTCTGGATGCGCAGGTTGAGGCGCTGCGACAGATCGGCGAGCAGCTCGTTGCGGGCGGCGCGCGAGATGCGCTCGTGGATGGCGCGGTTGTACCGGTAGTACTCGGGCAGGTCGCGGCGCGCGTGGCACGCGCGCATCTCGAAGGTCAGCGCCTCGATCTCGTCGACCTCGAGATCGGTGATGCGTGCGCACGCAAGCTCGGCGGACAGCGCTTCGAGCGCGCCCATCACCTGGAAGCTCTCGAGCACCGCCTCGCGCGACATGCGCGTGACGAAGGCGCCGCGGTTCGGGATGACCTCGCACAGCCCGTCGTGCGCCAGGCGCCGCAGCGCCTCCCGGAGCGGCGTGCGCGACACCTCGAGCTGCTCGCACAGCACGCGCTCGTTGAGCCGTGCACCCGGTTCAAGTACGCCTTCGATGATCCACTCGCGCAGCCGCCCCTCGATCACGCCGGGCAGCGTGCGCTGCTCGGGGGCGATCGCGAAACGGGAATCGGGAGCGTTCATGTTTGTATACCCGGCAACGCAAGGCGCCGGACCCGGCCGGCATAGTCGCACACGCCCGGTGCACGCGACCGGAAGCGTACAGGATCGGAGGGCTTGACAACTACCGGTCATCGCGACTATTGTTTATTGTATACCAAACGATCCGATCCCCGGCGGGGTTTAGCCTAGGCACCGTCACGCCGACCGCGGATCATTCCGGAGTCCTGCCATGTCCGCCAACCCGTCGCGCGCCGGTCGGCATTTCCTCCAGATCCCCGGGCCGACCAACGTGCCCGATCGCGTGCTGCGCGCGATCGATCGTCCGACCATCGACCACCGGGGGCCGGAGTTCGCGCGCCTGGGGCGTGACGTCATCGACCGCGTGCGCCACGTGTTCCAGACCGCGCAGCCCGTGGTCATCTACCCGGCGTCCGGCACCGGGGCCTGGGAAGCGGCGCTGGCCAACACGCTGTCTCCGGGCGACCGCGTGCTGATGGCCGAGACCGGCCATTTCGCGTCGCTGTGGAAGCGCCTCGCCGAGCGGCTCGGCCTCGCGCCCGATTTCCTGGC
>DATLIR010000244.1:0-2559 GCA_035539315.1 Casimicrobiaceae bacterium
GATGCTGCAGGCGGCGGCCAACTCGCTCCTCATCGCCTTCGTCGCAAGCCTCGTCTCGACCGTGCTGGGCACGATGGCCGGCATCGCGATGTTCCGTTACAGGACGCGCCTCCTGCCGATCCTCGTGCTGACGCCCATCGCCATTCCCGAGATCCTGATGGGCGTGTCGCTCCTCATCTTCTTCGTGCTGCTCGATTTCACGCTCGGGCTCGTCTCGGTCGCGCTCGCGCACATCGCGTTCTGCATCGGCTTCGTCGCGATCGTCGTGCGGTCGCGCCTGGCCGGCATGGACGAGAGCCTGATCGAGGCCGCGCGCGACTGCGGCGCGACGCCGTGGCAGGCGTTCGCGCGCGTCACGCTCCCGCTGATCATGCCCGGCGTGATCGCCGGCGCGCTGATGGCGTTCACGCTGTCGATCGACGACTTCGTGATCACGTTCTTCACCGCCGGCGCCGGGACGGTGACGCTGCCGCTCCAGATCTACTCGATGATCAAGATCGCCGTGACGCCCGAGGTCAACGCGGTGTCAACCCTTCTCATGCTGCTGACGTTGGTGCTGATCGTCGTCGCTGCCCGCCTGTCCCCCAGCCTCCTTCGCACCGAATAGGTACTCCATGACCCAGCGCTCGCTCGCCTTTCCGCTCTTCCTTGTCGCCGCGCTCGCCCTGCCGGCGGCCGCCGCCGACAAGCTGCATCTGTACAACTGGAACAACTACATCGCCCCCGAGACGGTCAAGCGCTTCGAGGCGGAGTGCAAGTGCGAGGTCGTCCAGACCTACTACTCGGACAACGAGGAATTGCTCGCCAAGCTCGCGGCGGGCGCGAAGGGCTACGACGTCCTCGTGCCGACCGGCAACACCGTCGAGGCGCTGATCAAGGGCGGCCAGCTGCAGCCGCTCGACCGCGCGAAGCTCCCCAACCTGAAGAACGTCGACCCCGCCTACCTCGACACGGCGTGGGATCCGGGCAACAAGTACTCGGTCCCGTACGCGATGTCGACGACGATCCTCGGCTACAACGACGCCAAGATGAAGGAGCTCGGCCTGCCGACCGACACGTGGGCGGTGATCTTCGACCCGAAGCACCTCGCCAGGGTCAAGGGCCGCGTCACGGTGCTCGACAGCTCCGCCGAGCTCTTCGCCGCCGCGTTCAAGTACCTGGGCTACCCGGCGAACGACGTCGACGAGAAGCACTGGCGCGAGGCCGCCGACCTCATCAAGAAGGCGAAGCCGTACTGGGCGGCGTTCAACGCGTCGTCGTACATCAAGGAGCTGACGGTCGGCAACATCTGGCTCGTGCACGGCTATTCGAACGACATCTTCCAGGCGAACCAGGACGCGCAGGCCGCCGGCCGCAAGTTCCGCATCGTGCAGGGGATGCCGAAGGAGGGCGCGGTGCTCGCGGTCGACAACATGGTCATCCACAAGAGCGCGCCGCGGCCGGATCTCGCGCACCGGTTCATCAACTTCATGCTGGACGGGAAGAACTCGGCCGAGCTCACCAACCTGATCGGGTCGGGCAATCCCAACCTCGACGCGGCGAAGTACATCAAGCCCGAGCTGAAGGCGCTCCCGGCGGTCTTCCCGCCGAAGGACGTCGCGGCGAAGCTCGAGCAGCTGAACGAGCTCAACGCGGCGCAGCGTCGCCTGCGCAACCGGCTCTGGACCGAGATCAAGGCGGCGCGCTAGCGCGTCCGGACCGCGGCCATCCCCGGAACCACGTTCGGACCGCGGACCGGGGGGCGGCCGCCGCACTGCGGCGTGCGCGCGCGCCGCGCGCGTGCGAAGATTTCCGCATGGACGGCACGCCGCCGATCGTCGTCGAGCGCCTGGCCCCCGCGACGCGCGAGGCCTACCTCGCGTTCTTCGATCACGAGCGCGGGCCCGCGTTCTCGGACAACGCCGAGTGGGCGCGCTGCTACTGCCAGTTCTACCGAACGTCCCGCGCGCTCGACTGGAAGACGCTGACCGGAGACCAGAACCGTGTCGCCGCCGGCGCGTCGATCGCCTGCGGCGAGGCCGAGGGCTATCTCGCCCGTACCGGCACGGAGACGATCGGCTGGCTGCACGCGGCGCCGCGCCACAAGCTGCCTCACGCGTTCGAGCGGCTGGGCGTCGAGCCGCCGCCGATCGAGGTGCCGCCGCACGACGCCGCGGTGATCGTCTGCTTCGTGATCGCGCCCGCATGGCGCCGCCGCGGCGTCGCCGCCGCGCTGCTCGACGGCGCACTCGCCGACCTCGCCGTGCGCGGGCTCGCGGTCGTCGACGCGTTTCCGTTCAAGTCCGGCGACAGCACGGCGCCGGCCGACCACTACCATGGCCCCGCGTCGCTGTTCGCCTCGCGCGGATTTTCGACGATCGCCGAGACCGCGGACCTCACCGTGATGCGCAAGCATCTCGTGGCCGGTGCCGGCGCGCTCACGTCGCCGCGTCGGCGGGAGCGGCACCGGCCGCGAGATGCTTGCGCATCACGGCGAGGTCCGCGGTCTCGGCGATCGTCGAAAATCCGCGCGAGGCGAACAGCGACGCGGGGCCATGGTAGTGGTCGGCCGGCGCCGTG
>DATLIR010000245.1:0-16950 GCA_035539315.1 Casimicrobiaceae bacterium
ATCTACACACTGCTCGACAACAAGTACTACGCCGATCGCTTCAACGACTGGTTCTTCGCCGGCGGCTCGCGCCGCGTCGGCGGCGTGCTCTCCGAAGTGGGCGACCGCGGCATCATCGACGGGTTCTTCGTGAACGGGCTGGCGCGTGTCGTCGGGATCGCGGCGGGGCTGATGCGCCACATCCAGTCGGGCTTCGTGTACCACTACGCGTTCACGATGATCGTCGGTGTCTTCGCGCTGCTGACCTGGTGGTCGGGGCACTGATGATTCCCTACCTCTCGCTGTCGATCTGGGTCCCGATCCTCGCCGGCCTCGCGGTGCTGGTGCTCCACCGCGAGAGCGACGCGCCGCGGGCGCGCTGGATCGCGCTGACGGGCGCGCTCGCCGGCTTCCTGGTGACGCTGCCGCTGTTCCTGCATTTCGACACGACCACCTCGGCGCTGCAGTTCGTCGAGCGCGGCGAATGGATCCCGCGCTTCGATGTCTGGTACTTCGTCGGCGTCGATGGCATCTCCGTCCTGTTCATCCTGCTCAACAGCTTCATGACGCTGCTCGTGGTGTGGGCCGGCTGGGAGGTGATCCAGTCGCGCGTCGCCCAGTACATGGCGGCGTTCCTGATCATGTCGGGGTTCATCAACGGCGCCTTCGCCGCGATGGACGGCGTGCTGTTCTACGTCTTCTTCGAGGCGATGCTGATCCCGATGTACCTGATCATCGGCATCTGGGGCGGCCCGCGCCGCGTGTACGCGGCGATCAAGTTCTTTCTCTACACGCTGCTCGGCTCGCTGCTGATGCTGGTGGCGCTGGTCTACCTCTACAACGTCACCGAGAGCTTCGCCCTGCACGACTGGTACCGTGTTCCGCTGTCGCTGCCGGTGCAGGTCGCGCTGTTCGTCGCGTTCTTCCTCGCTTTCTCGGTCAAGGTCCCGATGTGGCCGGTGCACACCTGGCTCCCGGACGCGCACGTCGAGGCGCCGACCGGCGGCTCGGTGATCCTCGCGGCGATCACGCTGAAGATCGGGGGATACGGCTTCATCCGCTTCATCCTGCCGATCGTGCCCGACGCGAGCCGCTACCTCTCCGGCTTCGTGATCGCGCTTTCGCTCATCGCCGTCATCTACATCGGCTTCGTGGCGCTGGTGCAGGCCGACATGAAGCGGCTGATCGCGTATTCGTCGATCTCCCACATGGGCTTCGTCACGCTGGGCTTCTTCCTGTTCAGCACGCTCGGCGTGGAGGGGGCGCTTGCGCAGATGATCTCGCACGGCTTCGTGTCGGCGGCGATGTTCCTGTGCGTGGGCGTGCTGTACGACCGGATGCACAGCCGCCAGATCGCCGACTACGGCGGCGTCGTCAACACGATGCCGCGCTTCGCCGCGTTCATGGTGTTCTTCGCGATGGCGAACGCCGGGTTGCCGGCGACGTCCGGGTTCGTCGGCGAGTTCCTCGTGATCCTCGCCGCGATCAAGGCCAACCCCTGGCTCGGCTTCGCGGCCGCCGTCACGCTGGTGCTTGGGGCGGCCTACACGCTGTGGATGGTGAAGCGCGTGGTGTTCGGCGCCGTGGCCAACCCGCAGGTCGCGGCCCTCGCCGACGTCGGCCGACGCGAATTCTGGCTCCTGGCGGCGGTCGCCGCCGCGGTGCTGGCGATGGGGGTCTATCCGAAGCCTTTCATCGACGTGATGCACGTGTCGGTGACCGACCTCCTCGCGCACGTCGTGAAGTCGAAACTGTGAACCCCCGATGATGAGCGTCCAGCTCCTGGCCGTCCTGCCCGAGATCGCGATCCTCGTCGCCGCGTGCGTCGTGCTGATCGTCGACCTGTTCCTGCCCACGGCGCGACGCCACGTCGGCTTCTGGCTCACCCAGCTCGCGCTCGCGGCGTCGATCTGGATCGTGGTGTCGACCGCCCAGATCGCGCCGGTGCACGCCTTCAACGGCATGGTCGTCGACGACATGCTCGCGGACGTGCTGCGGCTGTTCGCGCTGATCTCGGTATCGCTGATGCTGTTCTACGCGCGCGCCTACCTCGTCGCGCGCGACCTGTTCCGCGGCGAGACGTTCGTGCTAACGCTGTTCGCCCTTCTTGGCATGATGGTCATGATGTCGGCGGCGAGCTTCGTCACGCTCTACCTGGGGCTCGAGCTGATGTCGCTGTCGCTCTACGCGCTGGTGGCGCTGCAGCGCGACGCGGCGGCGCCCTCCGAGGCGGCGATGAAGTACTTCGTGCTGGGCGCCCTCGCATCCGGCATGTTGCTATACGGATTCTCGATGGTGTACGGCGCGACCGGCTCGCTCGACCTCGACCGCATCGCCGAGGCGACGCTGGCGGGGCAGGGCAACCGCACGCTGCTGGTGTTCGGGCTCGTGTTCGTCGTGTCGGGCATCGCGTTCAAGCTCGGCGTGGTGCCCTACCACATGTGGGTGCCGGACGTGTACCACGGCGCGCCGACGCCGATCACGCTCCTGATCGGCACCGCGCCCAAGCTGGCCGCCTTTGCGTTCGCGCTGCGGGTCCTCGCCGGCGGGCTCAAGGGGCTCGAGTTCGACTGGCAGGGGATGCTGATCGTGCTCTCGCTCTTGTCGATGGTGCTGGGCAACCTGATCGCCATCGCCCAGACCAACCTCAAGCGCATGCTCGCGTATTCGACCATCGCGAACATGGGCTTCATGCTGCTCGGGTTCCTCGCCGCGGACCTGAACGGCTACTCGGCCGCGCTGTTCTACACGGTAGCCTACGTGCTCACCACGCTGGCCTCGTTCGGCATGATCCTGCTGCTGTCGCGCGAGGGCTTCGAGGCCGACCAGCTCGACGACTTCCGCGGCCTCAACCGGCGCTCGCCGTGGTGGGCGTTCATGATGCTGCTGGTGATGTTCTCGCTCACCGGCATCCCGCCGACGCTCGGCTTCTACGCCAAGTTCGCGGTGCTCGAGGCGGCCGTCAACCAGGGCTTCGTGTGGCTCGCCGTGATCGCCGTGCTGACCTCCGTCGTCGGCGCGTTCTACTACCTCCGCATCGTCAAGCTCATGTACTTCGACGAGCCGGTCGACGACGCGCCCATCGCCGCGCCCGGCGACGCGCGCGCGCTGCTCTCGGCGAACGGACTCGCGCTGCTCGTGCTCGGCGTGCTCCCGCAGTACCTGATGGGGCTTTGCACGCTGGCGGTCACGCAGTCGTACTTCTGACGCGGCGAGCGGCATGCGCGTCGGCCTGTTCGTCACCTGCCTCGTCGACCTGATGCGTCCGTCGATCGGTTTTTCCGCGCTCAAGCTCCTCGACCATCCCGGCGTGGAGGTGGTCGTCCCGGAGCGCCAGACCTGCTGTGGCCAGCCCGCCTACAACGCCGGCGACCGGCTCGACGCGATCGCGCTCGCGCGGAAGTTCGTCGCCGAGTTCGAGGGCTTCGACGCCGTCGTCGCGCCGTCCGGCTCGTGCAGCGGCATGGTGCGCACGCACTACGCCGAGCTCCTCGGCGACGATCCGGCCTGGCTCGGGCGTGCCGAGCGCCTCGCCGCGAAGACCTGGGAGCTCACGCAGTTCCTCGCCGATGTGCTCAAGGTCGATGCGGTGCCCGGGCGCTTCGATGGCACGGTGACCTACCACGACAGCTGCGCGGGATTGCGCGAGATGGGCGTCAAGGCGCAGCCGCGAGCGCTGCTCGACATGGTCGCCGGCCTGACGCTGACCGAAATGACCGAGTGCGAGACCTGCTGCGGCTTCGGCGGGACCTTCGCGCTCAAGTTCGGCGAGATCAGCACGCGTCTCGCCGACGACAAGTGCAAGCACGTCGAGGCCGCCGGTGCCGATGCCGTCGTCGTGGGCGACCTCGGCTGCATGCTCAACATCGAGGGCCGCCTGCGTCGGCGCGGCCACGCGGCCACGCAGGTGCTGCACGTTGCCGAGGTGCTCGCCGGGGAGCGGCCGTGACCCATGCGCGCCGCGGTTCGGCCGACTGACGACGGACGACCGGATGCAGATCGCGTCGATGCATTTCAAGGAGCGCGCGCACGCGAAGCTCGGCGACGCGCGCCTGCAGCTCAACCTGCAGAAGATCAAGGGCAAGTTCGTCAACAAGCGGCGCGTCGCGATCACCGAGCTAGACGACTTCGAAGGCACGCGCGAGGCGGGCCGGGCGATCCGACAGCGCGCGCTCGACGACCTCGACGTCTGGCTGGCGCTGTTCGAGGCGAACGCGCGCTCGCGGGGCGCCACCGTGCTGTGGGCGCAGACGGCGGCGGACATCAACCGGCTGGTGCTCGAGATCGCGTTTCGCCACGGCGTGTCGCGTATCGTCAAGTCGAAGTCGATGGTGTCCGAGGAGTCGGCGCTCGACCTCGCGCTCGAGGCGGCCGGGCTCGAGGTGGTCGAGACCGACCTCGGCGAGTACATCCTGCAGATCAACGGCTACGAGCCGCCATCGCACATCGTGGGGCCGGCGCTGCACAAGGCGAAGGAGGAGGTGAGCGAGCTCTTCCACCGGCGCCACGGCACGCCGCGCAAGGAAGGCATCGAGGAGCTGTGTCGCGAGGCCCGCGGCGTCCTGCGCGGGAAGTACCTGGGCGCGGACATGGGCATCTCGGGCGGCAATTTCTTCGTCGCCGAGACCGGCTCGGTGGTGCTCGTCACCAACGAGGGCAACGCAACGCTGACGACGACGCTGCCCCGCGTGCACATCGCGATCTCGGGCATCGAGAAGATCGTCCCGACGCTCGAGGACGTCGCGACGCTCATGCGCCTTTTGCCGCGCTCGGCCACTGGCCAGTCGATCTCGAACTACGTCGACGTGCTCACCGGCACCAAGGGCGAGGGCGAGCACCACGGCGCAGAGCACATGTACTTCATCCTGGTCGACGCCGGCCGCACCGGCGTGCTCGCGAGCGAGGTGCGCGAGGCGCTGCGCTGCATCCGCTGCGGGGCGTGCATGAACCACTGCCCCGTGTACCAGGCGATCGGCGGGCAGGCGTACGGCTGGGTCTACCCCGGCCCGATCGGCTCGATCCTGACGCCGATGTACGTGGGCCTCGAGCAGGCGCAGGAGCTGCCGGCCGCGTCCACGATGTGCAACCAGTGCGGCGTCGTGTGCCCGGTGAAGATCCCGCTGCCCGACCTGCAGCGCAAGCTGCGCGAGCAGGCGTTCGCGCGCGAGCTGCGGCCGTGGCAGGAGCGCGCCGCGCTGCGCCTGTGGGCATGGTTCGCGCAGCGGCCCGCGCTCTACGCGGCCGGTGCGCGATTCGGCGTACGCGCGCTGCGCTTCATGGGCGGCCGCCGCCGGCTGATCCATCGCCTGCCGTTCGGGCATGGCTGGACCGCGGGACGCGACATGCCGGCCCCGGCCGGCCGCACGTTCCGGGAGCTGTACGCGGCGCGACGCGCCCGAGGAGATCGACGATGAACGCCCCACGCCCGCCCCATGCGATCGTACCGCCGCTGTCGCGGCGCGCCGAGTCGCTCGGCACGGAAAACGCCTTCGTCGTACTGGCCGAGGTCAACGCGCTGGTGCGCGCCGGCAAGGACATCGTGTCGTTCTGCATCGGCCAGCCGGATTTCCCCACGCCGCCGAACGTGCAGGACGCCGCGATCGCGGCGATCCGCGGCGGCAAGCACGGCTATACGCCCTCGGCCGGCATCGACGAGCTCAGGGCGGCCGCCGCGCGCGACATGGGCGCGCGGCGGGGGCTCGCGATCGCGCCCGACGACGTGGTCGTCGGCGCCGGCGCGAAGCCGTTCATCGCCTACACGATCGCGTCGGTGACCGATCACGGCGCGGGCGACGAGGTGATCTACCCGGTGCCGGGCTTTCCGATCTACGAGTCGCAGGTCGTCGCGAACGGCGCGGTGCCGGTGCCGGTGTTCCTGCGCGAGTCGCGCGACTTCGCCTTCGACCCCGCCGAGCTCGAGGCGGCGATCACGCCGAAGACGAGGCTGGTCATTCTCAACACCCCGCACAATCCTACCGGCGGCATCCTGCGCGCCGACGACCTCGACGCGATCGCGGCCATCCTCGACCGTCATCCGCGCATCTGGATCTATGCAGACGAGATCTACTCGCGCCTCGCCTACGACGGCGCGTTCGAGTCGATCGCGACGCGGCCGGGACTCCTCGAGCGAACCGTCATCTCGGACGGCGCGTCGAAGACCTGGGCGATGACCGGCTGGCGCATCGGGTTCGCGGCCAACCGCGCGCTCGCGCCGGTGTTCACGCGCTGGATCACCAACACCGATTCGTGCGCGTCGCAGATCTCGCAATGGGCGGCGGTCGAGGCGGTGAACGGTCCGCAGGACGCCGCGGAGTCGATGCGCGCGCGCTTCCGCGAGCGGCGTGACTTCATCGTCGGCTTGCTGAACCGGGTGCCGGGCATCAGCTGCCGCTCGCCCGGCGGCGCGTTCTATGCGTGGCCCAACGTCACCGAGGCGTGCCGGATGACCGGCTGCGAGGACTCCGAGGTGTTCCGCAAGCGGCTCCTGCACGAAGCCGGCGTCGCCGTGCTCGCCGACATCCATTTCGGCCGCCGCGTCCCGGGCGACGGGCAGCACATCCGCTTCTCGTACGCCGCCTCGAACGAGGCGATCGCCGAAGGCGTGCGACGCGTCGACGCGTTCGTGCGCGCGCAGGCCAAGCGCTGAGCGCGTTCGACCGCCCCATGACCGGTCCGATCGACGACAACGCGACCGCCCGCGAAGCGATCCTCGCGAGCGTGCGCGCCGCGCTCGGCAAGACCGGCGACCGGTCGGCCGCCGCGGCCGCCGCGGCCGCCTATGTCGCCGGCCGCGGGCAGGGTCCGCGCCCCGCGCCGGCCGCCGATCTGGTCGAGCAGTTCGTGCGCCGCGCGACCGACATGGAGAGCACGGTCGAGCGCATTCCCGCGCTCGCGCTCCTGCCCCAGGCCGTCGCGCGTTATGTCGACGCGCTCGACCTCGAGCCCGCGCTCGCCGAGCAGCGGTCGCATCGGGGCGTGTGCTGGCCGGCGTTCGCCGGCCTCGACTGGGAAGCCGCGGGCCTCGCGATCGAGGCACGCCCGACGCTGGGACGCGACCGGATGGGCATCACCGGCAGCTTCTGCGCCATCGCGGAAACCGGAACGCTGGTGATCACGAGCGGCGCGGCGACACCGACCGCGTCGATGCTGCTGCCGGACACGCACATCGCGGTCGTGGATCCGAGGCGCATCGTCGCGGGGATGGAGGAAGCGTTCGCGCTGGTGCGCGCCGAGCACCCCGGGATGCCGCGCGCCGTCAACATGGTGTCGGGACCGTCGCGCACCGGCGACATCGAGCAGACCATCGTGGTCGGCGCACACGGCCCGTTCCGCGTGCACATCGTCGTCGTCGGGTAGCGCCCGACAGCGAAACGCGCACGCGACTCGCGGCGGCCTCTTGGACGCAGCCGAGGGCGAAGCGTTGCGCGTCGGCCGCTGCGGGGATCGCACGCGCTCGTCGTCGATCCCCGCAAGCGGGGCCCCTCGCCGACGAAGCGACGCCGCTAGTCCCCGAGTTCCTTGATGATCGACTCGACCTTCGCGGGGTCGGCGAGGAACGCGTCGACGCAGCGTGGATCGAAGTGGCGGCCGCGCTGCGCCTTCAGGTAGTCGACGCCTTCGCTGACCGGCCACGCGTGCTTGTACGGACGCTCGGATACCAGCGCGTCGAACACGTCGGCGACCGCGACGATGCGCGCCACCAGCGGAATGTCGTCGCCGTGCAGCCCGTTCGGATAGCCCGAGCCGTCGAACTTCTCGTGGTGGCCGAGCGCGATGATCGCGCCCATCGACAGGTACTTGGACGGGCTGCCCTTGAGGATGTCGTAGCCGATGCGCGGGTGGGTGCGCATCACCTCGTCCTCGGGCTTGATGAGCGGCCCTTCCTTGAGCAGGATCGCGTCGGGGATGCCGATCTTGCCGATGTCGTGCATCGGCGCGGCGACCTCGAGCACGTGCGCGGTCTCGGCGCCGAGGCCGAGGTTGGTGCCGATCAGCGCCGAGTAGCGTGCCATCCGCATCAGGTGGTTGCCGGTGGTCTTGTCGCGGAACTCGCCGGCCTTCGCGAGCTTGGCCAGCGTCTCGAGCTCGCGCTCATGGATCTCCGACACCGAGCGGTCGACCTGGTACTGCAGCACGCGCGCCTGGTCGGACAGCACGATCTTGTGTCGGCGCAGCTCCAGCAGGTTCGCGCAGCGCGCGCGCGTCTCGTGCTCGTCGAGCGGCTTGATCAGGAAGTCGGTGGCGCCGGCCTCGAGCGCGTCGTAGCGGATCTTGCGGTCGTCGACGACGGTGATCACGACGATCGGCACGTCGACGCAGTGCGCGAGCGAGCGCAGCTGCTTGACCAGCTCGATGCCGTCGAACTCGGGGAGCTTGTAGTCCGTGAGGACGATGTCGACGCGGTTATTGCGCGCGAACTCGAGCGCGCGCGACGGCGTGTCGAACAGCTCGAGATTCAGCTTGCCGTCGATCTGGCGCACGATCTCGGCCAGCAGCAGCCGGCTGCTGAAGAGGTCGTCGACGATCAGCACGGTGTTGCGCTGGGCGCGGGCGAACGCGAGCTCCGAGACGGTGCCGGGCGACGGAGCCGAGCGCATCGGGGCAGGTGGCGTCATGGCATGGCCCTCGGACGGGAGGGGAGCGGAAGCCGACTCAAGCAAGAGTCGCGCCGCGGCTGGGCCGGGCGGACCGCGGCGCCCGGGCGGTGGGGTAACCGCTGCGAATCGAAGTGGTCGGGGCGAGAAGATTCGAACTTCCGACCCCCTGCACCCCATGCAGGTGCGCTACCAGGCTGCGCTACGCCCCGACCGAAACCATCGATTATACCGGGCGGAAGGGGCATGACGCAGCCGCTAGGTGCGCCGGTCGGGGTCGAGGAGGCGGCGGATATCGGCCAGCTCCTGCCGCAGGGCGGCAGCCGAGGCGGGCGCGCTGCCGCTGTTGCCGGGCGGCCGGGCCGGCACGCTGGTCATCGACGGCGTGGGGCGCGCCGCCGCCGCGCGCGCCTCGTCGACGTCGTGCTCGAGGCGGTGCCGCGCGCCGTTGATCGTGAAGCCCTGCTCGTAGAGGAGGTCGCGGATGCGGCGGATCAGCAGCACCTCGTGGTGCTGGTAGTAGCGCCGGTTGCCGCGGCGTTTCACCGGCTTGAGCTGCGAGAACTCCTGCTCCCAGTAGCGGAGCACGTGCGGCTTCACGGCGCAGAGGTCGGAGACCTCGCCGATCGTGAAATAGCGCTTCGCCGGGATCGGCGGGAGATCGGGCCTAGCCCGGCTGAGATCCGACATGGTTGGCCGCGTCCACCATCGCCTTGAGCTTCTGGCTCGCGTGGAACGTCACCACGCGGCGCGCCGTGATCGGAATCTCCTCGCCCGTCTTGGGGTTGCGTCCCGGGCGTTGCGGCTTCTCGCGCAACTGGAAGTTGCCGAAGCCGGAGAGCTTCACGCTTTCGCCCGCTTCGAGCGCCATGCGGACTTCCTCGAAGAAGCGTTCGACCATGTCCTTCGCCTCACGCTTGTTGAGGCCCAGCTGCTCGAACAGCAGGTCGGCCAATTCGGCTTTCGTGAGCGTCATCGCGGATCCTGGCTGCGAAGCGTGGCACCGAACTCGCGATGGGCCGTCGCGGCGAGCGACTCCATCGTCCCCTCGATCTCGGCGTCGGTCAAAGTACGTGCAGTATCCTGCATAAGCACCAGAATCGCAACGCTTTTCCGACCGTCCGGCAGCCCGATGCCGCGGAACAGGTCGAACGGACGCAACCCGACGACGAACGGCGGGGCTGCGGCGCTCAGGACGTCGAGCAATCGTTGCACGGGCAGGGCCTCGTCCACCACCAGCGCGAGGTCGCGGCGGACCTTGGGTTGGCGGGAGACCGGCCGCCCCGCCGGCACCGGTCGGACGAGCGCCGCGGCACCGTCGAGCTCGAACGCCACAGGTGCCCCGGGCAGCTCGAAGCGCCGGACCAGAGCGGGATGCACTTCGCCGAGCCAGCCCGCCGGGACGCCGTCGATGGCCAGCGCCGCGGATCGGCCCGGGTGAAGCGCCGGGTGCGGCGCCGCCTGGGTGCTGAGCACGCGCGGGTGGACGATCGCCGCGAGGTCGGCCTTGACGTCGAAGAGGTCGACCGGCCGGTCGGCCGTCCCCCATTGCTCGGCCACTGCTCCGCCGGTCGCAAGACCGCCGAGCTTGAGCGGTTGCTCGAGCGTGCCGTCGCGGCGCCGGAAGACGCGGCCGAGCTCGAAGACGCGCACGCGCGACTCGCGCCGCGTCGCGTTGACGCGGGCGACCTCGATCAGCCCCGGCAGGAGCGACGTGCGCATCGCGTCGAGGTGCGCGGCGATCGGATTCAGCACGGCGATCGGTTGCGCGTCCGCGTCCAGCGCGCGCTCGCTGGCCGACGAAACGAAGCCGAACGTCACCACCTCGTGCCAGTCGCGCGCGGCCAGCGCGCGGCGCAGCGTGAACGAAGTGCGCTGCGACTCGGGCCGCGCCAGCATCCGCTGCACGTGGGCCAGCGCGACGGAGGGAATCGCGTCGTAGCCGCGGATGCGCGCCACCTCTTCGACGAAGTCCTCCTCGATCGCGAGGTCGAAGCGCCACGACGGCGGCGTCACGTCGAAATCGCCACCGCTGCGGCGCGCCGCCAGCCCGAGGCGCGCGAACACGCTGGCGACCTCGTCGGCGGTGACCGGAACGCCGAGCAGCCGCGCGATGCGCGCCGTGCGCACGCGCACGGCCGGGCGGGGCGGCAACGCGGCCTTCGCGTCGGTCCGCGGTCCCGCGCGGCCGCCGCAGATCGCCAGGATGAGCGACGTCGCACGCTCGATCGCGGCCGGACCGACCTCCGGGTCGACGCCACGCTCGAAGCGGTAGCCGGCGTCGCTGGTGAAGCCGAGCCGGCGCATGCGCCCCTGGATGACGGCGGGATTCCAGTACGCGGCTTCCAGGTACACGGTCGACGTGTCGTCGGCGATGCCCGAATGCTCGCCGCCCATGATGCCGGCGAGACCCAGCGGCTTCCCCTGGTCGGCCACCAGCAGAAGATCCGGCTCGAGGTCGAGCACGTCGCCGTTGAGGAGCGTGAGCTTCTCGCCGGCGCGCGCGAAACGCACGCACAGCGCACCGTCGAGGTGGCGCGCGTCGTAGGCGTGCATCGGCTGGCCGAGCTCGAGCATCACGTAGTTCGTGACGTCGACCACCGCGCTGATCGCGCGCAGTCCCGCGCGCTCGAGCCGCGCCTTCATCCAGCCGGGCGCAGGACGCGTCGCGTCGATGCCTTCGATCGTGCGACCGCCGAAGCGCGGGCATCCCTGCGGCTCGTCGATGCGCACGTCGCGCACGATCGCCGACGTTGCGGGCACGGGCGCGCTGTCGGGAACCGCGAGCGCGGCGCCGGTGATGGCCGACACGTCGCGCGCGACCCCGAGCATCGACAGGCAGTCGGCGCGGTTGGGCGTGAGCTTGAGCGTGAAGACGGTGTCGTCGAGCGCCAGCGCGCTGCGCAGGTCGGTGCCGGGCGCGAGCGTGTCGTCGAGCGCGAGGAGCCCGCTCGCGTCGGCGGCGAGGCCGAGCTCCTGCGCCGAGCACAGCATCCCCTGCGACTCGACGCCGCGCACGCTGGTGCGCTTGATCGAAAGGCCGCCGGGCAGCGTCGCCCCCTCCAGCGCGCAGGGCACCGTCATGCCGGCTGAGGCGTTGGGGGCGCCGCATACGATCGTGAGCGTCGCCGCGCCGGCGTCGACGCTGCAGACGCGCAAGCGGTCGGCGTTCGGATGCGCGTTCACCGCGAGGATCTTCGCGACGACGACGCGCGAGAACGGCGGCGCCGCCGCCTCGCTCGACTCGACCTCGAGCCCGGCCATCGTGAGGCGCTCGGCGAGCGTCGCCGCGTCGATCGGCGGATCGACGAAGGTGCGCAGCCAGTGCTCGGAAACGCGCATGACGGTCGGGGCGGCTCAGGCGAACTGGCGCAGGAACGCGAGGTCGTTCTCGTAGAACAGTCGGAGATCGTCGACGCCGTAGCGCAGCATCGCGAGCCGGTCGGGCCCCATCCCGAACGCGAAGCCCTGCCACTGCTGCGGGTCGATGCCGACGGCGCGCAGCACGTTCGGGTGCACCTGCCCGGCCCCGGCGATCTCGAGCCAGCCGTCGCCGAAGCTCATGTCGATCTCGGCGGAGGGCTCGGTGAACGGGAAGAACGACGGCCGGAAGCGCAACTTTAGGTCGTCGTGCTCAAAGAACCGGCGCAGGAACTCGGCGACCACGCCCTTGAGGTCCGCGAACGAGACGTCGCGGTCGATCCACAGTCCCTCGACCTGGTGGAACATCGGCGAGTGCGTCGCGTCGCTGTCGACGCGGTAGACGCGGCCGGGCGCGATGATCTTGATCGGCGGCGCGTGCGTCTCCATCCAGCGCACCTGGATCGGCGAGGTGTGCGTGCGGAGCAACAGGCCGCCGTCGACGTAGAACGTGTCGTGCATCGAGCGCGCCGGATGGTTCTCCGGCGTGTTGAGCGCCGTGAAGTTGTGGAAGTCGTCCTCGATCTCCGGCCCGTCGGCGACGTCGAAGCCGAGCGTGGCGAAGAGCGCCTCGACGCGCTCCAGCGTGAGCGTGAGCGGATGCAGGCCGCCGCTGCCGGAACCGCGACCGGGCAGCGAGACGTCGAGCGCATCCGCGCTGAGCTGCCGGGCGAGCTTCGCGTCGGCGAGCGCCGCGCGTCGCGCGTCGAGCGCGGCTTCGAGCCGGGCCTTCGCGTCGTTGATCCTGGCGCCGGCCTCGCGGCGCGCGTCCGGCGCGAGCGTGCCGAGCGACTTGAGCTGCGCCGTCAGCGCGCCGGCCTTGCCGAGGTAGCGCGCCTTCGTGTTCTCGAGCGCCGCCGGGTCGGCCGCCGCGGTGAAGGCGGCCAGCGCTTCGGTGAGGAGGGCGTCGAGGTCGGTCATGGGGTGGCGTGACGGCGGGAAGGCGAAAAAAAAGGGAGGCTTCGACGCCTCCCTTCGTTCCCGATCGATCGGTCAGGCCTGCGAGGCTTTGGCCTGTTCGGCGATCTTGCCAAACGCGGCCCTGTCGTGCACCGCGAGGTCGGCGAGGACCTTGCGGTCGATCTCGATGCCGCCCTTCTTGAGCCCGTTCATGAACACGCTGTAGCTCATGCCGAGCTCGCGCACCGCCGCGTTGATCCGCGCGATCCACAGCGCGCGGAACTCGCGCTTCTTGGTGCGCCGGTCGCGATACTGGTACTGGCCGGCTTTCATGACCGCCTGCTTGGCGATCCTGAACACGTTGTTGCGGCGGCCGCGGAAACCCTTGGCCTGCGCGATCACCTTCTTGTGGCGAGCGCGCGCGGTGACTCCACGTTTGACGCGAGGCATGGTCGCTCTCCCTTAGGCGTACGGCATCATGGCCTTCACCGAGTCCACGTTGGTCGCGTGGAGCCCGGCGGAGCCGCGAAGCTGCCGTTTGCCCTTGGTCGATTTCTTGGTGAGGATGTGGCGCTTGAATGCCTGCGAGCGCTTGACCGAGCCGCTTCCGCGCACGCGGAAGCGCTTCTTGGCGCCCGACTTGGTCTTCATCTTCGGCATGATGCCGTTCCTTATTTGCTGCCCACAGCGGTGCTCTCCGGCTTGGGCGCCGGGGAGACTTTGGCGGCTTTCGCCGCACCGGCCTCGGGCTTGTCGGGGTGATGGGCTTGCGTCGGCGCGGCCGGCTTCGCCTGCACCTGGGTCTTCTTCGGGGCCAGCAGCATCACCATCTGCCGGCCTTCGAGCCTCGGGAACTGCTCGACCAGCGAAACCGCCTCGAGGTCGTTGCGGATCCGCTCCAGCAGGCGCACGCCGAATTCCTGGTGCGCCATCTCGCGACCCCGGAAGCGCATCGTCACCTTGGCCTTGTCGCCTTCGGAGAGGAAGCGCGTGAGATTGCGCAGCTTGATCTTGTAATCGCCCTCGTCGGTCCCGGGTCGGAACTTCACTTCCTTGACCTGGATCTGCTTCAGCTTGAGCTTGGCCTCGTGGGCGCGCTTGGACTCGCGGTACTTGAACTTGCCGTAGTCCATGATGCGGACCACCGGCGGTTCGGCGAGCGGCGCGATCTCGACGAGATCGACCTCGGCTGCCTCGGCCTTCGCCAGCGCATCGACGATGCTGACGATACCGAGCTGTTCACCTTCGAGCCCCACGAGCCGCACTTGCGGCGCCGTGATTTCGCGATTGATGCGCTGGTGCTTGTTGTCCAGTGGCAAATCTCCACGCAGAGAAAAAAAACGACCGTGCCCCGTCCGCCGGCGACGGCGCGCGAACGCGCTATCGACGTGCGGCCACCTCGTCGTCGAGGCGCGCGATCAAGGACTCGAGCGACATCGTGCCGAGGTCCTCGCCGCTTCGGGTGCGCACGGCCACCGAGTTCGCCTCCAGCTCCTTGTCGCCGACGATCAGCTGCCAGGGAAGCTTCTGGAGGCTATGTTCCCGGATTTTATAGGTAATTTTCTCGTTCCGCAAATCGGCGTCGACCCGGTAGCCGGCAGCCTTCAGGTGGCCCTGGACGGCCCGGGCGTAGCCGGCCTGGCGGTCGGTGATGGTCAGGACGACCGCCTGGACCGGCGCCAGCCAGGTGGGGAACGCCCCGGCGTGGTGCTCGATCAGGATCCCGATGAACCGCTCCAGCGAGCCGACGATCGCCCGGTGCAGCATCACCGGCACCTGCCGGGTGTTGTCCTCGGCGACGTACTCGGCGCCCAGGCGCCCGGGCATCTGGAAGTCGACCTGCATCGTGCCACATTGCCACGAGCGGCCGATCGAGTCCTTCAGGTGGTACTCGATCTTGGGCCCGTAGAACGCGCCTTCGCCGGGAAGCTCGGTCCACGACGCGCCGCACGCTCCGAGCGCGTCGCGCAGCGCCTGCTCGGCGCGGTCCCACTGGTCGTCGCTGCCTAGGCGATTCTCGGGTCGCAGCGCGAGCTTGATGGTGACGTCCTCGAAGCCGAAGTCGCGGTAGACCGCGAGCGCGAGCCGGTTGAACGCGGTGCATTCGGACTGGATGTGCTCGGGCATGCAGAAGATGTGGCCATCGTCCTGCGTGAACGCGCGCACGCGCATGATCCCGTGCAGCGCGCCGGACGGCTCGTTGCGGTGGCAGGCGCCGAACTCGCCGTAGCGCAGCGGCAGCTCCTTGTAGCTCCGCAGGTCCGAGTTGAAGATCAGCACGTGTCCCGGGCAGTTCATCGGCTTCACCGCGAAGTCGCGCTTCTCGCTCTCGGTGAAGAACATGCTGTCCTTGAAGTTCTGCCAGTGCCCGGAGCGCTCCCACAGCGAGCGGTCGAGGATCTGCGGCCCGCGCACCTCCTGGTAGCCGTTGTCGCGGTAGACGCGCCGCATGTACTGCTCGACCTCCTGCCAGATCGACCAGCCCTTCGGGTGCCAGAACACCATGCCCGGCGCCTCGTCCTGCTGGTGGAAGAGGTCCAGCTGCCGCCCGAGCTTGCGATGGTCGCGCTTCTCGGCCTCCGCGAGGCGGGTGAGGTAGGCCTCGAGGTCCTCCTTCTTCGCCCACGCGGTGCCGTAGATGCGCTGGAGCATCTCGTTGCGCGAATCGCCGCGCCAGTACGCGCCGGCGAGCTTGGTGAGCTTGAACGCGCGGAGCTTGCCGGTCGACGGCACGTGCGGGCCGCGGCACAGATCGACGAAGCCGCCTTCGCGGTAGAGCGAGATGTTTTCATTCGCCGGGATCGACGCGATGATCTCGGCCTTGTAGTGCTCGCCCATGCCCTCGAAGAGCCGCACCGCGTCGTCGCGCGGCATCGTGGTGCGCACGACCGGCTCGTCCTTCTTCGCGAGCTCCGCCATGCGCGCCTCGATGGCCGCGAGATCGTCCGGCGTGAAAGGGCGCTTGTAGCTGAAGTCGTAGTAGAAGCCGTCCTCGACGACCGGGCCGATCGTCACCTGGGCGTCGGGGAACAGCTCTTTGACCGCGTAGGCGAGGAGATGCGCGGTCGAGTGCCGCAGCACCTCGAGACCCTCGGGGTCGCGGTCGGTGACGATCGAGACGGTCGCGTCGCGGTCGACGACGAACGAGGTGTCGACGACCTTGCCGTCGACCTTGCCGGCGAGCGCAGCCTTGGCGAGCCCGGGGCCGATCGACGCGGCGATCTGGGCGACCGAGACGGGCGCGTCGTAGTGGCGGACGGCGCCGTCGGGAAGTCGGATGTCGGGCATGGCAGGGCTCCTGCGTCCGGCCCAGCGAAGATCGGGGGCCGGAAATGAAAAAAGTGCGGTCGAGCCGCACTTTTTCGCCGGGAATCCCGGGGCGATACGCGAGCTCGTCGCAGCCTAGGTCGGCGTGCTACGCGTTCGACGTGTCATAACCCAGGCCCTTTCGTGCTCTGCCGGCGTCCGGCATGGTGTCGCGGCGGGATGGCGGGTGTCTGGTAGGCGCGATTGGACTCGAACCAACGACCCCCACCATGTCAAGGTGGTGCTCTAACCAGCTGAGCTACGCGCCTGCAAAGAACGCGATTTTAGCCGGACGGGGCGCGCGAGACAACTCTCGGGCTTCCGCGGCACGCCGGGACCGGTTCCATGGGGGTCCCGTCCGGCGGACGGGTGTACGGTGTTTGCGGGCCGCGCAACGACGGGCCGACCTCAGTGTGCGGCCCGGCCGCGCAATGCCGGAGACGGTCCGAGCACGCGGCGGTAGGTCGCGCGGTCGGTCCCGTAGCAAGCGCACGCAGCGGCCTCGAGGCCCGGCCGGTCGAGGATCAGGATGTCGCCGCGACTGTAGCGGATCAAGCCGAGCTTCTGCAGCGAGATGGCGGCCTTGGTGACGCCGGCGCGCCGGACTCCAAGCATCAGCGCCAGGAACTCGTGCGTGATGTGCATCGCGTTCGAGCGCGCGCGGTCCTGCGTCATCAGCAGCCACCGCGCCAGGCGAGCCTCGACGATGTGGTAGCGCGTGCAGCCGGCCGCTTGCGCGAGTTGCGTCATG
>DATLIR010000246.1:0-2323 GCA_035539315.1 Casimicrobiaceae bacterium
GCGCAGGCCCGCATAGCAGGCGGCCGGATCGAAGCGCGCGAGCGCGGCCGCGCGCGAGCGCGCGGCCAGACGGAAATGCAGCCGACCAACGTGCATGGTGCCCCCCTTCCCATGCCGCTGCCGGCGGCGCCGGTGCACGACGCCGTCCGCGTCGGCCCAGGGGCGTGGCAACGCGCTCGCCCAAGCCGACGGTGAGCGAGCCTACGCCGGCGATTTGCACACGGTCAACGGCCGCGCAGCGTGAATCTTCACCGTGTTTCGCCAGCGACCCCGACGCGCTGCCCGCATGCGTCGGCGCGGTCACGACCTGTACATCACACTCGCGTGCGGGCTCTGTGGATTCCGGTGCATCCGGGTCGGTTCGGGCACGAACGGACCGTCTCCGACGCGTTCGGCTATGATCGGCGTCGCGCCCCTCGCGCTTGCCGGCGGACCCGCCGCTCGCGCCGGCGACGGCGCGCCCCGATGCCCCGGATCGCCGCCGCGCTCGTCGCCCTCGCTGTAGCCTGCACGTGGCTGCCGGCGCCCGCGATCGCCGCTTCCTACGCCCGCACGACGTCGATCGAGGTCGACGGCGCCACGATGGCGCTCGACGTCTACGAGCCCGATGCGCGCCCGCCGCGGGGCGTCGCCATCCTCGCCCACGGCTGGACGCGCACCCGCGTCCGCCACCGCGACGTGGGACGCGCGCTGGCCGAAGCCGGCATCGTCGCGATCGTGCCCGACCTCCCCAACGTGCTCGACCTGTGGGGCAACGGCTCGGTCATCGTCGCGCTGGCGCGCGCGCTCGAAGCCGGCGCGCTCGACCTCGCGCCGGTCGAGCGTTCGTCGCTGCTCCTGATCGGCACGTCGGCGGGCGGGCTCGCGACCGTGTATGCGGCCTCGAAGCTGCCGGGGCTCGCGGGCTGGGTCGGGCTCGACCCCGTCGATCGGACCGGCACCGGGATGCTCGCGGCCGCGAAGCTCGACTCGCCCGCGATCGTGCTGCTCGGCGACGCGTCGGCGTGCAACCTCTTCTCGAGCGGCCGTACGCTGGCGCGCTCGGTGCCCCACCTGGTCCGCTCGGTCAAGATCGACGGCGCCTCGCATTGCGACTTCGAGAGTCCCACCAACACGTTCTGCACCGCGTGGTGCGGCAGCTCGACGCGCGCCAAGCAGCTCGAAGCCCAGCACGAGACGGTGCTCGCGGCGCTCGAGCTGCTCGCGATCGCGCGCGCAGCGCAAGCCGGTGAGTCGACTGCCGGTGGCGGCGGCGCGAAAGCGGCGGATCCCGCCATCGCCGCACCGTTGCGCTTCGACAACGAAGAACGCTGACGCCGGCGCCGCGCGTCGGTCGGCGCATCCCGCCGGTCGCACAGTTGCGGTATAACGACGCGAAGCCGGGCGCGCGGTCGCGTTCACGCGCCCGCCGTCGTTCGTGCCCCGACCCGGGACGTTCATGCGACTGCGCCGCAAACGCAAGACTACGGGCAACTCGCCCTACCCGGACGATTCGATCGGACGGCTGATGGAGCCGCCGCTCGCGGTGTTCCTGCCCGAGCAGACGATCGGCGACGCGATCGAGGCGCTGCGCGAGCTCGTCAAGCAGGCGTTCATCACCTACGCGTGGGTGGTCGAGGCCGACGGCAAGCTGGTCGGCGTCATTACGATGCGCGACCTCCTGTTCGGCGACCGCACGCAGAAGCTCGGCGACGCGATGCTGCACGACGTCTTCGCGCTGAATACGATGATGCCGCTGCTCGACGCGATGAAGCTCACGCTCGACAAGCACTATCCGGTCTACCCGGTGGTCGACGACGAAGGACGCCTCAAGGGGCTGGTGCGCGGGCAGACGATGTTCCATGCGCAGACCGTCGAGCTGTCCGCGCAGGCCGGCGAGATGGTCGGCGTGACCAAGGAGGAGCGGCTCGCGACGCCCTGGCCGCGCAGCCTCCTGTTCCGCCACCCCTGGCTGCAGCTCAATCTGCTCACCGCGTTCGTCGCGGCCGGCGTCGTGGGAATGTTCGAAGGAACGCTCGAGAAGATCGTGCTGCTCGCCGTGTTCCTGCCCGTGCTCGCGGGACAGTCCGGAAACACCGGGTGCCAGGCGCTGGCGGTCACGCTGCGCGGCATGACGCTCGGCGAGATGCGCCCGGACAAGGTGATGCAGCTGCTCGCCAAGGAGGCCACGCTCGGCGCCATGAACGGCGCGGTCACCGGCGCGCTCGCCGGCCTGGCGATCCTGATCGCCGCCGGGACGTCGACGCCGATGAACGAGCGGCTGATGCTCGGCCTGCTGACGATGGTGTCGATGATCGTGGCCTGCGTGGTGGCCGGCGTGTCC
>DATLIR010000247.1:0-8207 GCA_035539315.1 Casimicrobiaceae bacterium
CCCAGGCCGCTCGCGTTCTCCGACCGGTAGTCTTCGTCGATGATGACGACGGGAAAGCGGAACTTCATCGAGGCTCCTTGGGGGGACGGGCGGCGTCCGCCGGCGGCATCGGGCCGGCGCGGCGTCGGCGAACGCGGCGACCCGCGCCGCGTGGGCCGGATTGTCGCGCGTCTTGCGTTTGGGTGCGACAGCGCGTGCGCCGATCGGTTCGGCGACAGCGGCGCGGGCGGCGCCGATGCAACACGCCGACGCCCGGGGCGGCGCTAGGCGTGGGCGACGACGATCGCGGCCGCCCAGGCCATCAGGCCGAGCCCGAGCGGCGTGCGGATCCGGTGTCCGCCGGGGAGGTTCTTCTCGATCGCCATCAGCGCGGCGAGCGCCAGCATCCAGCCGGCGTTCCCCATGCCGACGACGAACATGACCAGCATCAGCGCCCAGCAGCAGCCGACGCAGAACGCCCCGTGGTCGAGCCCCATGCGGAACGCCTCGCGCGCCGGGTGGCGCCCGTGCCAGTGCGAGCTGACGAAGCCGAAGGTCGAGCGGCAACGCTCGAGGCAGCGGTACTTGAGCGCCGAGAACTGGAACGCACCGGCGAAACCGAGAACGCCCGCGCCGAGCAGCCACGCGTGGCCGGCGAGCCACGGCGACGCCGCTGCCGCGGCGCGGATCCCGGTGTCCGCGGCATGCGCGGCGACGCCGAACGCGAGCCACGCCACGACGTAGCCGCCGACCAGCAGCCCGACCAGCCGCCCGCCGTCCGGCCGTCCCGCCACGGCACGCCGGAACACGCCGACGAGCGGCACGACGGTCGGAACCATCATGGCGGCGATCATCAGCAGCCAGGCGAGTGCGGTGAGGAGCGCCGGCACGACGATCGACCCACCCGGCAGCGCGCGGCACAGCGGCGACAGCGCGATCGCGTCGCCCCAGCCCCCGTGAACGACGTAGCCGCGCCACGGGCTCGCGCTCCACCAGGCAAGGAGCGCCCACGCGGGGAGCACGACGCCGACGACGAGCAGCGCCGCGAAGCGGCGGCCGTCGTGCGGGCGCGGGGGGGCGGCCAGGGAAGTCGAGCTCATCGTGGCCGGGGGTCGTGGCGCGCCGAGGCGGCGCGCCACGCCGCCACGACGCTAGGCGCTGAAGACGAACGTGCTCTGCAGCGCGTTGTGGCCCTTGAGGTCGAGGTCGATGCCGAGCTTCGGCACCTTCGAGCGGTAGTGCGGCGACTTGCCGACGAACACCGGTGCGCCCGGCACCGTCGAGAACACGGTGTCCGCGAGCGTGGTGGTCGCGCCGGTGGCGTTCTTGTACGGCTCGAGCTCGGCGTAACCGGCGTCGCCGATCTTGATCGTGCCGTGGCCGCCGTGCACCTCGAAGCTGAGCTTCACCTTCTCGACCGACACGACCTCGCCGACGAGCTTCGCGAGCTCGGCGACGGGGCCGCCCTTCTTGCCGGTGTAGACGGCGAGCAGCGCCTGCTCCTGCTCGTGCGACACGCGGTCGTCGAGGTAGACGGCCGCCCGCCAGTTGCCCTGCAGGATGTTGCCGGGCACGTGCGCGATCATCGCGATCGTGTGGCCCGCCACGTCGACCCCGTCGATCTTGCCCTTGTCGAAGTGCCAGGCGATGATCGTGTTGCAGGTGCCGTAGTCGGGATCCTCCCCGATCCAGCACGGGCACAGCACGCGGCAGTTGCAGACTTCGAGGAGACGACCCTCGAGGTGGTAGGCCATGGTCCCTCCAGCGGATGGTTGGACACGCGGAATCGCGTACGCCGAGTCCGGGAGGACGATGCTACGCCGCCAGCACGCCGCTCGCCATACGCATTATTCGCAGCGGCCTCCTCCGGGGACGGCTCCGGGCGCCCGTCCCGGGTCAGCGCCGCCCGCCGGCGAGCGCCGCCGAGCGGGGATGGGCGCGCAGGCGAGCCATCGCCCAGACGCCAACGGCCGGCCCGAGCGCCAGGGGCACGAATGCGTAGCGCCAGCCCAGTGCCGCGACCAGCGGCGGCATCAGGTGGATGGTGGCGAGCGTCAGCGTGAATCCCAGCGCGGTCTGCAGCGTCAGCATCGTGCCGACACGGGTGCGGTCGGCGAGCTCGGCGATCGAGGCCGAGAACTGCGCCGAATCCGCGACGATGGTGATTCCCCACACGAGGCACACGGCGACAAGCGCCGCGGGCGGTCCGCCGAACAGGACGCCGACCCCCGCGGCACAGCTCCCCGAGATCGCCATCGAGACGATCGTGAGCGTGGTGCGTCCCAGGCGGTCGGCGAGGTAGCCCGCTCCCACGGCGCCGATCGCCCCGGACGCGATGGTCGCGAAGGCGGCGAGCTTCGCCGCCATTGGCGCCGCGTCGGCCGGCATCGAGAGCGCGAAGCTCGCGCCCAGGAAGACACCGATCCACGCCCACATGGCGTAGAGCTCCCACATGTGGCCGAGGTAGCCGAGGTTGGCGAGACGCAACGGGACGTCGCGCCAGGCGTCGAGGATCGCGCGCGGGTCGAAGCGTGGCGTCGGCGCCCGGTTCGGCCCCACCCCGGCGAAGCCGATCAGGAGCGCCGCGGCCAGCGCGGCGGCCGACGACGCGGCGACCGGCACGCGCCAGTCGACGCCGGCGAACGCGTTGAACAGGTGCGGCGACGCCGAGCCGAGCGTGAGCGCGCCCACCAGTATGCCCACCATCAAGCCCATGTCCCCGTCGGCCCAGGTCGACGCGAGCTTCATGCCCACCGGGTAGACGCCCGCCATCGCCATGCCGGTGACGAATCGGATCAGCGGCATCCATCCCGACGACGGGTCGACGACCAGCAAGAGCGCGTTGGCCGCGGCGCCGAGCAGCGCGGAGCCGGCGACGAAGCGGCGCAGCTCGAGGCGATCGGCGAGGCCGAAGAACGCGCTGACCAGGCAGCCGGCGACGAAGCCCAGTTGCACGCCGCTGGTGAGCGCCGATTGCATGAACCCCGACAGGTGGTACTCGGCAACGAGCTGCGGCACCACCGCCGAGGCGGAGAACCACAGCGCCATCGCCAGCAGCTGGCAGAGCGCGAGGATCGCGATCGAGGGACGCTTGGTCATGACCACGTCCGGGCTCAGGTTGCGAACCTGGTTCGCAACCAAGGTCCGAACCAGGTTCGCAACCCGACCCCTAGATCTTGGGCAGCGTGACGCCCTGCTGGCCCTGGTACTTGCCGCCGCGGTCCTTATACGAGGTCTCGCACACCTCGTCGGACTCGAAGAAGACCACCTGCGCGACGCCCTCGTTCGCGTAGATCTTCGCGGGCAGCGGCGTCGTGTTGGAGAACTCGAGCGTCACGTAGCCCTCCCACTCGGGCTCGAACGGCGTCACGTTGACGATGATGCCGCAGCGCGCGTAGGTGCTCTTGCCGAGGCAGATGGTCAGCACGTTGCGCGGGATGCGGAAGTACTCGACGGTGCGCGCGAGCGCGAACGAGTTCGGCGGGATGATGCATACGTCGCCCTTGAAGTCGACGAACGACTTCGCGTCGAACGCCTTCGGGTCGACGATGGTCGAGTTGATGTTGGTGAAGATCTTGAAGTCGTCCGAACAGCGGATGTCGTAACCGTAGCTCGACGTGCCGTACGAGACGATGCGCCGGCCGTCGACCTCGCGCACCTGGCCGGGCTCGAACGGGTCGATCATCCCCTGGGCCGCCATGCGGCGGATCCACTTGTCGGCCTTGATCACGGCGTCAGGTGTTCTGGACCGAGATGGTCGGGAACTTCGCCGAGAAGTCCTGCGCCTTCTGGGCGACGGCGACGGCGACCTTGCGCGCGATCGACCTGTAGACCTGCGCCACGGCGCCATCCGGATCGGCGACCACGGTCGGCCGGCCCGAGTCGGCCTGCTCGCGGATGCGGATGTCGAGCGGCAGGCTGCCCAGGAAGGTCACGCCGTAGTCGCGGCACATGCGCTCGCCGCCGCCCGATCCGAAGATGTGCTCGGCGTGCCCGCACTGGCTGCAGATATGGATCGCCATGTTCTCGACGATGCCCACGATCGGCACCCCGACCTTCTCGAACATCTTGAGGCCCTTGCGCGCGTCGAGCAGCGCGATGTCCTGCGGCGTGGTGACGATCACCGCGCCGGTCACCGGCACCTTCTGCGACAGCGTGAGCTGGATGTCGCCGGTGCCGGGCGGCAGGTCGACGATCAGGTAGTCGACCTCGCGCCAGTTGGTGTCCTTGAGCAGCTGCTCGAGCGCCTGGGTCACCATCGGCCCGCGCCACACCATCGGCGTATCGACGTCGATCAAGAAGCCGATCGACATCGCCTGGATACCGTAGGCCTCGAGCGGCTCGAGCGTCTTGCCGTCCTTCGACTCGGGCCGGCCGCTGATGCCGAGCATCGTCGGCTGCGACGGCCCGTAGATGTCCGCGTCGAGCACGCCGACCGTCGCGCCTTCCGCGGCGAGCGCGAGCGCGAGGTTGACCGCCGTCGTCGACTTGCCGACGCCGCCCTTGCCGCTGGCGACGGCGACGATGTTCTTGACGCCCGGGACGAGCTTGACGCCGCGCTGGACCGCGTGCGAGGTGATCTTCTGCCCCACCGTCACGCTCACGCGGCCCATGCCGGGCAACCCCGCGAGCGCATCGGCGACCAGGCGCCGGATCGCGTCGTGCTGGCTTCGCGCCGGATAGCCGATCTGCACGTCGACGGCGACGTCCGCCCCGTCGACCGTGACCTTGCGCACGGCCTTGCCGGTCACGAAGTCGCGCCCGGTGTTGGGGTCGATCAGGCTCTTCAGGCGGGCCTGGACATCGGCTTCGGCGATCGGCATCGGACGGGGCTCGGGCGGGGACCGGAAGCGCGCGGCGCAACCGCATGCGGGGGAATCATTCTAGCCGATCCGCCGGCGCGCCCTCCGGTCGCGGAAAGGCGCTTTGCTAGAATCGTTCGCTTCTCCCTGCTTCGCGCAAGGTCATCGATGCCCGCCGCCCGCCGGACGCTGTTCGTCACCACGGCGCTGCCGTATGCGAACGGTCCGTTCCACATCGGCCACATCATGGAGTACATCCAGGCCGACATCTGGGTGCGCTTCCAGCGGATGCAGGCGCACGACGTGCACTTCGTGTGCGCCGACGACACGCACGGCGCGCCGATCATGCTGAAGGCCGAAGCCGAGGGCGTCACGCCGCGCGAGCTGGTGGCTCGCGTCGCCGCGACGCGACCCAAGCACCTCGACGGCTTCCACATCTGCTTCGACCACTGGCACTCGACCGACTCGCCCGAGAACGTCGAGCTGTCGCAGGACGTCTATCGCAAGCTCAGGGCACGGGGGCTCGTCTACGGCAAGCCGGTCGAGCAGTTCTACGATCCGGTCAAGGCGATGTTCCTGCCGGACCGCTACATCAAGGGCACCTGCCCGAAGTGCGGCGCGAAGGACCAGTACGGCGACGCCTGCGAGAACTGCAGCTCGACCTACGCGCCGACCGATCTGGTCGAGCCGTATTCCACGCTCACCGGCGTGCGGCCCGAGCTGCGGACCTCCGAGCACCTGTTCTTCCGGCTCTCCGCGCCGGAGGTCGTCGCCTTCCTGCGCCGGTGGACCGCGGAGCCCTCGCCCGGGCGCGCGCTGCAGCCCGAGGTGCTGAACAAGGTGCGCGAGTGGCTCGGCTCGGAGGACACCGACAGCAAGCTCACCGACTGGGACATCTCGCGCGACGCACCGTATTTCGGCATCGAGATCCCGGACGCGCCGGGAAAGTACTTCTACGTGTGGCTCGACGCGCCGGTCGGCTACCTCGCGAGCCTCAAGGCCCATCTCACCGCACGGCGGATCGACTTCGCGACGTTCCTCAAGGATCCCCACGTCGAGCAGTACCACTTCATCGGCAAGGACATCATCTACCACCACCTGCTGTTCTGGCCCGCGATGCTGGCGTTCGCCGGCGCGCCGTACAAGACGCCGACCAACGTCTTCGTGCACGGCTTCATCACGTTCCTCAACGAAAAGATGTCGAAGTCGCGCGGCACCGGCATCAGCCCGGACGTGTACCTCGACCTTCGGATGAACCCGGAGTGGCTGCGCTACTACCTCGCGGCCAAGCTCAGCGACCGCGTCGAGGACCTCGACTTCAATCCGGACGACTTCGTCGCCCGCGTCAACAGCGACCTGGTGGGCAAGTACGTCAACATCGCGAGCCGGGCGGCGACGTTCCTGCATCGCCATTTCGACGGGCGGGTGCTGGACGACGACGCCCGGCTGCAATGGTGGGCGTCGCTCGCCGGCAACGCCGGGGACGAGATCGCCGCGGCGATCGACGGCCGCGAGTACGGCAAGGCGATCCGGCGGACCATGGAGCTCGCCGACGCGATCAACCGCTACTTCGACGACAAGCAGCCGTGGCTGCTCGCCAAGGATGCGGCGAAGCACGCGGAGCTGCATCGCGTGTGCAGCGATTGCATCGTCGGGTTCAGGAACCTGTCGGTCTTCCTCGCGCCCGTCCTGCCCGATACGGCCGGTCGGGCCGCCCGCTTCCTCGGCTTCGATCGGGACTTCACGTGGTCGGACCTGGACACCCGCGTCACCCGCATCCGGCCGTACAACCACCTGATGTCGCGCATCGATCCGAAGCAGGTCGACGCGTTGATCGCTCCGCAGGGCGTTCCAGAGGCGCCCCCTTCAGCCCAACCCGCTCCCCGCACGCAGGAAGCGGGAGCCAGGGCCGCGAGCGCGGCGGCCTCGTCCAATGCCCTTCCCGCTCTCCGCGAGCAGGGAGAGCGCCGGAGTGAGGGGGCGCCCACGATCTCGATCGACGACTTCGCCAAGGTCGACCTGCGCATCGCGCGCATCGTCGCGGCCGAGCACGTCGAGGGCGCCGACAAGCTGCTGCGCCTCTCGCTCGACGTGGGCGACGGGCGCCATCGCACCGTTTTCGCCGGCATCAAGTCCGCCTACGATCCGGCCGCGCTGGTCGGCCGCCTCACCCCGATGGTCGCGAACCTCGCTCCGCGCAAGATGAAGTTCGGCCTCTCGGAGGGCATGGTGCTCGCGGCGTCCGGCGACGGACCCGGCATCTTCCTGCTCGCGCCCGACGCCGGCGCGGTGCCCGGGATGCGCGTCAAGTGAGCGCCCGGGGCAGCGGCGCGCGCGCATCGCGCGGCGGAACGCGGCTGCCCCGATGACGCTGTCGGCGACGACGCTGGTCCTGGCCGCGATCGCGGCGTGGCTCGCGATCGGCGCGCTGGGCCTCGCCGCGCTGCGCCAGCTCCGCATCGTCAGCCGCGTCCTGTTCCCGGCCGGCGCGGCGATCGGCGTCGCGCTGGCGCTGGCCGCGTTCCTCGCGATCGACGCGACACCGGTCGCGACGACGCTGCCGCTCGGGTTGCCCGACCTGCCGTTCCACGTGCGCGTGGACGCGCTGTCGGCGTTCTTCCTGGTGCTGCTCGGCGCGGCGGGCGCGGCGATCTCGTGGTTCTCGTCGGGCTATTTCCGCTCGAGCGAAGGCACGCCGCCGGGGCTCATCTGCTTCCAGTACCACGTGTTCATGGCGGCGATGGCGATGGTGCTGGTCGCCGACGACGCGTACGCGTTCATGGTCGCCTGGGAAGCGATGGCGCTGAGCTCGTACTTCCTCGTCACCACCGAGCACCGGATCCCCGAGATCCGCCGGGCGGGGTTCCTGTACCTGCTGATCGCGCACATCGGCGCGATCGCGATCCTGCTGTGCTTCGGCGTGCTGCAGGGCGGCAGCGGCGACTACACGTTCGGCGCGATGCGCAACGCGACGCTGTCGCCGGCGTGGGCGTCGATCGCGTTCTTCCTCGCGCTCGCCGGCTTCGGCGCCAAGGCGGGGTTGCTGCCGCTGCACGTCTGGCTGCCCGAAGCGCACCCGGCAGCGCCGTCGCCGGTGTCCGCGCTCATGAGCGGCGTGATGCTCAAGACCGCGATCTACGGCCTGCTGCGCGTCACCTTCGATCTCGTGCACCTGCAGCTGTGGTGGTGGGGCGCGATCGCGCTGTCGCTCGGGCTGGTCAGCGCGCTGTTCGGCGTGATCTTCGCCGCCGTGCAGACCGACATGAAGCGCCTGCTCGCGTACTCGTCGATCGAGAACATCGGCATCATCGTGGCCGGCATCGGGCTCACGATCCTGTTCAAGGCGTACGACAAGCCGCTGCTCGCCGCCATCACGCTGACCGCCGTGCTCTACCACGCGCTCAACCATGCGTTCTTCAAGAGCCT
>DATLIR010000248.1:0-2446 GCA_035539315.1 Casimicrobiaceae bacterium
GGCGCGCCGCGGCCTGCACCGGCTCGGGGAGCGGTTGCGCTTCGTACCCGAGGCGCGCTGCTACGACGGCGGAGAACTCGTGCATCGTCCACGGCTCGCCCGCCGCGTCGATGAGCACTTCGCCGTCGAGCCTGAGGCCGAGGTCCGACGCCGCCTCGTATGCAGCGGCGAGGATCGGAAGGTCAGTGGTTGCCATTGGTCGCCGCGGCGAGGAGCGCCGTGCCGAGCACCGCGGCGACGTTCGTCGGTGTCGGCGCGTTGCCGTTGTTCGGCGGGGTCATCGACACCGTGCCAGGACCGGCCGGGGCTTCCGCGCCCGCCGCTGCCTTGGTGATCACCTGCATGAGCCAGTCGAGGTCGGCTTGCGTCGCCATCTTCGACGGGTCGATGTTCGCCAACTCGAGCGCAGCTTCACGACCGATGAGGCCAGCCATCCAGAGTCGCACGCCAAGCTCGCTCTGATCGGCGCGCACCACGACGGGCGCCGGGTCGTACCCGATGCGGTAGAGGCGGGTGTCGTAGCCCGCGAGCGTGAGCCGTGGGCGCAGGAACGTCCAGGTGATGTCCTGGTGGAAGATGCGATCTGCGATCGGTGCGATGGCCGCAGCGAATCGGTCCTGGTTCAGCCACTCGGTCCAGTGGTTCGCATCGCCGGGACCTCCGGCCTCGATGATGCTCGCCGGCAGGGAGGAGGCTCGGGCGTACTCGCCGCGCGCTTCGGCGCGGTAGGCGATGCCGCTGGGGTCGAGTGCTTCCCCGAGCTTCACCCATTGCGGCGGGCCGTATTGCGACGGCCAGTGGACGAAGTGTGGAGCGATGCTGCTGATGTCGTCCTGGTCGCTGAACCGCTGCTTGGCGACCTGCCAGTACTGCTTCTCCATCCCGCTGATCGCCGCGCTCGCGTCCTCCTGGTCGCCGGGGTCGGCAGGGCGTTCGTCGATCCACCCATCATCGGGCATCCAGACCAAGCCGTTGAGCGCAAGCTGCGACTCGGCGGTGTGGTTCGCGTAGCCCGCGAGGTTGGAGTACCGATGCAGCGCGTCGATGGCGGCGAACATCGGTGACGTGGCATAGCCCTGGTACTCACGGTCGGGGAGCCAGAAGCGTTGAATCTGCGCGCGCGGCACGACGAAGGCGGTCTCGTCACTGAGCTTGCCGTCGGGAATGAGCTTGCACGTTGCGAACCCCGGCCCCGGCTTGTCCATCTCGACCGCGCGCGTCGAGAAGATGCGCCACTCCACGCCCTGCGGCGTGTCCCGCATGGTCTGAAGCATCTCGCCCGCGACCTGGTAGTGCCATCCGTGCGTGCCGATCAGCTCACCCGGCGTCTGCTCCGTGTTGCGGTACTCGTCCATGATCCCGACGAGGCGGGGGTCCTCCGACTCGACCCAATCGCCATCAGCCGTGAACTGCTCGGCGCGCGGGATCACCCGAGAGAGCGTGTCCGCGATGATGCTCGGCGCGAACGAGGCCACGTCGAGGTCGCGTGCGAACCGGCGCGCCCAGTCCTGCCGGTCGAGGTAGCCGGAGACGTACTTGCTGTCGAACGCGGTCGTGGATCGTGCGCCACGCTTCAGGATGAATGCCGACTCGCCGCGGTCGGCGCGCTGCACGGCAGCCTGGCGCGCGCTCGGCGGAGGCGGGGGCGGTAGTGCTCTCACCATCTCAGTGCTCCCACTATGGCGATCACGACGGCGAGCATCCCGAGCATCATCGCGCCGAACATCACGGCGTCAGTCGGTGGCGGCTTCACTCGTCGGCCTTTGCTTCCTGCGCGCGCCGCAACTCATCGAGGGCAATGGCGACCATCTCGCGCGGATCGAGTCCGACGATCTGACCAGCGCGCAGAATGTTGGTGATCGGGTTGACCTTCATTCGTCCGCCTTGATCGTGAACGAGGCGACGGTGCTCTGGACACCGGCGACCGCGGCGACGGCGATGATCGCCAGCGCAACGTCGCCACCCCAGCGCCACGCGCAGTAGACGATGACCGCCAGCCACACGCCCTGACAGTGCTGGCACGTCACGAAGTCGTAGACGTACGTGCGGAGCGGCTTGCGCGCGGCGGGCCGTGGTCCCGAGGTGTCCCACGCCCACTCGTACAGTCGCTCACGGAGCGGGAGGGCGATGCTGTCCGAGGGCAGGATGCGCGCGAGGCGGTACACGGCGAACGCGAGCACGACGACGATCCCCAGCGGCGGCACTCAGGCCTCGTCGTCTGATGCGTCGTGCACTGGCCACGACTCGCCGGAGCTGTCGCCGTCGTTGTCGAACGTGTACGCGATCGAGCCGACGCGTCGGCCGTCGTCATCGACTGGCGAGATGAAGCCCGCCTCGATCCACACGGCGTAGAGGTCCGGGTCGCACTCGACAATCTCGCCTGCGGCTCCGACTCCGGCGATCCCCAGGTTCAGCACGTACCGACGCCGTTCGGCCATGAGGCGGG
>DATLIR010000249.1:0-3939 GCA_035539315.1 Casimicrobiaceae bacterium
TGCTCGACCGCTCGGCGAAGCTGACCGGCTCGCGCGACGGCCTCTCGCCGTTCCCGCACCTGTCGCTCGCCTACGGCACGCTGCCGGTGCGCGAGAAGATCGCGCGCTCGCGGCCGCTGGCCGGCGCGTTCGAGGGCCGCACGATGCGCTTCGACCGCCTGGTCGTCGCGCTGTCGGGCAAGGAGGTGCCGGTCGAGCAGTGGCGCGTCGTCGCGACGATCCCGCTGGGAAAGGCGTAGAGAGGAGAAAGGAGAAAGAGATTGACGGCGCGGCTGCCGAACCGGTTCCACATTCGGCACGCTTACCCCTTTCTCCTTTCTCCTTTCTCCTTCCTCCTTGCTCCTTGCTCCGCCTTTCGGCGTCACCGCCCGATCATCGCGAGCACGTCGGCCTTCAGGAAGCGCTCGACCAGCAGCATGAACGCGATCGAGGGCACCAGCAGCAGGAGCGCGGTGATCGACGCGATCTGGTAGTTGCCGCCCATGCTCGCGTTGAACATCAGCAGCGGCAGCGTCGTGACGTCGGGCACGCCGACGAAATAGGTGCCGGTGAACTCGTCGAGCGACTCGAGGAACACGAATATCGCGCTGGCGATGAGCCCGGGGAGTGCCAGCGGCAGCGTGACCGTCGTCCAGCACCGCCACGCCGAGGCGCCCATGTTGCGCGCGGCTTCCTCCAGCGACACGTCGACCGCGGCGAACGCCGCCGACGCGATCCACACCGCGAGCACCAGCCCGTGCGCGGCATGCACCAGCACGACGCCGAGAATCGTCCCGTTCAGGTTGAGCTCGTAGAACACGCGCGCGATGTTCACGTAGACGGGCAGGTTGGGCACCGCCTGCGGCAACAGGAAGATGAGCAGGATCAGCGTGCGCGCCGGCAGCCGCAGCCGCGCGAGCGCGTAGCCCGCCGGGATCGCGACCGACAGCGTGAACAGCACGGTGAGGCAGGCGATCGCGACGCTGGTCCACAGCGAGGCGAGCGCGCTGCCCCGCGGCGCGAACACGCGCGCCCAGAAGGTGAGCCCGAATTCCTGCGGCAGCTTGTTGGGAAAGTACCAGCGCTCGGCAAAGCCCCACAGCACCAGATTCGCGAGCGGGCCGAAGATCGCGAAGGCGAGCAGCGCGATGACCAGGACGCGCGCGATCGTGTCGCCCCAGCGGATGCCCGGGCGGACGACCGGCGCGGCGGCGGTGCTCATGCGCGCTCCGCCTTGCGTGCCGCCTCGCGCAGATAGAACCACGCGCCGAACGACGCCAGCACCAGCGACATCAGGCACAGCGCGTTGGCGACGGCGTAGTCGCCGTGCGAGTTGATCCGGTAGGCGATGTCGACCGTGAGCATCGTGGGCGAGTTCGGATTGATCATCATCGGCACCGACAGCACCGACAGCATGGTCACGAACGAGAGCACGAGGCCGACGAGCAGCGTGCGCCGCGCCTGCGGCAGCACGATGCCGAACAGCACGCGAAGCCGGTTCGCGCCGAGGTTGCGCGCCGCCTCGATGTGCTGGCGGTCGATCGCCGCCATCGCGCCGGCGAGCAGGAGCGTCACGAACGGCGCCTGCTTCCAGACGAAGGCGATCACGATGCCGCGCCAGTCGAGCAGGCTCTGCGCCTGCAACGGGTCGATCAGCCCGCCGCCGATCAGCACGTGGTTCAGAAGCCCGTTCTTGGCGAGGAAGGTGCGCATCACCTGCGCGGTGACGATGAACGGGATGAACAGCGGCCAGCGGTAGAGCCAGCGCAGGATCGCGAGCGTGCGCGGATGCTCGCCGAGCGTCAGGTAGCCCGCGATCGCGATGGCGACCGCGCCGATGGCGATCGTCGAGAGGACGACGATCGCGGCCGAGAACGCGAGGTCGGTCGAGTAGAACTCGAACGCCTTGGAGAAATGCTCGAACGTGAAGCTGCCGTCCTTGGCCCGGAAGGCCAGGACGGCGGACATCACGAGCGGCCCGATGAAGAAGACCGCGACGATCGCCAGGGCCGGCGCCGCGAGCGCGAGGCCGGCCCAGGAGCGGCGATTCACGCGCCTACTTCAGCACCACTCGTTCGTAACCCTCGAGGATGTCGGTGAAGTACTCGGACAGCGGGAACGGCTTGCCGTAGCTCGCGAGCGCGTCGGGCGAGATGTCGGTGAAGAGCTTGTTCCAGCTCTTCTCGTCCATCTTCGACTTGACGTGCTGCGCGTCGATTCCCGGGTACCAGTTGAACTGCTTGACGATCCCCTCGGCCTGGATCTCCGGGCTCGCCGCGAAGTCGATGAACTTCTTCGCGAGCGCGGCGTTGGCCGCCTTCGCCGGCACCACGTAGTACATCGGCTGGCCCGGCAGGCCCGGCTGCGGCAGCTCGAGCTTGATGTTGGGCGGCATCTTGCCGTCCGCGACCCAGGTGTAGAACATGTCGACCCACACCGGGCCCATGGAGATCTCGCCGCGGTTCAGCATGTCGAGCGTGCCCGCGTTGCCCGGCGTCATCACGACGTACTGATTGAAGTCCTTGAGGCTCGCCAGCGAGCGGTCGATCACCGCCTTCTTCGACGCGTCGTAGGGGCCCTTCTCGAGCTGGTCGGCCATGCCGCTGTTCGCCGACACCCAGCCCATCACGAAGCCGACGCCCGACATCCCGCCCTTGACGCCGTTGTAGCCGAACTGCTTCGGGTTCTTCTTCACCCACTCGGCCAGCTCGGCGTAGCTCTTCGGCGGCTGCTTCACGACCGCCGGGTTGTACGCGAACGCGATCTGGCTGTGGAACATCGGGATCACGTAGCCATCCACGTTCTGGCCGAGCGCGTTCTTCGCCGAGTCGCGCGACACGAGCTTGCCGGCCGCGATCTCGTTGCGGTACGGCGCGAGCAGGCTCTCCTTCACCATCGTCGCGGCGCCGCGCTGGTGCACGACCGCCACGTCGGTGTCCCATGCCGCGGTGCCGGCCTTCTGCTGCGCCGACAGCTTCTCGTAGATCTTCTGCGAGCCGGCATCGCCCGGGCCGGTGCCGACCGCGCGCACCTTGACGCCCGGGTTCAGCTTCTCGAAGCGCGGCCCGAGGAAGTTGTTGACGTAGTCGACCATGTTCTGGTCGCCGGCCGTGACGACGTTGAGCGTCGTCTGCGCGGTGGCCGGAATCGCGTAGCCGAGCGCGCCGCCGACGGCGACGAGCGCGCCCAAGAGCGTGGTGCGGATGATGCGCATGACAGTCTCCTCCGTGGGGTGGAATGACGCCGGCGCCGCGCCTTCAGGCGGCGGCCGGGAACACGAGCAAGGCGTCGGGCGGGACGAGGACGCGCACCGGCGCCCCCTCGTCGCGTCGCTCCGGGTCGTCGACCCAGAAGTCGTCGCTCCCTGCGTGGATGCGATAGCGGTATTGCGTCCCGAGGTACACGCGCTGCGCGATCGTGCCGTCGATCGCGAGCGTCCCGCGGTCGGCGTGCGCATGCGGCGCGGCGATCGTGGCGCGGTCGGCGCGGAAATGCACGCGGGCGCGCGCTCCGCCGTGCGCGGCCGTGGGTGGCCACGACCACGCGTCGCCGGCCCGCATCACGTCGATCGCGTTGTCGGCGCCCATGAAGCCGGCGACGAACGGGCTGACGGGCCGGTGGAACACCTCGTCCGGCGTTCCCAGCTGCGCGATGCGCCCGGCGTCGATCACGGCGATGCGGTCCGCGAGCGTCAGCGCCTCCTCGCGGTCGTGCGTCACGTAGATGGCGGTGATGCCCACGCGCTGCTGCAACGCGCGCAGCTCGTGACGCAGCTCGAGCCGCACGCGGTAGTCGAGGTTGGACATCGGCTCGTCGAGCAGCAGCAGCAAGGGGTCGACCGCCAGCGCGCGGCCGAGCGCGACGCGCTGGCGCTGCCCGCCCGACAGCGCGCCAGACCGCGATGATGTTCCAGTCGTACGCGCTGTGGCCGCACATGGACGTCGCCGCCAACATCGGCTA
>DATLIR010000250.1:0-3115 GCA_035539315.1 Casimicrobiaceae bacterium
TCTACCGACTCGTGCTTGGAATGCTCGGCAGGTCGGCCGACGAATGCGCGGCGTTCGAGGACTCGCCGAACGGTTTGCGCGCGGCGAAGCGGGCCGACCTGTTCACCGTCGTGACCCCGTCGCCGTGGACCGGGGGTGGGCCATTCGAGGAAGCGGACCTGCTGCTGCCGCACCTGGGCGACCCCGATCGCCCGCTCCCGGAGAGCGCCGCCGCGGCCGTCGGCGCGCCATGGCTCGACTTCGCGTCGCTGCGAACGCTCCATGCGCGCGCGGCGACCCGTTCGGGCGGGAGCTGAACTCCCGCACCGCCTGAAGATCGGGACGGGAAGGGGCCGCCGGGGAACGCCCGATCACAGCTTCATGTCGCGCGATGCGCCCGATCGGCGCACCCGCGTGCGCGTTCGGCACACGCCGGCCCGCCCGTCGCGACGGTGTTGGATTTCGGCCCCTTTCGCGCGTCACCCAGGCTGCCGTTCGTTCGCCTCGACGGGAGGGGGCGTCCGGGGCCTGATATAAGGTTCCGGAACGCTCACCCGCCGGCGATGCCGGCGCCGCCCGCGCGCCTCGCCGGAACGCGGCGTCCGCGGCTGCGGAGGGTTGGGTCGAGCGCCCCCGTCCCGTCGGGATCCGACCAATCGCATGCCGCAGCTGCAGGCACCATGACCGCGATGCGCCATCAGGCCCTGGATACGATCGCCTGCCCGGATTGCGACCTGCAGCAAGCCGTCCCGCCGCTCCTGCCGGGCGCGAGCGCGCGCTGCGCGCGGTGCCGCGTCACGATCGCGCGAAACCCGGTCGAGCCGATCGGCCGCCCGCTGGCGTTGAGCGTCGCGGCCGCGGTCGTCTTCCTGATCGCCAACACGACCCCGCTGATGGGGCTCTCGGCGGTCGGGCGCGAAGCGTCGACGACGATCCTGGGCGGCGCGCAGGAGATGTGGACGCGGGGCAGCGAGATCACCGCCATGATCGTGGCGTTCTGCGCCGTGATCGCGCCGGGGGCGTACATCGCGTTCATGCTGGCCGTCCTTCTCGGGGCGCGGCGGACGCCTGCCCCGCGATGGGTCGGCCAGCTCTTGCGCATGGCGGCGCTCGTCCAGCCCTGGTCGATGAGCGAGGTGATGCTGCTCGGTATCCTGGTCGCGCTCATCAAGATCGCGCATCTCGCGACGGTGATCCCGGGCATCGGGCTGTATGCCGTGGGCCTGCTCGTCGTGCTGCTCGCGATCGCGGCGTCGATCTTCGAGCCTCGCGCGATCTGGAGCCGGGTCGTCTGGGCCGACGGGTCGCTCCCGCCGGACCTTCGCCCACGCCGCGCAGGGCAGGGCGGCAGCGTGCCCACTGACGCGTGGGTTTCCGTGCATCCGGGGCTCGCGTCGTGCACGATCTGCGGGCTCCTGTCGCGTCCGGCCGGGCCGGACCAGCTCGGAGAGTGTCCTCGCTGCGGGGCCGTGCTGGCCGCGCGGCGCCATTTCTCGCTCCAGACCACCTGGGCGCTGGTGATCGCCGCCGCGATCCTGTACGTTCCGGCCAACACTTTTCCCGTGCTCGTGACGACGACGTTCGGGTCGACGGAGTCGTCGACGATCCTCCAGGGCGTCGTGTTCCTCTACCAGGAAGGGTCCTGGGTGCTGGCGCTGATCGTGCTGGTCGCGAGCGTGATCGTGCCGCTCGGCAAGCTGGTGGCGCTCGGTTACCTGATGATCACGGTGCAGCAGGGCTCGCTCAAGAGCAACCACGACCGGACGCGGCTGTACCGGCTGGTCGAGCTGATCGGCCGCTGGTCGATGCTCGACGTGTTCGTCGTCGCGTTCATCGTGGCGCTGGTGCAGCTCGACCCGCTGATGTCGGTGGCGCCGGGCATCGGGGTGATGTACTTCATGGTCGTGGTCGTGCTAACGATGATCGCGGCCCACACGTTCGATCCGCGCTTGATCTGGAACCCCAGCGAGGAAGGCCGGAGTCCGCATGGCTGATCCCCAAGACGACGTCGAGCTGCCGCAGGCGACGGTGGTGGCGCCCAAGCGAAGCCGACTGTCGATCGTGTGGATCATCCCGGTCCTCGCCGCCCTGGTGGGCGTCGGGATCGCGGTCCAGCGCATCCGCAGCGAAGGCCCGACGATCACGATCGTGTTCAAGGCTGCCGAGGGCATCGAAGCGGGCAAGACCTTCATCAAGTACAAGGACGTGATCATCGGGCAGGTGAAGACCATCCAATTCACCGAGGACTACGCGAACGTCGAAGTGACGGCCAAGATCAGCAAGCGCGCGGCCGGCCTGATGGTCGAGGACGCGCAGTTCTGGGTCGTGCGCCCGACGATCAGCCTCTCCGGCATCTCGGGGCTCAACACGCTGCTGTCGGGCAACTACATCGGCTTCCAGGCCGGGACGTCGACCGTCGAGCGTTCCGACTTCACCGGGCTCGACAAGGCGCCGTTCGTCGCCGGCCAGCTCGGCCGCGAATTCACGCTGAAGGCCGCCGACCTCGGCTCGCTCGCGGCGGGCTCGCCGCTCTACTATCGGCGCCTTCCGGTCGGCCAGGTCATCGGCTTCGACCTCACGCCGGACGGCAAGTCCATCGACATCCAGGTGTTCGTCAACGCGCCCTACGACAAGTTCGTGAGCCTGGGGACGCGTTTCTGGCGCGTGAGCGGGTTCGACGTGACGTTCGATGCGAACGGCCTGGACGTTCGCACCGAGTCGCTCGCGGCGCTTCTGGTCGGCGGACTTTCGTTCGACGCGCCTCCGTTCGTGCACGATACGACGATCGCGCCGCCCGACGCGATCTTCCAGCTCTACAACGACCGGGCCACCGCGATGAAGGCGCGCGACGCGATGACGCGCGTCTACGTGCTCCGCTTCAACGAGTCGCTGCGCGGCCTGTCCGTCGGAGCGCCCGTGACCTACCTCGGCGTCCAGATCGGCGAGGTCATCGACATCGGCTTCGACTTCGAACCGGAGAAGGCGAACATCGTCCCGCGCGTGTCGATCACGTTCTATCCCGAGCGCCTTCTCACGATCACGGAGCCGGCGCAGCAGGCGCGGGTCGAGCATTTCCTGAAGGGCGACGACAAGCGGCGCAACGCGTTCCTGCAGCGCATGATCGACGAGCGCGGGC
>DATLIR010000251.1:0-11021 GCA_035539315.1 Casimicrobiaceae bacterium
CCCTGCACGTAGTTCGCCTGCCGCGGATCGTCGAGGTACTTGCAGCCGGTCGGTCCCTTGACCGCGAGGCGGCCGACCTGGCCGGCCGGGAGAGGCCGCCCGTCGTCGTCGAGGATGCACGCGCGGTAGCCGGGCACCGGCTTGCCCGTCGCCCCCGGCCGGACGTCGTCGTCTGGATGCGAGATGAAGATGTGGAACATCTCGGTCGAGCCGATGCCGTCGATGATGTCGATACCCGTGGCGTCCTTCCAGAGCTTGCGCGTCGCGGCCGGCAACGCCTCGCCCGCCGAGACGCACTTGCGCAGGCTCGACAGGTCGCGCTTGGGCGTCGCGAGCGCCATCGCGCGGTACGACGTCGGCGCCGTGACGAGCACGGTGGGCCGCTGCTTCTCGATCACGTCGAGCAGCGCTTCGGGCGACGGACGCTCGACCAGCAGCGCGCACGCGCCGATCCGCAGCGGGAACAGGAGCAGCCCGCCGAGGCCGAACGTGAAGGCCAGCGGCGGGCTGCCGGTGAACACGTCGGCGGCGGTCGCCTTGAGCGTGTGCCTGGGCCAGCAGTCGCATGCCGCGATGACGTCGCGGTGCGTGTGCAGGGTCCCCTTCGGTTTGCCGGTCGTCCCCGAGGTGAACGCGATGAGCGCCGTGTCCTCGGCGGCGGTCTCGACGTCGTCGAACGTCGCGGGCATCGCCGCGGAGCGGCGCTCGATGCCCTCGTGCGCGTCGGTCTCGAACATCGCGATGCGGCGCAGCGTCGGGCAGCCCGGCCGCGCCGCGATGAGCTCGTCGGCGAGCCGCACGTCGCACAGCGCGTGCGACACCTCGGCCTTGGTCGCGACGTCGGTGAGCTCCTTGGCGCGCAGCAGCGGCATCGTGGCGACGGCGATGGCGCCGGCCTTCTGCACCGCGAACCAGCAGGCCGCCATCATCGGCGTGTTGGGGCCGCGCAGCAGCACGCGGTTGCCCGGCACGATGCCGAGCTCGCGCACCAGGAGATGCGCGATGCGGCTCGCACGCGCGTCGAGCTCGCGGTAGGTCCACGCGAGGCCCCCTGGCGAGCGGATCGCGATGCGGTCGCCCTCGCCGCGCGCGATCGCCCCGCCGAGGAGCTCGGTCGCGCAGTTGAGCCGCGCAGGATAGGCGAGCTCGGGCAGGTCGAAGACCAGCTCGGGCCGCAGCGGCGGCGGCGGCCAGCGGTCCCGTGCGAACGTGTCCACGTGCGCGGTGTAGCTCATGCCCCGCCTCCCCCCGGACGAGCGCCACGGGCGAGCTCGTCGCGACCGACGATCAGCCGCTGCACCTCGCTCGCCCCTTCGTAGATGCGCAGCGCGCGGACCTCGCGGTACAGGCGCTCGGCCACCGACCCCACGCGCACGCCTTCCGCGCCATGCAGCTGCACCGCGCCGTCCGCCGCGCGCTGCGCGACCTCGGTGGCGGCGAGCTTCGCCATCGCCGCCTCACGCGTCGTCCGCGCGTTCGCCGGCGACGTATCGCGCTTCCACGCCGCCCGCGCCGTCAGGAGCGCGGCGCCCTCGATGTCCGTCGCGAGCTCGCCGACCGCGGCCTGCGTGAGCTGCAGGTCGGCGAGCACGCCGCCGAACAGGGCGCGGCGGCTCGCGTGCGCCACCGATTCGTCGAGCGCCCGCCGCGCGAACCCGAGCGCGGCGCCGGCGACCGAGGCCCGGAAGATGTCGAGCGTGCGCATCGCGAGCCTGAAGCCTTCGCCCGGCGCGCCGAGCAGCGCGTCGGCCGGCAGGCGGCAGCCGTCGAACGCGAGCCGGGCGAGCGGGTGCGGCGCGATCAGGTCGAAGCGCTCGGCGACGGTCAACCCCGGCGCGTCGGCGGGCACGACGAACGCGCTGATGCCCTTCGCGCCCGGAGCCTCGCCGGTGCGCGCGAACACGCAGTAGACATCGGCGATGCCGCCGTTGGAGATCCAGGTCTTCGCGCCGTCGAGCACGAAGTGTTCGCCGTCGCGGCGCGCGGCGAGCGCGAGCGCCGCGGCGTCGGATCCTGCGCCCGGCTCGGACAGCGCGAACGCCGCGATGGCCTCGCCGCGCGCGACCGGGGGAAGCCAGCGAGCGCGCTGCGCCGTGCTGCCGGCGAGCGTGATCGCGCCGGTGCCGAGCCCCTGCATCGCGAACGCGAAGTCCGCGAGTCCGTCGTGGTAGGCGAGCACCTCGCGGGCGACGCAAAGCGACCGCGATTCGAGCGAGGCCGACGCGCCCCCGTGCGCCGCGGGGACGCAGTGGCGCAGGAAGCCCGCGTCGCCGAGGCGGCGCACCCACCGGCGGCAGGTGGCGTCGACATCGCCATCGCTCGGGGCCTCGGCAACGAACCCCGCCGCGAAGGCGTCAATCGCCGCCGCCAGCGCGCGATGCGGCGCGTCGAAGAACGGCGTGTCGATCGCAGTGGGGCGCATCGCGGCGGGCTTCAGTTGCCTTCGAACGTCGGCGTCGCCTTGGCGGCGAACGCCCGGTAGGCGCGCCGGAAATCCTCGGTCTGCATGCAGATCGCCTGTGCCTGCGCCTCGGCCTCGATCTCGTCGTCGAGCGCCATCGCCCAGGCCTGGTGCAGCAGCGACTTGGTCATCGCGTGCGCGAAGGTCGGGCCATCCGCGAGCGTGCGCGCGTACGCCTGCGCCTCGGCGAGCACGTGCTGCGGATCGACCACGCGCTGGAAGAAGCCCCACGCCGCGCCTTCGTCGGCGCTCATCGCGCGCCCGCTGTAGAGGAGGTCACTGGCGCGGCCCTGCCCGATCATGCGCGGCAAGAGCGCGCAGGCGCCCATGTCCGCGCCGGCCAGCCCGACGCGCACGAACAGGAACGCGGTCTTCGCGCGCGGCGTGCCGATGCGGATGTCGGAGGCGAGCGCCACCATGGCGCCGGCGCCGGCGCACACGCCGTCGACCGCCGCGACGATCGGCTGCGGGCAGTGGCGCATCGCCTTCACCAGGTCGCCGGTCATGCGCGTGAAATCGATGAGCTCGGGCGCGGTCATCGATGTGAGCGGCCCGATGATCTCGTGCACGTCGCCGCCCGAGCTGAAGTTCCCGCCCGCGCCGGTCACGACGACCGCCTTGACGTCGCTCGCGTACGCCAGGCCGCGGAACAGGTCGCGCAGCTCGGCGTAGGCGGCGAACGACAGCGGGTTCTTGCGCTCGGGCCGGTCGAGCGTGACCGTCGCGACCTTGCCGTCGCCGGCGGCCTCGTAGCGAAAGTTCGTCGCGCCGTAGCCGGCGAACGCGCGCCGGTGGGTCTTCATGCTCATCGCTCGCTCCCCGGAGGTTCGTTCGCGGCCGACGCGGCGGCCGGTTCGTGCGCGCGCACCGATCGCTTGAGCTCGCCGAGCAGCGCATGCAGGCGCCGCCGGTCGTGCGCGTCGAGCCCGGTGGTGAGCTCGACGATCCAGCGCTCGTGCTCGGCCGCCATGGCGCGGAACTGCGCGCGGCCGGCCGTGGTCAGCCGCACGACGTGCGCGCGACGATCGCGCGGCACCGGGAGGCGCTCGACGCGTCCTTCGGCCACGAGCTGCGCGACCAGCCCCGTCACGTTGCCGCCGGTGACCATCAGCCGGCGCGAGAGCTCGCCCATGCGCAGTCCCGCCGGTGCGCGCTCGAGCTGCGCCATCAGGTCGAAGCGCGCGAGCGTCGTGCCGAAGCGCTCGCGCAGCCGCCGGCGGATCGCGCGCTCGATCAGGGTGGTGCAGGTCAGCAGGCGCAGCCACAGGCGCAACGCGTCGTGGTGCTCGTCGGTGAGCCGCGACTCGAGGTCGTGCCTGGCCGGTGGCGGCGCCCGCTCCGCGAGCTTGCGCGCTGCCCCGGTCGTCATCGCGGAGTGCCTCATCCCGCCGTCTCCCCACCGTCGACGACGACGACCTGGCCGTTGATCGACCGCGACTCCGGGAGGCACAGGAAAGCGACCGCGGCGGCAACCTCGGCCGGCGCGACCAGCCGCTTCTGCGGGTTGCGCGAGGCGAGCGCGACGCGCGCCTCCGCCTCGCTCCGGCCGGTGCGCGCGACGATGCTCGCCACCGCATCCTTCGCCATGTCCGTGTCGGTGTAGCCCGGGCACACGGCGTTGACGGTGACGGCCGTCGAGGCGAGCTCGAGCGCGAGCGCGCGCGTGAGGCCGACGACGCCGTGCTTGGCCGCACAGTAGGCCGCGACGTACGGATAGCCGACGAGCCCGGCCGTGGAGGCGACGTTCACGATGCGCCCGGCCCGTGCCTCGAGCAACGCGGGCAACGCCGCGCGCGAGCAGTGGAACGCGCCGGAGAGGCTCGCGCCGATCGTCTCGGCCCACAGCGCGTCGTCGGTCTGCGCCAACCGCGCGCCGGTCGCGACGCCGGCGTTGTTGACCAGGATCGACGCCTTGTGGCCCGTCTTCGCGATCGCGGCGAACGCGCGCTCGACCGCGCGGGCGTCGGCGACGTCGCAAACGTGGGCGTCGCAGCGCGCGCCGTCGGGCAGTGACTGCACGGCCGCGAAAAGCCGCGCGCGGTCGCGGCCGATGAGCGACAGCGACGCGCCGAGCGAGGCGAGCCGGTGCGCGATGGCGAGGCCGATGCCCCGGCTGCCGCCGGTCACGACGGCGTGGCTTCCCGCGAGCGGGGCGTCGTGGCTCATCCGTTGGCTTCCGGCACGATGGCCGCTTCGGCCGCCGCGCGCTCCAGGTTGCGCTCGAATTGCGATTTGCCGGTCAGGTACTGTTGCGGCCAGCGCATCGCGCGGTAGCCGAGCTGCGCCGCGGCGTGCAGCGTCCAGTAGGGATCGGCGAGGTGCGGGCGCGCCAGCGCGCACAGGTCCGCCCGGCCCGCCATCAGGATGCTGTTGACGTGATCGGGCTCGAAGATCGCGCCCACCGCCATGGTCGCGATGCCGGTCTCGTTGCGGATGCGGTCGGCGAATGGCGTCTGGTACATGCGGCCGTACACGGGCTTCGCCTCGCGCGTCGTCTGTCCCGACGACACGTCGATCAGGTCGGCGCCGGCGGCGTGGAACAGGCGCGCGATCGCCACCGCGTCGTCGGGCGTGTTGCCGCCGGGCGCCCAGTCGTGCGCCGAGATACGCACCGACATCGGCCGCTCGGCCGGCCACGCGTCGCGCATCGCGCGAAACACCTCGAGCGGCCAGCGGCAGCGATGGTCGAGCGACCCGCCGTACGCGTCGTCGCGCCGGTTGGTGAGGGGCGACAGGAACGCCGACAGCAGGTAGCCGTGCGCGCAGTGCAGCTCGAGCCAGTCGAACCCGGCGTCGGCGCCGCGACGTGTCGCCGCGACGAACGCCGCGGTCACGGCATCCATGTCGGCGCGCGTCATCGCGCGCGGCAGCTGGTTGCGCGGACCGTAACGCAGCGCCGACGGCGCGACGAGCGGCCAGTTGCGCGCACCGTCCGTCTCGACAATCGGCTCGTCGGCGTCCTCCCACCCGAGCTGGGTCGAGCCCTTGGGCCCGGCGTGGCCGAGCTGCAGCGCGATCCTGGCCGGCGTGCGCGCGTGCACGTAGTCGACGATCCGCCGCCAGGCCTCGCGCTGCGTGTCGTTCCACAGGCCGGCACAACCGAGCGAGATGCGCGCGTCGGGCGCGACGCAGGTCATCTCGGTGAACACGAGCCCGGCACCGCCGTGCGCGCGGCTTCCCAGGTGGACGAGGTAGTAGTCGTCCGGCACGCCGTCGACGCACGAGTACTGCGCCATCGGCGAGACGACGACGCGATTGGGCAGCGTCACCCCGCGCAGGCGGAACGGCGTGAACATCGGCGGACGCGCGACCGTGCCGACCCCCGAATGCGCGGCGTACCACGACTCGACGCCTTCGACATAGCCTGCGTCGCGCAACCGCAGGTTCTCGTGCGAGATGCGCTGGCTCCGCGTCAGCAGGCTGTACGCGAACTGCTCGGCCTCGAGGGCGCTATAGCGGCGCACGTTCTCGAACCACTCGGTCGAGTTGCGCGCAGCGTTCTGGATCTTCAGCACCTCGACGGCGCGGTTCGCCTCGTAGCGGCCGAGCGCGGCCGCCAGGTCCGGACCCTCGTCGATCGCGCGCGCGAGCGCGATCGCGTCCTCGAGCGCGAGCTTGGTGCCGGACCCGACCGAGAAATGCGCGGTGTGAGCGGCGTCGCCCATCAGGACGACGGGAACCCGCCGGGCGCCGGGCGCATGCGAGGGCGCAAGCGCCCCTGTGCGGGCCGCTTGCGCAGCACGCTCCGGCGGGATGTCCATCCAGTGGATCCACTGGCGGCAGACGACGCGCGGAAACCGGATCCACATCGCCGAGCCGCGCAGGTGCGCGGCGTTGGTGAGGAGCGCGTGGCCGTCGAGCCACGGCGCGAACAGGCGCTCGCAGTACGCGACGCCCTCGGCCTGGCTCATCGTCTCGAGGCCGGCCGCCTGCCACGTCTCCTCGGGCGTCTCGACGATGAACGTCGAGGTGTCGTCGTCGAAGCGGTAGGCGTGCGCCTGGAACCAGCCGTGCGGCGTCTCGACGAACGCGAACGTGAACGCGTCGAACCGCTGCTTGGTGCCGAGCCACACGAAGCGGCAGCGGCGCAGGTCGATGTCCGGAGCGAAGGTGGCCGCGTAGCGCTCGCGGATGCGGCTGTTGATGCCATCGGAGGCGATCACCAGGTCCGCGTCGAACGCCGCGGCTTCGGTCTCGGCATCCGCGACCTGCCGCTCGAACACGAGCTCGACGCCGAGCGCCTCGCAGCGGTGCTGCAGGATGTTGAGCAGGCGCTTGCGCCCGATGCCGCAGAAGCCGTGGCCGCCCGAGGTGATCGTGCGCCCGCGGAAGTGAACGTCGATGTCGTCCCAGTGGTTGAACGCGTCGGTGATCTCGCGCGCGCTCGCCGGATCGGCCCCCTCGAGGTTGCCGAGCGTCTGGTCGGAGAAGACCACGCCCCAGCCGAACGTGTCGTACGGGCGGTTGCGCTCGACGACGCGCACCGTGCGCGACGGGTCGGCCCGCTTCGCGAGCAGCGCGAAGTACAGGCCGGCGGGACCGCCGCCGATGCACAGGATGCGCCGGGGTGACGCCATCCGGGTCCTTCGCGGCCGACGCTCGCGGCGGCGGCGGGGGTTGGAGTGCGGGGGAAGCCCTTGCGGATCCGCCCCGGCAACGGCGCCCGGGACGCGGACATTATTTTAAGTCTAAACTAAATGGCGTCAAGAGCCAGCGTCGCCGAGGATCGGCAATCCGCGCCATCGCCCGTCCGGCCATCGGCCGTCCGGCCGATGGCAATGGGCGACTCCGCCCCTCGACCATGCGCCCATGCGTGCGGACCGACCCTGGCGACGCCGGGCCAACGAGGCCGCCCGCGGAGACCCGGCCCGCTCGCGCGGAGCGTCGCTGATCGAGATCGCGGTCGTGCTGACGCTCGTGGTGATCGTCGCCGCGTTCGCGCTGCCGACCTGGCGGCACTGGCTCGCCCGGCAGGAGCTCGCCAACCGGGCCTACGCGCTCGCGACGGCGCTGGAGCGCGCCCGCACCGAGGCCATCAAGCGCGGCCATCGGGTCAACCTGTGCAAGAGCCCGGACGCGGCAACCTGCGCCGACGAGGGCGACTGGTCGGCGGGGTGGATCATGCACGTCGATGCGCTGGCGCAGGGCCGGCCGGCCCGCGACGAGCCGCCCATCGCCTACGACCCGCCGGTCGGCGCCCCGATCCGCGTGGACGGCAACGGACCGGTGGACGATTACGTGTCGTTCACCCCGCTTGGCGAGCCGCGACGGCTGTCCGGGGCGTTGCAGATGGGAACCTTCTCGCTGTGCCGCGCTGGCCACGACGAGGTCCAGGTCGTGCTGGCCGCGACGGGGCGCGTTCGCACGGTGCGCACCCGCACGCGCTGCCCCTGATCCCCGACTCCAGGGGTCGAGCTGCCGCATTCCGATCGACTGTGCCGCGGGGCGGCGATCCGCGCCGACGCGCTCCGCCGTCCGTTCCCCGGGGCGCACCTTTGGTCGGAGCCGTTTGCCGCGGCCCCGCGCCGTCCCTAGCATGCGAGGCGTCGAAAAGGAATTCCCCGATGAGCTACGCCCTCTATATGCGACCGCACGACAAGCGTCACGGCGGCTTCACGCTGATCGAGCTGATGGTCGTGGTCGCCATCGCCGCGATCCTGGCCTCGGTCGCGTTGCCCATGTACCGCACCTATGTCATGCGCGGCCGCATCATCGACGCCACGTCGAAGCTCTCCGATTTCCGCGTGCGGATGGAGCAGTACTTCATGGACAACCGCACCTACGCGAGCGGCGCCAACTGCGGCGTGGCGGACCCGACGCTCACCGGCGACGCGGCGTTCGACATCAAGTGCACCGGGGCGAGCGCCACCAACTACACGGTGAAGGCGACCGGCCGGTCGGCCGCCGGCATGAGCGGCTTCGAATACCAGATCGTCGCCTCCGGGGCGAAGAAGACCAATGCGGTCCCTTCCGGCTGGACGACGGCATCCGACTGCTGGGTCACCAAGAAGGACGGGAGCTGCTGACATGCCGCGCGCCCCCCATCGGCGCAACGCCGGCCTCAGCCTCGTCGAGCTGATGATCACGATCGCGATCTTCGTCCTCCTCGCGATGATGGCGTTCCCCACCTACTCGACCTGGCTCGCGAGCCAGCAGGTGCGCACGGCCACCGAGTCGGTGCTGAACGGCGTCCGCGTCGCGCAGGGCGAGGCGGTCAAGCGCAATGCGACCGTCCGCTTCGTCCTCGATCCGGCGGACGGATGGGAGGTCCAGCTCGTTTCCGACGACAGCGTGCTGCGCGCGGCGACGTTCCGCGAAGGGTCGCCCAAGGTCGCCCTCACGGCGACACCGGTCGGCACGACGACGGTCGTGTTCGACGGCCTCGGCCGCGTGCTCAAGTCGGACCTGTCCCCCCTGGACGAGCGCATCACCTGGGACGTCGACACCAGCACCGGCCTTTCCGGCGTGCGCACGCTTCGGGTCGTCGTCGACACCGCCGCCGCGACCGGCGTCGGCATCCGTTCCTGCGATCCCAACCTCGCCTCGACCGACCCTCGCGGCTGCCCGACCTGACACCATGCGCACGTCGACCTCTGCTCTCTCCCCCGGCGCCTTCCGGCGCGGCCAATCCGGCGCGTTCCTGCTCGAGGCGCTGGTCGGCGTGCTGATCTTCGCGTTCGGCATCCTCGGCCTCGTCGGCCTGCAGGCCGTCGCGCTGCGCAACACCAACGACCTGCAATACCGCGGCGAGGCGATCCAGATCGCCAACGCGTACATCGGCCGCATGTGGACGTGGGATGCCGCGACCATCAAGGCGACCTTCGAAGGCACCGCGGGCACGGGCGGCGTCGGTTATGACGCGCTCGTCGAGGCCGCCGCGAAGCTACCGAGCGTTGCCGGCAACAACGCGCTCGCGCCGACCGTGGTGATCGTGGCGGGCCCGTCGGCCGGCAGCCTGCTGGCCACCGTCACGGTCCGCTGGCAGCTTCCCGGCGACGCGACGACGCACCAGTACGTCGGCGCCGCCATGGTGGGACTCAACTGACATGGCCGCGCTGCGCACGCTTGCCCGTTCCGCCGCGAAGCAGCGCGGCATCTCGCTCATCGAGCTGATGGTGGGCGTCGTGATCGGCCTGATCGCGATCCTCGTCATCTACCAGACCTTCGCGGTGGCCGAAGGCGTCAAGCGCCAGACGATCTCGGCGGGCGACGCCCAGAAGACCGGGATGATCGCGATGTACCTGCTCGGGACCGAAGTCGGCAACGCCGGCAGCGGCATCATGCTGAATCAGGACGACTTCGCCACGTGCAACACCGACGCCGCGGACATCACCAAGTCGCTTCGGCCCTTCTCGATCATCGTGACCCCGGGCGCCGACGACGACACGCCCGACTCGTTCGTCGTGAACTACGGGACCTCGCGCTCCGTGGTGACGCCATCGGTCTACATGGCCAAGACCGATCCCCTCGGGACGACCTCCACCGTGCAGAGTCCGACCGGCTTCAAGAAGGGCGACATGGCCGTCGCGATCAGCGGCACCGGGAACTGCGAGCGGCTTTCCATCACCGGCGTCACCGCCCCCGACGCGAACGGCAATGTGGTGCTGACGCACAACGCCACGAAGTTCCAGTACCTGCCGACGGCGCGGCTGGTCAACATCGGCCCCGACCCCGGCGTCGTCGCTCAAGGCGGTGGGTATCAGCGAGTGCAGTACGACGTACTGAACGGCGTCTTGCGCCGGGACGACCTGATCAGCGGAGCAACGCCTCAACCCCTTGCTTCGTCGATCATGAACCTGAAGGTGCAGTACGGCGTCGACAACAACGGCGACGGCGCGGTCGACGAGTGGACTGCCGCCACGGGCGCCTATGCGCCTGCAGTGGTGCTCGCCGCCACCGGCGCGAACCTTCGTCGCATCAAGGCCGCGCGCATCGGCATCGTGGTGCGAAGCGACGAGTACGACCGCGACAGCCCGGCCTTCACCTGGACGCTGTTCGAGTGCACGACGCAGGAAGCGCTGAACTACACCTGCCCCGCCGCGCTGACCGGAACGTTGCCGGCCAACTACCGCTACCGGGTCTACGAGACCATCGTGCCGCTCCGCAATCCCATGTGGAACCGATGACCATGCGACGCCTTGCCGCCCCTGCCCCGCTTCGCCGTGCGCAATCCGGCGTGGTGCTGTTCATCGCGCTGATCGTGATGGTCGCGCTGTCGATCGCCGGGATCGCGCTGGTGCGCTCGGTCGACACCGGGATGTCGGTGGCGGCCAACCTGGGGTTCCGCCAGGCGTCGATCTCGCCCACGACGTGGGCGGTGGAGAAGGCGATCGCGGCGATGTTCGAGGCCAAGACGATCCCGCTCGACGCGCCCGACCTCGACGAGAACTACTACCCGTACCGCTACGAGGTCAAGACCCCGGCCAAGCCCGAGGATGCGCTGGGCGTGCCGTACGACCTCCAGGGCGTCACCCCCTCGAACTACCCCGGCACGTTCCTCACCGAGGTCGACGCGGCCGGCAACACCATCCGCTACGTGATCGAGCGCATGTGCCTCGAC
>DATLIR010000252.1:0-8859 GCA_035539315.1 Casimicrobiaceae bacterium
CGCACCTGACCGGGCGCTGGGACATCGCGCTGCGCGATGCCGACCTGGCGCTCGACCTCGACGCCGACGGCGACGGCGCGATCACCTGGGGCGAACTTCGCGACCGCGAGCGCGACCTCGCCGCCTGGGCGCTCGCTCGGCTCACCGTTCGCGCCGGCGGAGAGCGCTGCACGCTCGCGCTCGCGCGCCTGGCGACCGACACGCACAGCGACGGCGCCTACGCAGTGCTGCAGCTCGATGGTGACTGCTCCATCGCGGCGACGGCGCTGACCGTCGACTACCGCCTGCTGTTCGACCTCGATCCCCAGCATCGCGGACTCGTGCGCGCCGTCGCACCGTCGTTCGAGACCAGCGTCGTCCTCTCGGCCGACGCGCGCATCGCGACGATCGCCGCGACCGGAAGCGCGCTCGCCCAGTTCGGCGCGTACCTGCGCGAAGGCGTCCTGCACATCGGGGGCGGCGTCGACCACGTGCTGTTCCTGGTGTCGCTGCTGCTGCCCGCGGTGCTCGTGCGGCGCCGCATCGGGAGACGCAAGGCGTGGGCGCCGGTCGACGGATTTGGGTCCGCGTTCGTCGACGTGGGGAAGATCGTCACGGCGTTCACGCTCGCGCATTCGATCACGCTGACGCTCGCCGCGCTCGACCTCGTGGTGCTGCCGTCGCGCTTCGTGGAGACTGCGATCGCGCTGTCGGTGGTGCTGGCCGCGCTCAACAACCTGTTCCCGGTCGTGCATCACGGCCGCTGGATCGCCGCGTTCGCGTTCGGGCTGGTGCACGGCTTCGGCTTCGCCGGGGCGCTCGCGGACCTGGGCCTGCCACGCGAGGGTCTGGCGCTCTCGCTGGCCGCGTTCAACCTCGGCGTCGAGGCGGGGCAGCTCGCGATTGTCGCGCTGTTCCTGCCCGCGGCGTTTGCGCTGCGTGCGACGCTCGCGTACCGCCGCTACGCACTCGGAGCCGGCTCGCTCGCGATCGTCGCGGTCGCCGCCGTGTGGTTCGCCGAGCGCGCGCTTGACCTCGCGCCGGGGTGGCGCGGGCTCACCTGATCAGCGGACCCGCAGCACCGCGTCGGCGACGGCGAGCCGCTCGTTCGCGCATTCGAGCTTCAGCCTGAAGGTGCGCTCGCCGGCGGGCGGTTTCGTGGCCTCGAGGTCGACGAGCACCGGCCGGCGTTCACCGACGGCGAGGTCGAAGCGCGGCGAGCTGCCGTGCAGGTAGCCGTTGCGCGCCGTGTACCCGTCGACGCCCCCGATGCAGGCGACCAGGGTTTCACGCCCCATGTTCTCGACGTCCAGTGCGAGCGTCGCGCGGCCCGCGGCGGGCGACATCGCCACGACGTCGACCACGCGCAGCGCCGCGCCGCGGCCGGTGAGGCGCGCCTCGAGCGGCAGGAGCGTGCCGCTCTCGGCGACCAGGAACGCGGGCACGAACAAGAGCGCGGCGACGCCGACGGTGCCGAGGAACAGGACCGCGAAATCGGCGAGCAGCACCACGCCGGTTTTCGGCAGCGACGCGTGGTCGCCCTTGACGCCGTAGGTGCCGGCATCGACGAAGGACGTCGACTCCTCGACCTTCACGCGCAGCCGCCGCCCCACCGCGTTCATGATCGAAGGCCGCACGCGCGCGAAGAACACGCCGATCCAGGCCCAGAACAGGACCAGGAGCACGACGCCTGCGACGACGGAGGGGCTCATCGGGCGCGTCCGGTCGAACCCGGACCCGCGGGGATCGGTCCGGGCGACGCGTATCTTCGCCGATCGGCACCGTCGCCGTCGACCGGCGCAGGCGCCCGGCGTATCGTCCGGGGCGCCGCCCCCTTCGTTGCGGGCCGCGCCGACGATGACCGACCTCCCCGTGCTCCCGCCGGCGCCGACGCGACGCCCCGATCCGGTCCCGGTGATTGCCGCGAACATCGTGCCGATCGCGGGCATGCTGTTCCTGCACTGGTCGCCGCCCGCGCTGCTCGCGCTCTACGCGCTCGACACCGCGCTCGCGCTCTACACGATGTGCTGGCTGGTGATGGTCCACGTCACCGAGACCGGAGCGCCCGGCCGGGGCGCCAGGCGTGCCTTGAAGATCGCGGCCGCCGCGCTCATCGGCGGAACGTTCCTCTCGGTCATGCTGGTGGCGCCAGTGGCGATCACCTTCGCCGACGGCGACTGGCTGCGCTCGGCGCCCTGGCGCGATGCCGGCTTCATGACCGCCGTGGCAATGCAGGTGGTCGGCTCGGTGGTGGCCCTCGTGCGCACGCACCGGGTGCTGGTAGAGCGCACCGACGACGAGACCTACCTGGCGTCGCAGTTCAAGTTCCTGATCGCGCGCTGGGGCGTGGTGCTGTTCGTCGCGTTCCTCGGCGCCGGCCCCGCGCTCGGCGACGCGCTCGGCGGCGCGCTGCTGGTCGTCGTCTACGCCGGCGCGAGCGTGTGGTTCACGCTGTATCCCGAACAGGCGCACCGGCTCTTTCACCCGCGTAAGTCGGGGCCGCCCGGCGCCTCGTCGCGGTGACGCCGCCGCGCGGTCGATCCCGCGCGGCGGCCGTCGTGCCTTCGCATCAGCGCATCTCGACGGCGACGTCGCCCGAGGTCCCGGTCGACGAGGTCCGATAGAACGTGCCACGCATCGCGTCGGACTTCGCGGTGAATTGCGTGCTGCACGCGAAATGGACGATCAACGCGAGGCCGCTCGCGGGGAACTCCACCTTGCACGCGGCGCCGGGTTGCACGTCCTGGCAGGTGAGGTCGGCCGACGTCGTGCCCAGCTCGTGGTTGCGGATGCGCACGCGCACGGTGTCGATGGGTCCGTCGTCGACGTTGGTGACGATGCACACGACGCTCTCGCCGGTGCCCAGGATGGTTCGCAGATGGCCCGAATGGATCGCGCCTTCGGCCGCGAGGGCCGGCAAATGGGCACAGGCGAGCGACGCGCCGAGGACGGCGCGCGCGAGAGGCGAAGCGGAAAGGTGGCGCATGGGGAACTCCGCGACGACGCGCCGCCGTCGGCCGGCGCGGTGGCCGGGGGGGACGCTGACGCCCTCCCCGCGTCGTCCGCCGTCGACGACTCTACGCCCGTTCGCCGGCATGCGCCGGGAGTCGCGCTCAGTGCTTGGACGCGGGCGCCGTGACGGCGCGCACCGGCGCCTTCACGTCGACCGACCACGGCTTGCCGTCCTTGTCCTTGAGCGCGAGCGTGATCGCGACGGTATCGCCTTCCTTGAGCGGCGCGACGAGCCCCATCAGCATCACGTGATAGCCACCGGCCTCGAGCTTGACCGTCTGGCCGGCCGGCAGCGCGAGCTTGTCGACCGCGGACATGCGCATCACGCCGCCGTCCATCGACATCCGGTGGATCTCGACCACCTTCGCGGCCGGCGACGATGCGCCGACGAGCGTCGTGTCCGCGGCGGCGCGCAGTTGCATGAACGCCCCGGTGGACTTTTGCGCCGGCACCACGCCGCGCACCCACGGGTCGATGACGGCCACCTGGGCGAGGACCGCGGGCGCGAAGAGCGCGGCGGCGACGAAGGCAAGGCAACGCGCGCGATTCATGGTCATTGCGCCGGGACGAGGAGCGGCATTCTACCTAGCGCGTGCCGCGCGGCAGGCGGACCCAATTCCCTGGCACGGGTGCCGAGGCCTTTTCTTGACCCGCGTCAAGAAATGCCCCGGTGGCCTTTGATTCCACAACCCCTAGGGGCTAGGCTGCCCCTCCACCCCCACCCATAGGGGGAAACGTCCCCAGCAACAGGAGGAGGGATGACGCACCCGTCCGAGTCCGCGCCCACGCGCGGAATTGCGCTGCCGGCGCACGTCGTCAAGCGCGATGGCCGCCGCGCGCCGTTCACGCTGGCCAAGATCGCGTCGGCGATCGCGCGCGCGGGTGCGGCGACCGGCGAGGTCGACGCCGTCGAGGCCGACCGCCTCGCCGAAGCGGTGGGGCTCGCGCTCGCGCTGCGCGACGACCGCGGCGATCCGGGCATCGAGTCGATCCAGGACGCCGTCGAGCGCACCCTCGCGGCGTCCGGGTGGTTCGACACCGCGCGCGCGTACATCGTGCACCGCGAGCGCCACGCCCGGCTGCGCGAGGGCAAGAAGACGCTGGTCGACGTCGCGGCCTCGATCGACGAGTACCTCGAGCAGCGCGACTGGCGCGTCAACGCCAACGCCAACCAGGGCTACTCGCTCGGCGGCCTGATCCTCAACGTCTCCGGCAAGGTCGTCGCCAACTACTGGCTGTCGCACGTCTACGATCCGGAGATCGGTCGCGCGCACCGCGAAGGCGACGTCCATATCCACGACCTCGACATGCTCGCCGGCTACTGCGCCGGCTGGTCGCTGCGCCGGCTGCTGTTCGAGGGGCTGAACGGCGTGCCGGGCAAGGTCGAGGCCGGGCCGCCGAAGCACATGTCGAGCGCAGTCGGCCAGATCGTCAACTTCCTCGGCACGCTGCAGAACGAGTGGGCCGGCGCGCAGGCGTTCTCCTCGTTCGACACCTACATGGCGCCGTACGTCCGCGCCGACGCGATGGCCTACGGCGAGGTCAAGCAGTGCGTGCAGGAGCTCATCTACAACCTCAACGTCCCATCGCGCTGGGGCACGCAGACGCCGTTCACCAACCTGACGTTCGACTGGACGTGCCCCGACGATCTGCGCGAGCAGGTGCCGGTGATCGGCGGCGTCGAGCAGCCGTTCACCTACGGCGAGCTCGAGGCCGAGATGGACATGATCAACCGCGCCTACATCGAGGTGATGACCGAGGGCGACGCGAAGGGGCGCGTGTTCACGTTCCCCATCCCGACGTACAACATCACGCCCGAGTTCGACTGGGACCACCCGAACTGCGAGCTCTTGTTCGCGATGACGGCGAAGTACGGATTGCCGTACTTCCAGAATTTCGTGAACTCGGAACTCAAGCCGCACCAGATCCGCTCGATGTGCTGCCGGCTGCAGCTCGACCTGACCGAGCTCCTGAAGCGCGGCAACGGCCTCTTCGGCAGCGCCGAGCAGACCGGGTCGCTCGGCGTCGTGACGATCAATTGCGCTCGCCTGGGCCACCTCCACGCCGGCAACGAGCGCGCGCTCTTCGCGCGGCTCGACGAGCTGCTCGGCTGGGCGCGCGACAGCCTCGAGGTCAAGCGCAAGGTGATCCAGCGGCTGATCGACCAGGGCCTGTTTCCCTACACCAAGCGCTGGCTCGGTACGCTGCGCAACCATTTCTCGACCATCGGCGTCAACGGCATCAACGAGATGGTCCGCAACTTCACCGGCGGTGCCGACGACATCACGACGCCGGCGGGCCATGCGCTCGCGGTGCGGCTGCTCGACCACCTGCGCACGCGCATCCGCGGCTTCCAGGAGGAGACCGGCCACATGTACAACCTCGAGGCAACGCCGGCGGAAGGCACGACCTACCGGTTCGCCAAGGAGGACCGCAAGCGTTGGCCCGGCATCCTGCAGGCGGGGACGGCCGCGACGCCGTACTACACCAACAGCTCGCAGCTGCCGGTCGGCTTCACCGACGACCCGTTCGAGGCGCTCGCGCGCCAGGAGGAGTTGCAGTCGAAGTACACCGGCGGCACCGTGCTGCACCTGTACATGAACGAGCGCGTCAGCTCGGCGGACGCCTGCAAGCTCCTGGTGCGCCGCGCGCTCGAGCGCTTCCGCCTGCCCTACATCACCGTGACGCCGACGTTCTCGATCTGCCCGTCGCACGGCTACCTCGCCGGTGAGCACGAGTTCTGCCCGGCGTGCGACGACCAGCGGCTCGAGGAGAAGCGCCGCAAGCTCGCCGCGTGAGACCCGCGCGATCCCACCGACAGGAGGAGCCATGAACGACATGACCGACGCCCACCGCCTCGCCGAGGCGGCCGTGACGCTGACCGACGACGAGCGCCAGCGCTGCGAGGTGTGGACGCGCGTGATGGGCTACCACCGCCCGGTCGCGTCGTTCAACATCGGCAAGAAGGGCGAGCACGCCGAGCGCCGCTTCTTCCGCGAGGCATGCGCGCAGCCTCACCTCTGATCGACGCGCCGCCGACGGTCCGCGGGAAGCCTCGCGTTCCTCCGGCGCGCGCCGCGTCGCTGCGTCTCGGCGGCGTCACGCCGTTCTCGACGGTCGACTGGCCGGGCAAGCTCGCGGCGGTCGCGTTCGTGCAGGGCTGCCCGTGGCGATGTGCGTATTGCCACAACGCGCACCTGCAAGCGAGCGCGCCGGTCGATGCGCCGACCTTCGATGAATTCGCCGCGTGGTTGCGCTCGCGCATCGGGCTGCTCGACGCCGTGGTGTTCTCTGGCGGCGAGCCGACGGCGCAGGCCGCGCTGCCGGCCGCGATGCGAGTCGTGAAGGCGCTCGGCTTCGCGGTCGGCTTGCACACGGCGGGCGTGTCGCCGCGCCGGTTGGCCGAAGCGTTGCCTTGCGCGGATTGGGTGGGCTTCGACATGAAGGCCGCTGCGCGCGACGCGCCGTCGATCACGCATGCCGCGCGAAGCGGCTACATCGCGATGACGAGCCTGCGCCTGCTCCTGGACTCGGGCGTGCCTCACGAGATCCGCACGACCGTGCATCCGGGGCTGCTGGACGACGCGGCGTTGCTGCGGCTCGCCGACGAGCTCGCGTCGCTCGGCGTGCGGCGCTGGGTGCTGCAGCGGTTCCGCCCGGCCGGCTGTGCCGATGCCGGGCTGGTCGCCGCGGCGCCGCACGGTGCGGGCATCGGCGCGGCGCTCGTCGCGCGATTGCGCGAGCGGGTGCCTGTGATCGAGCTGCGAGCCTAGGGCAGGGAGGTCCGGCAGGAATTTCGCGCGTAAGCTCGGCTCGCCGACGCGACCCGGTCGTGTACCCTTCCGCGATGTTCAGGACCCTCCGCAGGATCGTTGGCGCGCTGCTCGCCGTTGCCTTGCTCGCCGGCACCGTATGGGTGGTCAACCTCATCTGGTTCCGGCCTTTCAGCCTCGACCTGTTCTACGAGAAGGCCTTCGTCACCTTCGCCCTGGAGAACCCGGAGCTCCTGACCACGATCGGCATCGCCGAGCAGTTCGGCTATCGCCGCCACAACGCCCATCTCGACCACGTCTCGATCGCCAAGGTCGAGCGCGACTTCGCGCAGTGGCACGGGTACCTCGCGGACCTGAAGGCCTACGACGTCGCGACGCAGACGCCGGAGCAGCGGCTGTCCACGCGCATCCTCGCCTGGTTCATCGAGAGCCTGCTCGAGGGCGAGCGGTTCCGTTTCCACGACTATCCGGTCAGCCAGCACTTCGGCATGCAGAGCGAGACGCCGGCCTTCCTGATCACGCAGCACCGCATCGCCGACCGGCGCGGCGCCGAGGACTACCTCGCGCGGCTCGGCGAGGTGGGCCGCAAGTTCGACCAGCAGCTCGAGGGGCTCGCGCTGCGCGAGCAGAGGGGCGTGGTGCCGCCGCGTTTCGTGATCGAGCGCGTGCTGGCCGAGATGCGCGGCTTCGCCGGCACGCCGGCGGTCGAGAATCCGCTGGTCAAGAACTTCGCCACCAAGGTCGAGGCCCTGCCCGAGCTGGCGGCGGCCGACAGGAAAGCATTGGAAGCGAGCTGCGTCGACGCGATCGAGCGCGTCGTGCTGCCGGCCTACCGCAAGCTCATTGCGTTCTTCGAAGGACAGCTCGCGCGGGCGACGACCGACGACGGCGTCTGGAAGCTTCCCGACGGCGACGCGTACTACGCCTACCGCCTGCGCAGCCAGACCACGACGCGGATGACGCCGCAGGAGGTGCACGACCTCGGCCTCGCCGAGGTGGCGCGCATCGAAGCGGAGATGACGTCGATCCTCGTCGCGCAGGCGCAGCTCGCGCCCGGAGAGACGCCTGCCCGGGCCCTGTCGCGGCTGGCCGAAGACCCGCGCTTCCTCTACCCGAACGACGACGACGGCCGCAAGGCCGCGCTCGCCGACTACGCGACGATGATCGACGACCAGCTCGTCCGCTCGCGCAGGATCGTCGGTCTCGTCCCCAAGGCGCCCATCGAGGTGCGGCGCGTGCCCGCGTTCAAGGAGGCCAACGCGCCGGGCGCGTACTACATCCCGCCCGCGCTCGACGGCACGCGCCCCGGCGTCTTCTTCGCCAATCTTCGCGACATGAAGGAGATGCCCAGGTTCGCCATGCGGACGCTCGCCATGCACGAGGGTGTGCCCGGCCATCACTTCCAGTTGGCGCTGGCGCAGGAGCAGAAGGGAGGGCCGACCTTCAGGCGGGTGGTGCCTTTCACCGCCTACGCCGAGGGCTGGGCGCTCTACGCCGAGTGGCTGGGCGTCGAGCTGGGGTTCTACCGGGACGACCCGTTCGGCGATCTCGGCCGGCTGCAGGCCGAGATGTTTCGCGCGGTGCGCCTCGTCGTCGACACCGGCATCCACTACAAGCGCTGGACGCGCGAGCAAGCGATCGCCTACATGCGGGAAGAGACCGGCATGGCGGAAAGCGACGTGGTCACCGAGGTCGAGCGCTACATCGTCGAGCCCGGTCAGGCGTGCGCGTACAAGGTCGGCATGCTGCGCATCCGTGCGGCGCGCGAGCGGGCGGAGAAGGCGTTCGGACCCCGCTTCGACGCCGATGCGGAGAAGGCCTTCCACGACGTGGTGCTCGGCAGCGGGTCGCTGCCGCTCGAGGTCCTCGACGAGCAAGTCGACGCCTGGATCGCGGCGCGCCGCTAGCAAGCGGGCCGACGAGCGAACCGCACGAGCACGGCCGGCGCGCTGCCATCGCCGACGAGAGGAGGCCCCGATGTCCGCACGCACGCCCGAGGAATTGCATGCGCAGTTCCAGCGCCATTTCATCGCCGGGGACATGGACGCGCTGCTCGCGCTCTACGAGCCGAACGCCGTGCTGGTGCCGCAGCCCG
>DATLIR010000253.1:0-19044 GCA_035539315.1 Casimicrobiaceae bacterium
CATCAAGACAGTGCCCAGGAAGGCGTCTTAAGCCCTGTTCGTGTTATTATTTCCTGTCATATCTGGCCGGTCCCGGACCGGTCCCAACACCGCCTCGAACGAGGCCAAATTTTAAGCGGATTCCATGGCCGAAATCGCGCGCGAACTCCTGTACGTCAACCTAGAAGACGAGATGAAGCAGTCCTACCTGGATTACGCGATGAGCGTGATCGTGGGGCGCGCGCTCCCGGACGTGCGCGACGGGCTCAAGCCGGTGCACCGCCGCGTCCTGTACGCGATGGCCGAATCCAACATCGTCTTCAACCGTCCCTACGTGAAGTGCGCGCGCGTCGTCGGCGACGTGATGGGCAAGTATCACCCGCACGGCGACATGGCGATCTACGACACGCTGGTGCGCATGGCGCAGGACTTCAGCCTGCGCTACCCGCTGATCGACGGCCAGGGCAACTTCGGCTCCGTCGACGGCGACAACCCGGCGGCGATGCGCTACACCGAGTGCCGGCTGCAAAAGATCGCCAACGAGCTCACGGCGGACATCGACAAGGAAACCGTCGATTTCGTCCCGAATTACGACGGCAAGGAGGAGGAGCCCTCGGTCCTGCCTTCGCGCCTGCCCAACCTTCTGGTCAACGGCAGCTCGGGCATCGCGGTCGGCATGGCGACCAACATCCCGCCGCACAACCTGACCGAGACGATCGCCGGCTGCCTCGCGGTGCTTGCCAACCGAGAGATCAGCGTCGACGAGCTGATGGACATCATCCCGGCGCCGGACTTCCCGACCGCCGGCATCATCTACGGCCTCGAGGGGGTGCGCGAGGGCTACCGCACCGGCCGCGGCCGCGTCGTGATCCGCGCGCGCACGCACATCGAGGACCTCGACAAGGGCAACCGCCAGGCGATCATCGTCGACGAGATCCCGTACCAGGTGAACAAGGCGAACCTGCTGGTGCGCATCGGCGAGCTGGTCCGCGACAAGAAGCTCGACGGGATATCGGATCTCCGCGACGAGTCGGACAAATCAGGCATGCGCGTGGTGATCGAGCTCAAGCGCGGCGAGGTGCCCGAGATCATCCTCAACAACCTCTACAAGCTCACGCAGCTGCAGGACAGCTTCGGCATGAACATGGTCGCGCTGGTGGACAACCAGCCGCGGCTGCTCGACCTCAAGCAGTTCATCGAGTTCTTCCTGCAGCACCGGCGCGAGGTGGTCGTGCGCCGCACGCGCTTCGAGCTCCGCAAGGCGCGCGAACGCGGGCACATCCTGGAAGGCCTCGCCGTCGCGCTCGCCAACGTCGACGAGATGATCGCGCTGATCAAGGCGTCGCCGACGCCGCCCGAGGCGAAGGTCGCGCTGATGGCGCGCGCGTGGCGCAGCGCCGTGGTCGACGAGATGCTGAAGCGCGCGATCGCCGACCAGGCGCGGCCCGAGGGGCTGCCGCCAGGCTTCGGCGCGACGCCCGAGGGCTACCGGCTCTCCGACGCGCAGGCGCAGGCGATCCTCGAGCTGCGGCTGCAGCGCCTCACCGGCCTCGAGCAGGACAAGATCACCAGCGAGTACCGCGACGTGATGGACCTGATCGCCGACCTGATCGACGTCCTCGCGAAGCCCGAGCGCGTGACCACCATCGTCGGCGACGAGCTGAAGGCGATCCGCGACGAATTCGGCGACACACGCCGCTCGGAGATCGTGGCGCAGGGCGAGGACCTGTCGATCGAGGACCTGATCGCGCCGCAGGACATGGTCGTCACGATGTCGCACGGCGGCTACATGAAGGCGCAGCCGGTCGACGAATACCGCGCGCAGCGGCGCGGCGGCCGCGGCAAGCAGGCGACCGCGACCAAGGAGGACGATTTCGTCGAGCGCATGTTCATGGCGAACACGCACGACTTCATCCTGTGTTTCTCCAACCGCGGCCGCGTCTACTGGCTCAAGGTCTACAACGTGCCGCAGGGCAGCCGCGCGTCGCGCGGCAAGCCGATCGTCAACCTGGTGCCGCTCGCCGACAACGAGAAGATCACCGCGATCCTGCCGGTCAAGGAGTTCACCGAGACGCAGTACGTGTTCATGGCCACGGCGATGGGCACGGTGAAGAAGACGCCGCTCGCCGACTTCTCGCGGCCGCGCCCGTCCGGGATCATCGCGGTGGACCTCGCCGATGGCGACCGCCTGATCGGCGTCGCGCTCACCGACGGCAAGCACGACGTGATGCTGTTCAGCTCCGGCGGCAAGGCGGTGCGCTTCGACGAGAACGACGTGCGGCCGATGGGCCGCAACGCGCACGGCGTCAAGGGCATGTCGCTCGACAAGGGGCAGAAGGTGATCGCCCTCCTGGTCGCCGAGGACGAGAACCAGTCGGTGCTCACCGCGACCGAGAACGGCTACGGCAAGCGCACGCCGATCGTCGAGCACACGCGCCACGGCCGCGGCACCAAGGGGATGATCGCGATCCAGCAGACCGAGCGCAACGGCAAGGTCGTGGTGGCCGCGCTGGTGTCCAACGACGACGAGGTCATCCTGATCTCGACCGGCGGCGTCCTGATCCGCACCACGGTCAAGTCGATCCGCGAGATGAGCCGTTCGACCCAGGGCGTCACGCTGATCAACCTGTCCGAGGGCGAAAAGCTCGCCGGCCTCGAGCGCGTGGTCGAGCGCGACGAGGAAGTCGAGTGATGCCGCGCGCGCCGGACGCGCCGCCAGCGCGCTGAAGCGCTCATGGCCGACGACGACCGCGACCCCGAGCTCGCCGCGCATCGCGACGCGATCGACAAGCTCGACCGCGAGATCCTCGCGCGGCTGGCCGAGCGCGCGCGCCGGGCGCAGGCGATCGGCAAGCTCAAGGAAGGCTCGGGTGCGCCGGCGTACCGACCCGAGCGCGAGGCCCGCGTGCTCGCGCGCATCGCCGCCGAGAATCCGGGACCGCTTTCCGACGACGCGGTCGCGCTCCTGTTTCGCCAGATCATGTCGGCCTGCCTCGCGCTCGAGCGGCCGCTCAAGATCGCCTACCTCGGCCCGGCCGGCACGTTCTCGCACGCGGCGGTCGAGCGCCACTTCGGGACGTTCGTCGATGGCGTGCCCGAGTCGTCGATCGACGAGGTGTTCCGCGCCGCCGAAGCGGGACGCACCGACTACGCGGTCGTGCCGGTCGAGAACTCGACCGAGGGTGCCGTCGGGCGCACGCTCGACCTGATGGTCGCCACGGATCTCGCGGTGGTGGGCGAGGTGAAGCTTCGCGTGCAGCAGAACCTGCTCTCGCGCGCGGCCTCGCTCGCCGACGTCAAGCGCGTCTACTCGCACGCGCAGTCGTTCGCGCAATGCGTGCAATGGCTCTCGCGCCACCTCCCCGCGGTGCCGCGCGTCGTCGCCGCGAGCAATGCCGAGGCGGCGAAGCTGGCCGCGGCCGAACCCGGCGCCGCGGCGATCGCCGGCGACATCGCGGGACGGATCTACGCGCTGCCGGTGCTCGCGCCGCACGTCGAGGACGAGCCCAACAACACGACGCGCTTCTGGGTGCTCGGCCGCCAGCAGGTCGCCGCGTCGGGACGCGACGAGACCTCGCTCGTCATGTCGACCCCCAACCGTCCCGGCGCGGTGCACGCGCTGCTCGAGCCGCTGGCGAGGCACGGCGTGTCGATGACGCGCTTCGAGTCGCGCCCGGCGCGCACCGGACTGTGGGAGTACCTGTTCTACATCGACGTGACCGGCCACCGCGACGATGCGCCGGTCGCCGCGGCGCTGGCCGAGCTCGGGCAGCGCGTGCCGTTCCTCAAGCTCCTGGGCTCGTACCCCGCGGCGCGCGAACCCTGATGGCGGCGCCCACGACCCGGGATGCAGCGGCTCGCGCGCCCGAGTGGGTGCGCGACATCGCGCCCTACGTGCCCGGCAAGCCGATCGAGGAGCTCGCGCGCGAGCTCGGCCTCGACGCGTCGACGATCGTCAAGCTCGCGTCCAACGAGAACCCGCGCGGGCCGAGCCCCCGGGCGCTGGGTGCGATCGCGTCCGCCGCCGCCGACATCACGCGCTATCCCGACGGCAACGGCTTCGCGTTGCGTGCGGCGCTGGCGCTGCACCTCGGCGTCGGCCCCGAGCGCATCGTGCTCGGCAATGGCAGCAACGACGTGCTCGAGCTGGTCTCGCAGGCGTTCCTGACGCCGGGCGACCAGGCGATCTACGCGCAGCACGCGTTCGCCGTGTATCCGCTCGCGACCAAGGCGCGCGGCGCGACCGGCATCGAGGTGCCGGCGCGCGATTACGGGCACGACCTCGACGCGATGCTCCGCGCGATCACGCCGCGCACCCGCGTCGTGTTCGTCGCGAATCCCAACAATCCGACCGGCACCTGGCTGCCCGGCGGGCGCGTCGAGGCCTTCGTCGCCGCGGTGCCCCGCGACGTGATCGTCGTGCTGGACGAGGCCTACGACGAGTACCTCGACGACGCCGACCGCTCGACGTCGATCGCATGGCTCGGCCGCCATCCCAACCTCGTGGTGTCGCGGACGTTCTCGAAGGCCTACGGCCTCGCGGCGTTGCGGATCGGCTACGGCGTGATGGACGCGTCGGTCGCCGACCTGCTCAACCGCGTGCGCCAGCCGTTCAACGTGAACGCGCTCGCGCAGGCCGCCGCCATCGCGGCGCTCGCCGACACCGGCTACGTCGACGAAAGCGCGCGGCTCAACCGCGAGGGGATGCGCTCGCTCGAGGACGGGCTCGCGGCGCTCGGCATCGCGACGCTGCCGTCGCACGGCAACTTCATCCTCGCGCGTGTCGGCGATGCCGCGCGCGTGTACGGCGAGCTCCTGCGGCGCGGCGTGATCGTCCGCCCGGTCGCCGGCTACGGGCTGCCCGAGTGGCTGCGCATCACCGTCGGCCTGCCGGCGGAGAACGAGCGCTTCCTCGCCGCGCTCGCCCAGGCGCTCGGCCGCAGCCGCCACGCGGCGTGACCCGTTCGCCACCAGGCCGCGCGCCATGAAACTGATCGTCGTCGGCGTTGGCCTGATCGGCGGCTCGTGCGCGCTCGCGCTCAAGGCGCACGGCGCGGCGCACGACGTGGTGGGCGTCGGCCGCACGCGAGCCAACCTCGACGAGGCGCTCTCGCGCGGCATCGTCGATCGCGCGTACGCGCTGGACGAGCCGTGGGGCACCGAGCTGCGCGACGCGGATGTCGTGCTGGTGGCCACGCCGGTCGCGCAGATCGCGCCGGTCCTCGCCCGCATCGCGAGCGCCATGGGGCCGTCGACCGTCGTCACCGACGCGGGCAGCACCAAGGAGGACGTGGTCGCCGCGGCGCGGGACGCGTTCGGCGCGCGACTGGCGCGCTTCGTTCCGGCGCACCCGATCGCGGGCACCGAGCATTCGGGCGCGGCGTCCGCCTTCCCGACGCTGTTCCGCGATCGCACCACGGTCGTCACGCCGCTTCGCGAGACCGCCCCGGACGCGCTCGCGACGGTGCGCGCTCTGTGGGAGCGCTGCGGCGCGCGCGTGATCGAGCTCGAGCCCGCGCAGCACGACCGCATCTTCGCGGCGGTGTCGCACCTCCCGCACGTGCTTGCCTTCGCGCTGGTGGCGCAGCTCGCCGCGCGGCCCGACGCCGCGGACCTGTTCGCCCATGCGGCGAGCGGCTTTCGCGACTTCACCCGCATCGCCGGCAGTTCGCCGGAGATGTGGCGGGACATCGCGCTCGCCAACCGCGGAGCGCTCTCGGCGGCGCTGCGCGACTATCGCGAGCTGCTCGCCACGCTCGCCGCCGCGATCGACTCCGGTGACGGCGCGGCGCTCGAGCGCGTGTTCGCGCAGGCGAGCGACGCCAGGCGGCGCTGGCAGGCCGGCGCGGGCGCACCCAAGCCGGTCGACCGCTAGCCGATGGCCTCGCCCGACCTGACGCTGGCGCCGATCGCGCACGCCGAGGGCGTGGTCGCGCTGCCCGGCTCCAAGAGCATCAGCAACCGCGTGCTGCTCATCGCGGCGCTCGCGCAAGGCACGACGATCGTCGACGGCGTGCTCGACAGCGACGATACGCAGCGGATGCTGGAGGCGCTGGAGGCGCTGGGCGTGCGCTTCGAGCACGACCCCGACGCTCGGCGCGCGACGGTCGAGGGCAGCGGCGGCGCGTTTCGCAAGCGGTCAGCCAGGCTCGCGCTGGGCAACGCGGGCACCGCGTTTCGTCCGCTGACCGCGGTGCTCGCGACGCTCGGCGGCGATTACGTGCTCGACGGCGTCGCGCGAATGCGCGAGCGACCGATCCGCGACCTCGTCGATGCGCTGCGCGCCACCGGCGCGAAGGTGCGCTACGTCGGCAAGGACGGCTTTCCGCCGCTCGCGATCGGCGGCACGGGCGCCAAGGCCGGCGGCAGCGTGCCGATCCGCGGCGACGTGTCGAGCCAGTACCTCTCCGCGTTGCTGATGGCGTTGCCCCTGGCGCACGGCTCGGCACAGGCCGCGACGCGCATCGAGGTCACGACGCCGCTGGTCTCGCGGCCGTACGTCGAGATCACGACGCGCTTGATGAAGCGCTTCGGCGTCGCAGTCGCGACCCCCGACGCGTCCACCTTCGTCGTCCCGGCGGGCGCCCGCTACACGAGCCCCGGCCGTGTGATGGTCGAAGGCGACGCGTCGTCGGCATCGTATTTCCTTGCGGCTGGCGCATTGGGCGGCGGACCGGTGCGCGTGAGCGGCGTGGGGCGCGACGCGATCCAGGGCGACGTGGCCTTTGCTGACGTGCTCGCCCGCCTCGGTGCCGACGTGCGCTTCGGTCCCGGCTGGATCGAGGCGCGCGCCGGCCGGCCGCTCGCCGGCGGCACGCTCGACTGCACGATGATTCCCGACGCCGCGATGACGCTCGCCATGACCGCGCTCGCGGCCACGGCGCCGACCACGCTCACCGGGATCGCGAGCTGGCGCGTCAAGGAGACCGACCGCATCGCCGCGATGGCGACCGAGCTCCGCAAGGTCGGTGCGAAGGTCGAGGAAGGCGCCGACCGCCTCACCGTGCATCCGCTGCGAAAGCCCAGGCGAGCCGTGATCGATACCTACGACGACCACCGGATGGCGATGTGCTTCTCGCTCGTCGCGCTGCTGGGGGTGCCGGTGACGATCCGCGACCCGGCGTGCGTCGGCAAGACCTTCCCGGCGTACTTCGAGGCCTTTGGCCGGCTGGTCGCTCCCGCGCCCGCAGCGCCGGGGCGGCCCAAGGCTTGACCGCGATGACCGTGCCGGTGATCGCTATCGACGGCCCGGCTGCCTCCGGGAAAGGGACGGTCGCGGCGCGAGTCGCCCAGGCGCTCGGCTTCCACCTGCTCGACAGCGGGGCTCTCTACCGGCTGGTGGCCCTTGCAGCCCTGCGGACCGGCGTGCCGGTCGACGACGCGGCGGCCCTGGGCCGGCTCGCCGCGAGCCTGGAGGTGCGGTTCGAGCCCGGCCGCGTCCTGTTGTCCGGGGATGACGTCACCCGGGAGATCCGCGAGGAAGCCGTCTCGGAGGTGGCCTCCCGGGTCGCCGTGCACCCCTCCGTCCGGCGGGCGTTAATCGATCGCCAAAGGGCCTTTCGGCGTGCCCCGGGGCTGGTGGCGGACGGTCGCGACATGGGCACCGTGCTCTTCCCCGATGCGGCGACTAAGGTGTTCGTGACGGCCACGCCCGAGGCCCGCGCGGAGCGCCGGTATAAACAGTTGATCGAAAAAGGAATATCGGCTAACATCGAGGGTCTTTTGCATGAAATCCGGATGCGCGATGCGCGTGACGGGGAACGAGCGGCGGCGCCGCTCAGGCCCGCCGGCGACGCGGTCATCCTGGATACGACCGACCTGACGATCGACGCGGCGGTCGCCTTTGTTCTCGAACGGTTTCATCGCTCCGGGCATTCGCCGCAGCGCTGAATCCGCGGGAGCAGCGGCCCGACGCGTTTTTTGCAAAGGGTCGCTCGCGCGGACGCTACCAGCCGGCGTGCGCACGAGCGCTTCCGTCCACCAGCCCGCGGCCGGCGAGATACAGGGTTCTCGCCCGGTGCGGTAGCAACGAAGAGGCCAACCCCATGGCGACTGCCACCCAGATGTCCGGCTCCACTCCCGTCGAGAACTTCGCCGCGCTGTTCGAGGAATCGCTCGCGCGCCAGGAGATGCGGCAGGGCGAGCTCATCACCGCGGAGGTCACGCGCGTCGACTACAACGTCGTCGTCGTCAACGCGGGCCTCAAGTCGGAATCGTTCATTCCGATCGAGGAGTTCAAGAACGACAACGGCGAAGTCGAGGTCAAGCCCGGCGACTTCGTCACCGTCGCGATCGAGTCGATCGAGGACGGCTACGGCACCACGCGCCTGTCCCGCGACAAGGCCAAGCGCCTCAAGGCGTGGCACGACCTCGAGCATTCGATGGAGCAGGGCTCGATCGTTCAGGGCCTGGTGACCAGCAAGGTCAAGGGCGGCCTGACCGTCATGATCAACGGCATCCGCGCGTTCCTGCCCGGCTCGCTCGTCGACATCCGCCCGATCAAGGACACCTCGCCGTTCGAGAACAAGCAGCTCGACTTCAAGGTGATCAAGCTCGACCGCAAGCGCAACAACGTGGTCGTGTCGCGCCGCGCCGTGCTCGAGGAGAGCCAGGGCGAGGTGCGCGAGAAGCTGCTGGCGACGCTGTCCGAGGGCGCGATCGTCAAGGGCATCGTCAAGAACATCACCGACTACGGCGCGTTCGTCGACCTGGGCGGCATCGACGGCCTGCTGCACATCACCGACCTCGCCTGGCGCCGCGTCAAGCATCCTTCCGAGGTCCTGTCGGTCGGCGACGAGGTGACTGCGAAGGTCCTCAAGTTCGACCAGGAGAAGAACCGCGTCTCGCTGGGGCTGAAGCAGCTCGGCGAGGACCCGTGGGTCGGCCTGTCGCGCCGCTACCCGCCGGGCACGCGTCTGTTCGGCAAGGTCACCAACATCACCGACTACGGCGCGTTCGTCGAGATCGAGTCGGGGATCGAGGGCCTGGTGCACGTCTCCGAGATGGACTGGACCAACAAGAACATCCACCCGACCAAGGTCGTGCAGCTCGGCGACGAGGTCGAGGTGATGATCCTCGAGATCGACGAGGACCGCCGCCGCATCTCGCTCGGCATGAAGCAGTGCATGCCCAACCCGTGGGACGAGTTCTCGATGAACCACAAGAAGGGCGACAAGGTGCACGGCACGATCAAGTCGATCACCGACTTCGGCGTGTTCGTGGGCCTGCCCGGCGGCATCGACGGCCTCGTCCACCTGTCCGACCTGTCGTGGACCGCGGCCGGCGAGCAGGCGGTGCGCGACTACAAGAAGGGGCAGGACGTGGACGCGGTGGTGCTCGCGATCGACGTCGAGCGCGAGCGCATCTCGCTCGGCATCAAGCAGCTCGAGGGCGACCCGTTCTCCAACTTCGTCGCGTTGCACGACAAGGGCGCGATCGTCCAGGGCACGGTCAAGAGCATGGACGCGAAAGGCGCGGTCATCGCGCTGGGCAGCGGCGAGGTCGAAGGCTATCTGCGGGCCTCCGAGGTGGCGCGCGACCGCGTCGAGGATATCCGCCAGCACCTGCGCGAAGGCGAAAAGGTGACGGCGATGATCATCAACGTCGACCGCAAGAACCGCGGCATCAACCTGTCGATCAAGCAGAAGGACCAGGCCGACGAGAGCGACGCCATGAACCGCATCACGCAGGAGAATTCGGGCGCCAACACGGGCACGACCAATCTCGGCGCGCTGCTCAAGGCGAAGCTGCACGACAGCAAGTCCAACGGCTGACCGGAAGGGCCGATGCCGATGACCAAATCGGAGCTGATCGACCGCCTGGCGGCTCAGTTTCCGCAGCTGGTCGCCAAGGACGCCGAGCTCGCGGTCAAGATGATCCTCGACGCGATGGCCGAGAGCCTCGCGAAAGGGGAGCGCATCGAGATCCGCGGGTTCGGCAGCTTCGGCCTGAACCATCGGCCGCCGCGCACCGGCCGCAACCCCAAGTCCGGCGAGAAGGTGCACGTGCCCGAGAAGCGCGTGCCCCACTTCAAGGCCGGCAAGGAGCTGCGCGAGCGCGTCGACTTCAAGAAGGCGCCGTGAGGCGGGGGCGCGACGCCCCCGTGGCGACGCGGCAGCGCCGGCGATGATGGGAGTCGTGCGCTGGCTCGTCGGCGGCGCGGTGTTCGTCGCGCTCCTGTTCCTGTCGCTCGACAACGCCGACCCGGTGACGCTGCGCTTCTTCCGCGTGGCGACCTGGCAGGCGCCGCTCGTGTTCGTCGTGCTGGTCGTGTTCGTCGCGGGCATCGCGCTCGGCCTCACCGCCGGCGCGTTGCGGAACGTCCGCCTCAGGCGCCAGCTGAAGCGCATGCGCCGCGAGGTGGCGCGCGAGCCGCTGCCGCCGGCGCCGCACGGGGCGATCCCCGGACCCACGATGTCGTCGACCGGCCAGCCGCCGTTCGGCATCGGCTAGCGTCGTTCCGGCATGGATTTCGACCTGTGGTGGCTGCTGCCGATCCCGGCGGTGTTCTTCGCGCTCGGCTGGATCGCCGCGCGCATCGACATCAAGCACCTTCTAACCGAGTCGCGCGCGCTGCCGCTCTCGTACTTCCGCGGACTCAACTTCCTGCTGAACGAGCAGCCGGACAAGGCGATCGAGTCGTTCATCGAGGTCGTGAAGGTCGACCCGCAGACCGTCGACCTGCACTTCGCGCTCGGCAACCTGTTCCGTCGCCAGGGCGAGATCGAGCGAGCGATCCGCATGCACCAGAACCTGCTCGACCGCTCCGACCTGCCGGCGGACCGGCGCACGCTGGCGAGCTACGAGCTCGCGCAGGATTTCCTGCGCGCCGGCATGCTCGACCGTGCCGAGCAGCTGTTCGCGAAGCTCACCGGCACGCCCTACGAGACGCAGTCGCTCGCCCACCTGATCTCGATCTACGAGCAGGAGAAGGACTGGGCGAAGGCGATCGAGGTGACCGGGCGCGTCGCCGAGATCAACCGCACGCCGGCGTTCCGCGAGATCGCGCAATACCACTGCGAGCTCGCGCAGGCGGCGCTGCTGCGTTCCGATCCGGCGACCGCGCGCGCGGAGATCGATCAGGCGCTCGCCGTCCACCGCGGTTGCGCGCGCGCGAACCTGATCGCCGGCGACCTCGCGATGCAGCAGGAGGACCCGGCCGCGGCGCTCGAGGCGTGGCAGCGCATCGAGACGCAGAACGCGGCGTTCCTCGCGCTCGTCGCCGATCGCGTCGCCGACGCCTGCCGCAGGCTGGGCGAGCGCCCGCGCGCCTTGCGCCTGCTGCGCGCCTGGCAGGAACAGTCGCCGTCGCTCGACCTCCTGAATGCGCTGTTCTCGCTGACGCTGGAGAGCGAGGGCGCCGACGCCGCCGCGGCGCTGATCAAGGACGAGCTCAGCCGCAATCCGACGCTGCTCGGGCTCGACCGGCTGCTCGAGGCGCAGATCCACGCGGCGCCGCCGGAGCGTCGCCACGACCTCGAGCTCGTGCGCAACCTGGTCAACCAGCACATCAAGCGCCTCGGCATGTACCGCTGCGAGCAATGCGGCTTCCGGGCGCGGCAGTACTACTGGCGCTGCCCGGGTTGCCAGAAGTGGGAGACGTATTCGCCGCGACGGACCGAGACGCCGGAGGGGTTCGCATGACGGCGGGGCATACCACGAGGGACGCGCCCCGCGTCATCGTCGCTCTCGACTTTCCCGACGTCGCGCCGGCACTCGCGCTGGCCGCGCGCCTCGACCCGTCGGATTGCGCGCTCAAGGTCGGCAAGGAGCTGTTCACCTCGGCGGAGGCCGGGTTGGTGCGCGAGCTGGTGCGGCTCGGCTTTCGCGTGTTCCTCGACCTCAAGTTCCACGACATCCCGAACACCGTCGCGCAAGCCTGCGCGGCGGCGACGCGGCTCGGCGTTTGGATGCTCAACGTGCACGCGTCCGGCGGCCCGGCGATGCTGGCCGCCGCGCGCGACGCGGTGACGCGCACCGCGTCGGAAGCGGGGATTCCCAGGCCGTTGCTGATCGCCGTAACCGTCCTGACGAGCCTCTCCGCATCGGACCTCGCGGCGATCGGCATCGACGCGACGCCCGAGCAGCAGGTGCTGCGCCTGGCGCGCCTCGCGCATTCGCAGGGCCTCGACGGCGTCGTGTGCTCCGCGCGGGAGGCGCCGGAGCTGCGCCGCGCGCTCGGACCGGCCTTCAGGCTCGTCACCCCGGGGATCCGCCCGGCCGGCACCGCGGTCCAGGATCAGGCGCGCGTGATGACGCCGCGCGACGCGCTCGTCGCGGGCGCCGACTACCTCGTGATCGGCCGCCCGATCACCGCGGCGAGCGACCCGGTCGTCGCGCTCGACGCGATCAACGCCACGATCGAAGGGGTGGGGGCGTGAAGGTCACGATGATCGGGACGGGCTACGTCGGCCTGGTCACCGGTACCTGCCTCGCCGAGGTCGGCAACGACGTGCTGTGCCTCGACGTCGACGCACGCAAGATCGCGATCCTGAACGAGGGCGGCGTGCCGATCCACGAGCCGGGGCTCGAGGCGATGATCCGGCGCAACGTCGAGGCCGGCCGGCTCCATTTCACGACCGACGTCGACGCCGCCGTGCGCCACGGCACGCTGCAGTTCATCGCGGTCGGCACGCCGCCCGACGAGGACGGCTCGGCCGACATGAAGTACGTCATCGCGGCGGCGCGCAACATCGGCCGGCGCATGACCGACTGGAAGATCGTCGTCGACAAGTCGACGGTGCCGGTCGGCACGGCGGATCGCGTGCGCGAGGCGATCCGCGAGGAGCTCGTCCGCCGCGGCGTCGAGGTGCCCTACGCGGTCGTCTCGAACCCCGAGTTCCTGAAGGAGGGCGCGGCGGTCGAGGACTTCATGCGACCCGACCGGGTGGTGATCGGCGCCGACGACGAGCGCGCCGTGCATCTGCTGCGCGCCGTCTACGCGCCGTTCCAGCGCAACCACGAGCGCATCATCGTCATGGACGTGCGCAGCGCCGAGCTCACCAAGTACGCGGCCAACGCGATGCTCGCCACGCGCATCTCGTTCATGAACGAACTCGCCAACCTCGCCGACCGGCTTGGCGCCGACATCGAGTCGGTACGCCAGGGCATCGGCTCGGACCCGCGCATCGGCTGGCATTTCCTCTACCCGGGCGTCGGCTACGGCGGCAGCTGCTTTCCCAAGGACGTGAAGGCCCTCAAGCACACCGCCGACGTGCACGGGACGCCGCTTCGGCTCCTCGCCGCGGTCGAGGCGGTCAACGAGGCGCAGAAGCACGTGCTGGTCGACAAGATCGTCGCGCGGCTCGGCACCGACCTCGCCGGACGCCGCTTCGCGCTGTGGGGACTTGCGTTCAAGGCCAACACCGACGACATGCGCGAGGCGCCGTCTCGCGTCATCGTCGACGAGCTCCTGGCGCGCGGCGCGAGCGTCACGGCGTACGACCCGGTCGCGATGCCGGAGGCGAAGCGCGCGTTCGGCGAGCGGTCGTCGCTCCGCTATGCGGCCACGCCGATGGCGGCGGTCGACGGGGCCGACGCGCTCGTCGTCGTCACCGAGTGGAAGGAATTCCGCAGCCCGGACTTCGACGCGCTCAGGCGCGCGCTCAAGGAGCCGCTCGTGTTCGACGGGCGCAACCTCTACGACCCCGCGCTGGTCCGCGCGGCCGGGCTCGAGCACTTCGCGATCGGTCGGCACCGGGCGCCGAAGCCCTAGGCGGCGCTCGGAAACGCGCGCAGGCGCGTCGGCTTCAGGTAAGCGACGGTCCCTTCCGAAAGCGCGAGTGCGCTCCAGCGTTCGCGGTCGATTTCCACCGTCACCGTGGCGCCGCCGTCGGCCAGCGCGAACTCGAGCCGCGCCATCGGCCCAGCGGTCGCGCCGTGGATGAGCCGCGCGGCGAGGGTCCCGTGCCCGGGACGGGCCAGGACCTCGATCTCGTGCGGCCGCGCAAAGGCATCCGCGTTGGCCGGTCCCGCGCGCGGAAGGCGATTGACGTGCCCGAGGAACTCGAACACGAACGGCGTCGCCGGATGATCGTAGACATGCTCCGGCGACCCTTCCTGTTCGATGCGCCCGTGGTTCATGACCACGACGCGGTCGGCGACCTCGAGCGCCTCTTCCTGGTCGTGCGTCACGAACACGCTGGTCACGTGCACGTCGTCGTGCAGCCGCCGCAGCCACCGCCGCAATTCCTGGCGGACGCGAGCGTCGAGGGCGCCGAACGGCTCGTCGAGCAGCAACACGCGCGGCTCGACCGCGAGCGCGCGCGCGAGCGCGATGCGCTGGCGCTGGCCGCCCGAGAGCTGGTGCGGGAAGCGCTGCGCGAGCCCGGAGAGCTGCACGAGCTCGAGGAGCGCACCCACCTTGCTCCGGATCACGGCCTCCGGCAGCCGCTCGCGGCGCGGCTTCACGCGCAGGCCGAACGCCACGTTCTCGTAGATCGTCATGTGGCCGAACAGTGCGTAGTGCTGGAACACGAATCCGACGTGGCGCTCGCGGACGTGAGTGCCGGTGGCATCCTCGCCGTGGAAGGCGACGGTGCCGGTGTCGGCCGACTCGAGGCCCGCGATGATCCGAAGGAGCGTCGTCTTGCCCGACCCCGAGGGGCCGAGCAGCGCGAGCAGCTCGCCGCTCGCGATCGACAGGTCGACCCCTTCGACGGCGACGAACGAACCGAAGCGCCGCGATACTCCCTTCAATTCGATGCTCATGCGGGCATCCCTTCCTTCATGCGAGCGGCCGCGAGATGGCGCCGCTCGACCCCAAGCTTGACGACGAGCGTGACCAGCGCGAGGAGCGCCAGCAGCGACGCGACGGCGAACGCCGCGGCGAACTGGTACTCGTTGTAGAGAATTACGCTGTGCAGCGGCATCGTGTTGGTCTGGCCGCGGATGTGGCCGGAGACGACGGCGACCGCGCCAAATTCGCCCATTGCGCGCGCGTTGCACAGGATCACGCCGTAGACGAGCCCCCAGCGGATGTTCGGGAGCGTCACGCGCGCGAAGGTCTGCCACCCGCTCGCTCCCAGCACCGCAGCCGCCTCCTCCTGCTCGGGCCCCTGCGCCTCCATCAGCGGGATCAGCTCGCGCGCGACGAACGGCACCGTGACGAAGATCGTCGCGAGCACGATGCCGGGCACGGCGAAGATCACGCGCAGGTCGTGGTCGCGGAGCCATTCGCCGAGCCAGCCCTGCAGCCCGAACACGAGCACGAAGATCAAGCCGGCGATCACCGGCGACACCGAGAACGGCAGGTCGATCAGCGTGGCGAGCACGTTCCGCCCGGGAAAGTGGAACTTGGCGATCGCCCACGCCGCGGCGACGCCGAACGCGAGGTTGAGCGGCACCGCGATCCCCGCGGCGACCAGCGTCAGGCGGATCGCAGCCAGGGCATCCTCATCGCCGATCGCCTGAAGGTAGACGCTCCAGCCCTTTTTCAGGGCCTCGGCGAATACGAAGGCGAGCGGCACGATCAGGAATGCGGCCAGGAACGCGAGCGCGATTCCGGTCAGGATAAGGCGCGTTGCGACCCCGTCGCCCATCCTCGTCGCGCGGTCCGCCGGAGCGTGCCGCGTGGTACCGGCGATCGTCAGTGGCATGGTCGAACGAGCCTTCATGCCTGCGCGCCCTGGCGCCGGCGCGTCCACGCCTGCAGAAGGTTGATCGCGAGGAGCAGCACGAACGACACGGCGAGCATCACCACCGCCACCGCCGTGGCGCCGACGTAGTCGTACTGCTCGAGCTTGGTGATGATGATGAGCGGCGTGATCTCCGAGACCATCGGCATGTTGCCGGCGATGAATATCACCGAGCCGTACTCGCCGATCGCGCGGGCGAACGCGAGCGCCAAGCCGGTCAGGAGGGCGGGGAGCAGGATCGGCAGGATCACGCGGCGGAACGCCTGCATGCCGGTCGCCCCGAGCGTCGCCGCGGCTTCCTCGAGCTCCCGTGGAATCGTTGCGAGCACCGGTTGCACGGTGCGCACGACGAACGGCAGTCCGATGAACGTGAGCGCGACGAATACACCGACCGGCGTGAACGCGACCTTGAGGCCGAGCGGTGCGAGAAGCGCACCGATCCATCCGTTGGGCGCGTACAGCCCGGTCAGCGCGATCCCGGCCACCGCCGTCGGAAGCGCGAAGGGCAGGTCGATGAGCGCGTCCACGATGCGCCGGCCCGGGAAGCGGTAGCGCACGAGCACCCACGCGACGAGCAGGCCGAATGTTCCGTTGACCACTGCCGCGGCAAACGACGCGCCGAACGTGAGCCGGTAGGAAGCCATCACGCGCGGCGCCGTCACGGTCTCGACGAACGCCGGCCAATCGAGCTGTGCGGTCTTGAGGAACGCGGCCGAGAGCGGAACCAGCACGACGAGCGACAGATAGGTGATCGTGACGCCGAGCGACAGGCCGAACCCGGGAAGCACGCGGCGGGACTTGCGGCGAGCCCGCCGGTCGGCGAGCACGCGCGCCCCGTCGGGGTCGAACGCCCGCGCGACGAGCTCGGCGCTGCTCAACGTGTTCTCGCTCGAGGGTCGTCGCATGGCTTTCGGAGCGCGCGAATCGTCGTCACTGCTGCTTCGCGATGGGCCGGTAGATCTGGTCGAACGTGCCGCCGTCGGCGAAATGGGTCTTCTGCGCGGTCGTCCAGTCGCCGAAATGGTCCTTCAGCGCGAACAGCGCAACCTTGGGGAACTGCTTCTCGTACTTCTTCGCGACGGCCGCATCGACCGGGCGATAGAAGTTGCGCGCGGCGATATCCTGCGCCTCCGGCGTGTACCCGTAGTGGAGATAGGCCTCGGCGGCCCTGCGCGTGCCGCGCTTGTCGACCACCTTGTCGACCAGCGCGACCGGCGGCTCGGCGAGGATCGACAGCGACGGCACGATGATCTCGAACTTGTCGGGGCCGAGCTCCTTCTGCGCGAGGAACGCCTCGTTTTCCCACGAGAGGAACACATCGCCGATACCGCGCTCGACGAACGTGGTGGTGGACCCGCGCGCCCCGGAATCGAGCACCGGCACGTTGGCGTAGAGCCTGGCGACGAAATTGCGCGCACCGGCCTCGTTGCCGTGCTTGCGCAGCGCGTAGCCCCAGGCCGCGAGGTAGTTCCAGCGCGCGCCGCCCGAGGTCTTGGGATTGGGCGTGATCACGGACACGCCGGGCTTGACCAGGTCGTCCCAATCGCGGATGCCCTTCGGGTTACCCTTGCGGACCAGGAACACGATCGTCGAGGTGTAAGGCGAACTGTTGTTCGGCAGACGCGACTGCCAATCGGCCGGCAGGAGTCTCGCGACCCTGGCGATCTCGTCGATGTCGTAGGCGAGCGCGAGCGTCACGACGTCCGCCTCGAGGCCATCGATCACGCTGCGAGCCTGGCGCCCCGACCCCCCGTGCGATTGCCGGATCGTGACCTTCTCGCCGGTCTGCGCGGCCCAGTGCTTCGCGAATGCGGCGTTGTAGGCGTGGTAGAGCTCACGCGTCGGGTCGTACGACGCGTTGAGGAGCGTGATTTGTGCGGAGGCGGGCGGCGCGGACAGGACGGCGGCCAGCGCCGCGATGGCGAGGAAGGGACGAAAAGTCATCGGTCCACGAGTCATGGGTGATCGATTGAGAATGACGGCGGGGCAATGCATCATCGGTTCGCCGAAGGCCGCGCGCGGCGACGCCGGACGCTGTGATCGGTTGCGCGGCCTCAGGCGTGCACCATCCCAGCGGCAACCGTGTCGTACGTCGACTCGTCGATGAGAAGGAACGACCCGGTCGCGCGGATCGCGCGATAGTCGTCGGTGGCCACTGGCCCGGCGAGCACCAGCGCGATGCGCGCGATGTCGTTGGCGGCGAGACTCGCAGGATGCAGCTCGCGCGCCTGCGCTTCGACGTCCCAGCGCCATGCCAGCGTGTCGACGCGGGCGCGGACCTCGCGCGTGGCGTGGCGCACGAGGTAGGTGCGCCGCGCGTCGAGCGGTGCGTCGGCAAGCCAGGCGACGTCCGCCGCCAGCCGTGTGACGACGCGCGGCGCCTCGCCGGCCCGCACGATGAGGTCGCCGCGCGACACGTCGAGGTCGTCGTCGAGCTCGAGCGCGACCGAGGCGTGCAAGCCCGCCGCGTCGACGCTCGCGTCGTGCGTGCGGATCGCGCGGATGCGCGTTTCGCGCCCCGACGGCAGCACGACGACGCGGTCGCCCACGGCTGCGTGGCCGGCCTCGACGCGACCGAGGTAGCGCCGGCCGATCGTGGCCGACGGCCGCGCGACGAGCTGCACCGGAAAGCGCAGCGGGGCGCGATCGAGCGTCCGCTCGACCTCCGCGCCTTCGAGCACCTCGAGGAGCGTCGGACCATCGTACCAGCCGAGACGCGCGCCGCGGTCCACCACCATGTCGCCGAGCGCCGCGGACAGCGGAACGAAGCGCACGTCGCCGATGCCGGTGCGCGCCGCGAAGGCGCGGAACGACGCGACGATCTCCGCGTAGCGCTCCTGGCGCCAGTCGACCAGGTCCATCTTGTTGACGGCGACGACGAGGTGCGGCACGCCGACGAGGTGCGCCAGCGTCGCGTGGCGCCTCGTCTGGGCGACGACGCCATGGCGCGCGTCGACGAGCAGGATCGCGAGCTCGGCGGTCGACGCCGCCGTCACCATGTTGCGCGTGTACTGCGCATGGCCGGGCGCGTCCGCGATGATGAACTTGCGCCGCGGTGTGGCGAAGTAGCGGTACGCGACGTCGATCGTGATGCCTTGCTCGCGCTCGGCCGCGAGGCCATCGGTCAGGAGCGCGAGGTCGAGTGCCTGCCCGCGCCGTCGGGACGAGCGTTCGAGCACGTCCAGCTGGTCGGCGAGGATCGAGCGCGTGTCGTAGAGGAGCCGCCCGATCAGCGTGCTCTTGCCATCGTCGACGCTGCCGGCGGTCAGGAACCGCAGCACGCCGTGGTCGACGACGTCCAGATGATCGATCGCCGACATCAGAAGTAGCCTTCCTTCTTGCGCAGTTCCATCGACGCCTCGTTGGTCTGGTCGTCGAGGCGCGTTGCACCGCGCTCGGTGATCGTCGTGCCGATGGTCTCGGCGAGGAT
>DATLIR010000254.1:0-16880 GCA_035539315.1 Casimicrobiaceae bacterium
GGCAACGAGGGCGGCCCACAGGCCGCCCTCGCGTGACGTTCGACCGTCGGGCGCAGGTCAGTTCGCGAACTTGACGCCCTGCTCCTCGAAGTACTTCTTCGCGCCAGGATGCCACGGCAGCGGCGAGCCTAGCGCCTGGTACTTGATGTCGATGTTGGTCGCCTCCTTGTGCACGGCGACCAGCTCGGGCTTCTTGTCCATCAGCGTCTTGACGATCTGATAGGCCATGTCGTTGGACATCTTGTCGCTCGCGATGAGGATGTTCCAGACGTCGATGTTCTCGACCTGCTTGTCCTGCCCCGAGTACGAGTTCGCCGGGATGATGCCCTTGACGTAGAGCGGGCCGTGCTTCGCGTTCATCGACGCGATGGCCTCGGCGTGGTCGATCAGCTTGACCTTGGTGCCCGGCGTCGCGGCGAGGTCGGTGATCGCCGCCGTGGGCACGCCGCCGACCCAGAAGAACGCGTCGATCTTGCGGTCCTTGATCGCGTTGACGCTCTCGGCCGCGCCGAGGCGCTCCTGCTTGATGTCCTTCTTCGGGTCGATGCCGATGGCCTCGAGCACGCGCATCGTCATGATCTCGACGCCGCTGCCCGGCGAGCCGGTCGACACGCGCTTGCCCCTGAGGTCGGAGAGCTTGGCGATGCCGGTGCCCTCGACCGTCACGACCTGCATGCGATTGGGGTAGAGCACCATCAGCGTGCGCGCGGGAACCGGGGCGTCCTTGAACTTGTCCTGGCCCTTGTAGCCGTCCCAGGCCGCGTCGACCATCGAGAAGGCGACCTCGGACTTGCCGGCGCCGATGAGCTTCAGGTTGTCGACCGAGCCGCCGGTAACCTCGGCCGTCGCCTGCATGCCGGGCACGTACTTCGACAGGATGTTGGCCATCCCGCCGCCGAGCGGGTAGTACACGCCGCCGGTGCCCCCCGTCGTGATCGAGATGCGGCTCTGCTGCGCGCTCGCGGGGAGCGCCGCCGCGAAGACGACGGTGCTGGTCGCGGCAAGGGCCGCGCGAATGATCGGGTGCATCGCATCCTCCAGGCGGGTGCCGGCGCGCTCGCGTGCGCTGGCGGGAGAGGCACGCTCGCCCGCGCTCGGACGCGCGGGTTCGGTGCCCCGGTCATCATGATGAGACGCGCGAGTCTACCGCAGGTTCCCCGGGCGACGGCAACCCGGACCGTCCCGATTCAGGCAGCGCCCATCAGGTCGGGCGTCACCCGCGAGCGCCGCTCGAGCGACGAGACGCGCAGCGGGAATGCGCCGTCACGCCGGTCGAGGAAGAAGGTGCGTAGCGTGCGTGCGATGGTGCGAAAGGCGATCTTCTCCCACGGCACCTCGTCCTCGCGGAACAGGCGCACCTCGAGACTCTCCGGTCCCGGCCCGAAGTCGCGGTCGATCAGGCGCGAGCGGAACATCATGTAGACCTGGCTGATCTGCGGCAGGCTGATCACGGTGTAGAGCTGTCCTACGTCGACGCGCGCGTTCGCCTCCTCGAGCGTCTCGCGCACGGCGCCCGCGGCGAGCGTCTCGCCGTTCTCCATGAACCCGGCCGGCAGCGTCCACAGGCCCAGGCGCGGCTCGATGGCCCGGCGGCACAGCAGGACCTCGTCGTCGAGCGTCGCGAGGCAGCCGACCACGATCTTGGGATTGCGGTAGTGGATCGTGCCGCAGGCATCGCAGACGTCGCGCGGCACGGTGTCGCCGTCGGGCACGCGCCAGGCGAGGCGCGCCGAGCCGCATTCGCTGCAGAACTTCACGTCGCCTCGCGCAGGAAGTGCTGCTGGTAGTGCCGCAGCTCCTCGATCGCCTCGTAGACATCGGCGAGCGCGGTGTGCTTCGATTCCTTGGCGAACGCCTTCGCGACGTCGGGCCGCCAGCGCCGCGCGAGCTCCTTCAGCGTCGACACGTCGAGGTTGCGATAGTGGAAATGGTCCTCGAGCGCGGGCATCCAGCGCGCGAGGAAGCGGCGGTCCTGGCAGATCGAGTTGCCGCACATCGGCGAGGTCCTGGCAGGCACGTGCGCGCGCAGGAACGCGAGCGCCTCCGCCTCGACGGCCGCCTCGTCGTGCGGCGACGCCTTGGCGCGATCGATGAGCCCGGAGCGGCCGTGCGTGCCCTGGTTCCACGCATCCATCCCGGCGAGCGTCGCGTCCGGCTGGTGCACGACCCACACCGGCGCCTCGGCGATGACCACGAGCGACGCGTCGGTGACGACCAGCGCGACCTCGAGGATCCGGTCGATGTCGGGCTTGAGGCCCGTCATCTCGAGGTCGATCCAGATCAGGCGGTCGTCGATGGCGGCGAGCGGGGTCGGCACGGGGCGGGGAACGGCCGGACCGGCGCCGCTGTCGTAGAATGGATCGGCATTTTCGCACAGGCGCTCCCCCGCCCCGATGACCGCCCCGACCTTCACCGCGCTGTTCCTCGCCGCCGTCGCGCTCACGCTCGCAGTCGAGCTCGCGCTCGCGTTCCGGCACATCGCCGCGGTGCGCCGCCACCGCGACGCCGTGCCGGCCGCCTTCGCCGGTCGCATCGGCCTGCCGGCGCACCGCAAGGCCGCCGACTACACGGTCGCGCATACGCGCCTCGCCATGCTCGCGTCGATCGCGGGAACGCTGCTGCTCATCGGGCTCACGCGCGGGCGCGGCGTCGCGTTCCTGACCGGCATCACCGGCATCGTCGACGCGCCGCCGCTGGTGCAGGACCTGCTCCTGATCGTGGCGGTCGTGCTGCTCTCGGCGCTCGTCTCGCTGCCGTTCGCCGCCTACCGCACGTTCGTCATCGAGGCGCGCTACGGCTTCAATCGCACGACGTTCGCGACCTGGCTCGCCGATCTCGCGAAGGGCACTCTCGTGGGTTCGCTGCTCGGGCTGCCGATCGCCGCGCTGGTGATCGCGCTGATGCGCTGGGCCGGCGGGACCTGGTGGCTGTGGGCGTGGGCGGCGTGGATGGCCTTCCAGCTGGTGCTGCTCGCGCTCTACCCGACCGTGATCGCACCCCTCTTCAACCGATTCACGCCGATGCCCGAAGGCCCGGCGCGCGCGCGCATCGAGGCGCTCCTCGCACGCTGCGGCTTCGCGTCGCGCGGCCTCTACCTGATGGACGGCAGCAAGCGCAGCAGCCACGGCAACGCCTACTTCACCGGCTTCGGGCGCGCCAAGCGCATCGTGATGTTCGACACGCTGCTCGAGCGCCTGACGCCCGACGAGACCGAGGCGGTGCTGGCCCACGAGCTCGGCCACTTCAAGCTGCGCCACGTCGCGAAGCGCATCGCCTGGTCGGCCGCGGCATCGCTCGGCTTCTTCGCGCTGCTCGCGTGGCTCGCGACGTCCGACTGGTTCTACCAGGGGCTCTTCGTGCCGCCGACGCCCGAGCGTCCCGGCGTCGCGCTGGTGCTGTTCTTCCTCGTCCTGCCGGTCTTCACGTTCCTGCTCGCGCCGATCGCGTCGTGGTACTCGCGCCGGCACGAGTACGAGGCGGACGCCTTCGCGGCACGGCATGCCTCGGCGGGTGCGATGGTCTCCGCGCTGGTGCGCCTCTACGAGGACAACGCCGCGACGCTCACGCCCGATCCGATCCACTCGGCGTTCCACGACTCGCACCCGCCTGCGGCGCTTCGCATCGCTCACCTCGAGGCCCTGGCGGGCGCCGCACCGCGGTCCACCATCGCGGCGGCGAGCGCATGAGACGTCTCGCCGTCTTCGCCTGCGCGGCGGCGCTTTCCGCCGCCGCCGCTGCGGCTTGCGCGCAATCCACGGCCAAGCCGTACGCGTCGGGCGACGCCGCCGCCGGCCGCACGATGGTGGAGAAGGATTGCGTCACCTGCCATGCGCGCCGGTTCGACGGCGACGCAAGCCGCATCTACACGCGCCCCGACCGCAAGGTGCGGACGCCGGCGCAGCTCCTCGCGCAGGTGCAGGTCTGCAACACCGAGCTGTCGCTTTCGTACTTCCCCGACGACGAGGCCAGCGTGGCCGCGTTCCTCGACCGCGAGCACTACCGCTTCGTTCCCTGACGCCGCGATGACGTCCTCGCGCGACCGGCGCGCCGCGCGTTCGTGAGAGCCACCGAATCCGGGCTCGTCGTCGCGGCCTGGCGCCGCCACTTCGCGGTCCGCCTCGACGGCGGCGAGATCGTCGACTGCGTGCTCAAGGGCCGCCGCACCGTGGTCGCGTGCGGCGATAAGGTTCGCGTCGCAGAGGTGGCCGGCGGCGGCGCGATCGAAGCGGTCGACGCGCGCAGCTCGCTCCTCTACCGCTCCGACGCGTTCCGCGAGAAAGTGCTCGCGGCGAACGTCACGCAGGTCGTCGGCGTGGTCGCGCCCGACATCGCGGTCGACGAGAACCTGCTCAACCGCTGGATCATCGCCGCCGAGCTCGAGCGCTGCCGCTTCGTGCTCGTCGCGAACAAGTCCGACCTGCCCGAGTTCGACGCGCTGCGCGCGCGCCTCGCGCCGTACCGCGCGCTCGGCTACGCGGTCGTCGAATGTGCGGCCAAGCGCTCGGCCGCCCCGCTCGTCGCACTGACGACCGGCCAGCGCAGCGTGCTGATCGGCCAGTCGGGCATGGGCAAGTCGACCATCCTGAACGCGCTGGTGCCCGAGGCGCGCGCGCGCATCGGCGAGGTGTCCGGCGCGCTCGACAGCGGCCGCCACACCACCACCGAGACCGCGCTGTTCATGCTGCCAGGCGCGGAGGGCGGCTGGATCGTCGACTCGCCGGGCATGAAGGTGTTCGGGATCGCGCACGCCGACCCCGACGCGCTCCCCGAGGCGTTCGTCGAGCTGCGGCCCCTCCTCGGCCACTGCCGCTTCCGCGATTGCCGCCACGACCGCGAGCCCGGGTGCGCGATACGCGCGGCGGTCGACGACGGCCGCGTGGCGCCGCAGCGGCTCGCCCTCCTGGTCGCGCTGCGCAGCGAGGTCGAGGCGAAGCGCGATCCGGCGCGCACGTCGTCGCGCCGCGCGGGACCGGGCGGCACCGGGACGTGAGGCGCGCGTCGCGCGTCGCCGGCTCGATGCGCGCGGCATGGCACCGCGCGCAGGTCGCCACGGCTTTCCCGCGCACATGTTCGCGGTGATGAGCGCCCGCCCCGGGGCCGGACATCACGGGAGGAAGTTCGCGATCGTCACGAGCAGGATCACGGCGAGCCAGAGGGCCAGCGCCCGCCAGACGAGACCTACGGCGGACGGCAGCACCTCGGGTTCGACCACCTCGCCCGTCCCCAGCTCGGGTCGCCACTCGGGCTCGCCGCCCGGCGCAGGCAGCGGTCCGCCGAGCACGACGCCGAGCGCTCCCGCGCCGCTCGCCAGCACGATCCCCATGGCGTGGCCGCCCGCCTCGCGCGCCCAGGTGCGGGCCTGCGTGCGCCAGCTCGTGACGGCGTCCTCGAAATCGCCCACCGCCGCGAACGCCACCGCGGTGAGCCGCACCGGCACGACGTCGAGCAGCGCGAGCAGGCGGCGCACCGGCGCGCCGAAGCGATCGCGCTCGCGCACGATCGGCGTCAAGTCGTCGCCGGCGCGCGGCTCGGCCCACTCCTGCGCGAGCCGCGCGGCGGCGCGGTAGAGGATCGCGCCGGTCGGCCCGGGCAGCAGGGCGAACCAGAACAGCACCGCGAACACCTGGCGGTAGGCGTCGACCAGGCCGCGCTCGATCGCGAGCCGCGCCACGTCGCCCGACGACAGCTCCGGCGAGATGCTGCCACGCCACGCCGCGAGCGCGCGGCGCGCGGCGACGATGTCGTTGGCCTGGAATGCCGCGAGGATCGCCGACACCGCGTGGCTGAAGCGCCGGAAACCCATCATCGCGTAGAGCACCAGCACGTTGAACGCGAAGCCGGCCAGCGGATGGAGCGTGGCGAGCGCCCACCAGGCGAGTCCCGACGCCGCCACCGCCGGCGCGATCGCGATCATGGCCGCGACCGCGCCCTGCGTCGCGGTCCCGCCGTTGAACATCCGCTCGAGACGGTGCGCCTGGCGCACGAACGCACGCTCGATCGCGACGCGCCAGCGGGGCGCGTGCCATTGCTCGAGGCCCAGCGCCGCGAGGATCGCGAGCAGGTTCACTGCGCGCCGGGGCTCAGGACTTCAGCTCCGCGCGGTCGCGGAACTGTTCGAGCGCCTCGGGATTGGCGAGCGCCTCGAGGTTCTTCACTTCGTGGCCGTGCACGACGTCACGCACGGCGAGCTCGACGATCTTGTTGCTCTTGGTGCGCGGGATGTCGGTCACCTGCACGACCTTGGCGGGCACGTGACGCGGCGTCGTGTTGGCGCGGATGTGCTTCTGGATGCGGTCGGTGAGGGCCGCGTCGAGCGACACGCCCTCGCGCAGCTTGACGAACAGCACGACACGCACGTCGCCCACCTCGCCGGGCGGCCAGTCCTGGCCGATGACCAGGCTCTCGACGACCTCGTCGAGCTGCTCGACCTGCCGGTAGATCTCGGCGGTGCCGATCCGCACGCCACCCGGGTTGAGCGTCGCGTCCGAGCGGCCATGGATGATGACGCCGCCGTGCGCCGTGATCTCCGTGTAGTCGCCGTGACACCAGACGCCCGGGAAGCGCTCGAAGTACGTGGCGCGGTACTTCACGTCGCCGCGATCGTTCCAGAAGCCGATCGGCATCGACGGGAACGGCCGCGTGCAGACCAGCTCGCCGCGTTCGCCCCGCCCGGGCGGCACGCTTCGCCCCTGCTCGTCGAACACGTCCACGGCGAGCCCGAGGCCGCGGCACTGGATCTCGCCGCGCCACACCGGCAACGTCGGGTTGCCCAGCACGAAGCAGCTCACGATGTCGGTGCCGCCCGAGATCGACGCGAGCGCGAGGTCGTCCTTGACCGCCTGGTAGACGTAGTCGAACGATTCCGGCGCGAGGGGGCTGCCGGTCGAGAGCATCGTGCGCAGCGTCGCAAGCGTGTAGTCCTTGCGCGGCACCAGCGCGATCTTCTTCAGCGCGTCGATGTACTTGGCCGACGTGCCGAAGTGCGTCATGCGCTCCTCTTCGGCGAAGTCCCACAGCATCCGGCCGGCGCGCACGAACGGTGAGCCGTCGTACAGCAGCAGCGTGGCGCCCGCGGCGAGCCCCGAGACCAGCCAGTTCCACATCATCCAGCCGCAAGTCGTGTAATAGAAGAGCCGGTCGCCGCGCCTGACGTCGGTGTGCAGCCGCAGTTCCTTCAGGTGCTGCAGCAGCGTGCCGCCGGCGCCGTGCACGATGCACTTGGGCACGCCGGTCGTGCCCGACGAGTAGAGGATGTAGAGCGGATGCGAGAACGGCAGGCGCGCGTACGCGATCGGCCCGGGCGCGTAGGGCGCGACGAGCTCGTCCCAGGACACCGACGAACGGATCGCGCCGATGCCGATCGGCCCGTTGGCGCCGCCAAGATAGGGAATCACGATGACGCGCTCGAGGGTCGGCAGCGCGTCGACGATCGCGGCGACCTTGTCCGCGATGCCGATCGGCTTGCCGTTGTAGAAGTAGCCGTCGACGGTGACGAGCACCCTGGGCTCGATCTGGCGGAAGCGGTCGAGCACGCCCTGCACGCCGAAGTCCGGCGAGCACGCCGACCAGATCGCACCCCGCGCCGCGCCCGCGAGCATCGCGCACAGCGCCTCGGGCATGTTGGGCAGGATGGCGGCGACGCGGTCGCCCGCGCCGATGCCGAGCGTGCCGTACGCCTGCGCGAGCTTCGACACCGTCGCGTGCAACGCGGCGTGCGACAGCCGCGCGCGCACCTTGTCCTCGCCGCGGAACACCAGCGCGTCGGCAGCGTCGTCCGCGCCGCGCCGCTCGAGCAGGTTCTCGGCGAAGTTGAGCGTCGCATCGGGGAAGAAGCGCGCGCCCGGCATCCGGTCGCCGTCGACGAGCGCGCGCGCGCCGGCGGTACCGATGACGCCGCCGTCCTCCCACACCTCGCGCCAGAACGGCTCGGGATGGTCGATCGACCAGCGCCACAGGTGCTCGTAGTCGGGCAGCGACACGCGATGGCGCGACTCCACGCGTCGCGTGAACGCCGTGATCAGCGCGGCGTCGATGCGCTCGCGCGAGGGCGTCCAGAGCGGGGCGGCCATCCGGTCGGCTCGCGCCCGGCTCACTCGGGGCCGCGCGCCGCGGGCCGCACGGGGTCGGGCAATGGCACCGGGCGGCCGCTCGCGAGGTCGATCCCGACCATCCTGGCGGCGCCCTCGGCGGCGCGCTTGCCGCCCTCGTCCAGCTCGTAGCGGGTGGCGACGGACGAGCGCCCCGTCTCGCCCAGGTACATGCGCACGGTGACCTCGCCGGGGTAGACGAGCGGTACGAGGAACGTGCAGCTGGCGCTGACGATCACCGACCCGGTGCCCGCGTCGCGGCCCGACTCCAGTCGCTGCACCCATTCGACGCGCGCCTGTTCCATGAAGCGGAAGCCGACCGCGTTGTTGACGTGCCCGAGCGCGTCCATGTCGCCCCGGCGGATCGGCTGGTGCGAGGTGTGGACGAGGGTGCGGTGCGCCATGGGGAATGAGCGCGAGCGGTCGCGCGGGTCGCGGCATTATAATTCGGGCGCCGGCGCGTCGTTCCGCGCTCGCATCCTGTGCGCGGCGGCGCGACGTCCGCCCTCCGCATGCCGACCCGACGCCCCCGCGAGGATCCATGACGCGCGAATCGATGGACTTTGACGTCGTGGTGGTCGGCGGGGGTCCCGCGGGCCTCGCCGCGGCGATCCGAGTCAAGCAGCTTGCCGCGGCGCAGGGCCGCGACGTGACGGTGTGCCTGATCGAGAAGGGCTCGGAGATCGGCGCCCACATCCTGTCGGGCGCGGTGATCGATCCGCGCGGGCTCGCCGAGCTCTTTCCGGACTGGCAGGCACGCGGCGCGCCGCTCGACACGCCGGTCAGCGAGGACCGCTTCCTCGTGATGAACCAGGCGAAGGCCTGGCGCATCCCCAACTGGTCGCTGCCGCGGCTCATGAACAACCACGGCAACTACATCGGGAGCCTCGGCAACCTGTGCCGCTGGCTGGCCACGCAGGCGGAGGCCCTCGGCGTCGAGATCTACCCCGGCTTCGCGGCGGCCGAAGTGCTGTTCGACGAGCGCGGCGCCGTCGCCGGCGTGGCGACCGGCGACGTCGGGATCGCGAAGGACGGCACGCATAAACCGGAGTACCAGCCGGGGATGGAGCTGCGCGCCAAATACACGCTTTTCGCCGAAGGCTGCCGCGGCTCGCTGTCGCGGCTCCTGATGCAGCGCTACAACCTGCGCGACGGCGTGGATCCGCAGAAGTACGGCATCGGGCTGAAGGAGCTCTGGCAGGTCGAGCCGTCCCGCCACCGCAAGGGGCTCGTGATGCACAGCCAGGGCTGGCCGCTCGACGCGCGCACCGGCGGCGGATCGTTCATCTACCACTACGGCGACAACCTGGTCGCGTGCGGCTTCGTCGTGCATCTCAACTACGCCAACCCGCACCTCTCGCCGTACGACGAGTTCCAGCGCTTCAAGACGCATCCCGCGATCCGCGACACGTTCGCGGGCGGCAAGCGGCTCGCGTACGGCGCGCGCGCGATCAGCGAGGGCGGCCTGCAGTCGGTGCCGAAGGTCGCGTTCCCGGGCGGCGCGCTGGTCGGCGACGCGGCGGGCTTCCTCAACGTCCCGCGCATCAAGGGCACGCACAACGCGATCAAGACCGGCATGCTCGCCGCCGAGGCGGCCTTCGCGGCGCTCGGCGCGGGCCGCGCGCACGACACGCTCGCCGAATTCGACGACGCGTGGCGCGCGTCGTGGGTGTACGACGACCTGTGGAAGGTGCGCAACGTCAAGCCGGGCCTGCGGTGGGGCATGTGGCTCGGCACGATGCACGGGGGCCTCCAGATGTGGCTCGCCGACCTGGGGCTCGCCAAGCTCGTGCCGTGGACGCTGCGCCACGACAAGGGCGACCACGCGACGCTGGTGCCAGCGAGCGAAGCACCGCGCATCGATTACCCGAAATACGACGGCGTCCTCACGTTCGACAAGCTCTCCAGCGTCTTCCTGTCGAACACCAACCACGAGGAGGACCAGCCGTCGCACCTGACGCTGAAGGACCCCGCGATCCCGGTGACCGTCAACCTCGCCGTCTACGACGGCCCCGAGCAGCGGTACTGTCCTGCCGGCGTGTACGAGTTCGTCGACGATGGCGCGGGCGGTCGAAGGCTGCAGATCAACGCGCAGAACTGCGTCCACTGCAAGACCTGCGACATCAAGGATCCGCGCCAGAACATCGTGTGGGTGGTGCCGGAGGGCGGCGGCGGGCCGAATTACGCGGGCATGTAGGGCGCCACGACTACCCCGACCTCGCGGTCGGGGCGCTTGCGCCGGCCCCGACGCGCAATGCGCGATGGTCAGTCCGCGGCGGGCACGCGCCGCTCGCGCATCACCATGCGCTTGAGCGCACGTCCCCACTCGACGAACGGGAACGCGATCGCCTCGTAGAAGGTGTTGCCGTCGGTCGCGTTGCGTACGCCGGTGTTCTGCGGGAAGTGCCCCGGCGCCGGATGGTGGTAGGTGCGGAAGAGCCGGTCCCAGAACGGGAAGATGGCCGCGAAGTTGACGTTGCCGTACTCGGGCGTGTGGTGATAGCGGTGGAACTGCGGACCGCTGATCCAGCGGCCGAGCGGCCCCAGACCCACCTTCAGGTTCATGTGGATCCAGTAGCCCCACAGCAGGAACGCGGTCCAGATCCACGCGACCGTCGGCGCCTTGAAGTCGAACAGCACCGCCATCGGCACGACGATGACGAACACGCGGAACACTTCCTCGCTGAAGTGGTAGCGGTGCACCGTCGTGACGTTGACGAAGCGGTCCTGGTGGTGGAACCGGTGCTGCACCCACAGCCAGTGGAAGCGGTGCTGCGCGCGGTGCCACCAGTAGAAGAAGAAGTCGAAGGCCACGAAGAACGCGACCGTCTGCAGGAGTGACCCGGCCACGCCGTCCGGGAAGCGCACCGGGATCCTGAGCGAATGCCGTTTCGCGATCGCCTCGGCCCAATCCGACAGCGGCGGCACGATCAGCATCGTCAGGTACAGGAAGACGACCGCCACCAGCACGTTGAAGCCGATCGCGCGCCACGACTGGCGCTCGTGCGCCGGGCGCAGCCGTTCGATCAGGAAGCCCCCGGCGAACGCCGCCGACGCGAACTGGAACTCGGCGCGGAACGCCGGGGACAGGAGGTCGATCGCCATCGTGGGCCTGGAGACGCCCGCGGGCGGGCGCCAGCCCCGATTCTACCGCGCGGCCTCCTCGACGACCGGCCAGAGCCACGCCGCGCCCCGCACGCCGCTCGCGTCGCCGTGCCGGTGGCGGACCAGGCGCGTGTCGACGCGATCGGAGAACACCCAGGGCGTCCACAGCCGCGGCACCGCGTCGTAGAGGCGGCCGAGGTTCGACAATCCGCCGCCCAGCACGATCACGTCGGGGTCGAGCAGGTTGACCACGTGCGCCAGCGCGCGCGCGAGCCGCTCCTCGTAGCGCGCGAGCGTCGACTCGCAGGCCGCATCGCCCGCCGCGGCGGCGGTGAGGATCGCCTCGGGCGAACGCTCGATGCCGGTCACGCGAAGGTGGTCGCGCGCGAGGCCGGGCCCCGACAGGAAGGTCTCGACGCAGCCCGTGCGCCCGCAAAAGCAGCTCGGGCCGGGACGCTCGTCGTCGCGCGGCCACGGCATCGGGTTGTGGCCCCACTCGCCGGCGATCCCGTTCGGCCCGTCGAGGACCTGGCCGCGCACGACGATGCCCGCGCCCACGCCGGTGCCCAGGATCACGCCGAACACGACCTCGGCGCCCTCGCCCGCGCCGTCGGCCGCTTCCGACAGCGCGAAGCAGTTGGCGTCGTTGGTGACGCGCACGTCGCGACCCAGTTTCCGCGCGAGGTCCTCGCGGATGGGCCGGCCGTTGAGGCACACCGAGTTCGCGCCGCGCAACAGCCCGGTCGCGCGCGAGATCGACCCCGGCGTACCGATGCCCACGCTGGCGCGCTGGCCCAGCGTGGTCTCCGCGTCGCGAACCAGCGCGGCGATCGTGTCGAGCGTCGCGTCGTAGTCGCCCTGCGGCGTGGCGACGCGGCGGCGATGCCGCTCGTGCCCGCCGCGATCGAGCGCGAGCACCTCGATCTTGGTCCCGCCCAGGTCGACGCCAATCCGATAGGCGCCGGTGGCCGGCGTCCGCCGTCGTCGCACTGCCATCGGCCGATCATAGCGCGGAGCGCCGGGGGGCCGTCCGGATTGCGTTGCGCTGCGCGTTCCCGGATCATTGCCGCGTCGCGGCGCCCGGCCCTCCGTGCGCCGGGCGCATGACAAGGAGAATGGTCCCGATGAACCCGCTCGCGAAACTCGCTGCCGCCTGCGCAGCCCCGATCGCGCTGCTCGCACTGCCGGCGCTCGCGCAGCTCAACGTGATCTGTCCGGTCCAGGCCGAGTGGTGCACGCTCGCCGCGACCGAGTTCGAGAAGGACACCGGCATCAAGGTGTCGATGACGCTCAAGGGATCCGGCGAGTCGTTCGCACAGATCGCCGCGGAGCGCGCGAATCCCAAGCTCGACCTGTGGTTCGGCGGCACCGGCGACCCGCACCTGCAGGCTGCCGAGCAGGGGCTCACCGACGAGTACCGCTCGAGCGGACTCGCGCAACTGCACCCGTGGGCGCAAAAGCAGGCGGAGCAATCGAAGTACCGCACGGTCGGCGTCTACCTCGGCCTCCTGGGCATCGGGTACAACACCGAGCTCGTCGCCAAGAAGAAGATCGCGCCGCCGGCGTGCTGGAAGGACCTGGTCAAGCCGGAGTACCAGGGCGAGGTGCAGATGGCGAACCCGAATGCGTCGGGCACCGCGTACACCGCGATCGCCACGCTCGTGCAGGTGATGGGCGAAGAGCCGGCCTATGCCTACCTGAAGGCGCTGCACCGGAACGTCAACCAGTATCCACGATCCGGCGTCGCCCCCATCAAGGCGGCTGCGCGCGGCGAGACGGCCGCGTCGATCTCGTTCATCCACGACGTGGTCACCGAGGCGCAGGCGGGATTTCCGGTCAAGGGCGTCGCGCCCTGCGAGGGCACCGGCTACGAGATCGGCTCGATGTCGATCGTCAAGGGCGCGCGCAACCTCGAGAACGCGCGGAAGTTCTACGACTGGGCGCTCACCCCGAAGGCGCAGGCGCTCGCCGCGCGCGCCAAGCAGTTCCAGATTCCCTCGAACGCCGCCACGCCGGTCTCGCCGCTGTCGCCGAAGACCTCGGAGGTGAAGCTCGTCGACTACGACTTCGCGAAGTACGGCACGTCGGCCGAGCGCAAGCGCCTGCTCGAGCGCTGGGACCGCGAGGTCGGCTCGATCGCGAAGTGATGCGCCGCCCTCTCCCCATCCCGGAGCCCTCGATGATCCAGCGTCTCACGCTCGCCGCCGTCGCGCTCGTCGCCGCGCTCGTCGCCGCGCCCGCCGTCGCCCAGGGCCAGCTCAACCTCTACTGCAGCTCGCCCAACACGGCCTGGTGCCAGGGCATGGCGAACGGCTTCGAGCGCCTGTCCGGCACGAAGGTCGCCGTGATCCAGAAGGCCACCGGCGAGATGCTCGCGCAGATCAAGGCCGAGCGCGACAACCCGAAGGGCGACGTCTGGTGGGCGGGTCCGGGGGACAGCTACCTGCAGGCGGCCGAGGAAGGCCTGCTCGACGAATACCGCTCGCCCAACGTCGGCCAGCTCTACGACTGGGCGCAGCGGATCACCGAGATCTCGAAGAACCGGGTCTCCGGCGTCTACGGCGGCATCATCGCCATCGGCTACAACACCGAGCTCATGGCGAAGAAGAAGCTGCCGGTGCCCGCGTGCTGGAAGGACCTGCTGAACCCGGCCTACAAGGGCGAGGTGATGCTCGGCAACCCGAACTCGTCCGGGACCGCGTACCTGATGCTCGCCTCGCTCGTGCAGGTGTTCGGCGAGAACGAGGCGTTCAGGTACATGCTCGAGCTGCACAGGAACGTGAACCAGTACGCGCGCTCCGGCATCGGCCCGATGACCGCGGTGACGCGTGGCGAGACCGCGCTCGGCAGCACGGTGTTGCACGGCGTGATCAACGAGATCGTGCGCGGCTTCCCGGTCCTGCCGGTGCTCCCCTGCGAGGGCGTCGGCTACGAGATCGGCTCGACGGCGATCATCAAGGGCACGCGCAATCCTGACGCCGCGCGCAGGTTCGTCGACTTCGCGCTGTCGGCGGCCGGCCAGCAGATCGGGCTCGACGTGAAGGAATACGCGATCCCGACCCACCGCGGTGTCGCGCTGCCGCCCCAGGTGCCGAAGCTCACCGACATCAAGGTCATCGACTACGATTTCGCGAAGTACGGCGCCTCGGCGGAGCGCAAGCGCCTGCTGGAGCGCTGGGAGAAGGACATCAACGCGGCGCCGAAGTGACGCTCCGCGCGCCGCCGGTGCCTGCCGACCGCGACGCGCAGTGTCCCCCGCGATGACCACGCGCACCGGGCCGCTCGCGGCATGGCTCGCCGTCGGCGCGGCCGGGTTCCTCGTGGTTCCGTGGTACCAGCTGCCCGGCTCGGTGCTGGCGCCTGCGTGGCTCGCGTCCTGGGCCGCCAGGGACAACGCGCCGGGGATCCTGCAGGCGGCGGTCCACGGACGCGCGTGGCTCTGGCCGGTGGGCGTCCTGCTCGCCGTGTGCGCCGCCGCGCTCCTTCCCGGGCTTGCAAGATCGAGGCGCGGCGCGTTGCTGGCCGTTGCCGGCGCCCTCGGCTTCGCCTACACGCTCGCGCAGGGATTCGCGATCGGCCCGCGCGGCGCGAAGCTCGCGGCGCTGGCCGCGTTCCCGTCGCTCGCCGGCGGCCAGCACGGCATCGGGCTCGGCGCGAGCCTGGTGCTGGGCGCGTTCGCGATGCTGTTCGCACTGGGGCTCGCCGCGCGCGGCCGGTTCAAGGGGGACGCCTTCGTGGCCGGAAGCGTCGTCGCGGTGGCGCTGTCGGTCGCCGTGTTCACGTTCTACCCGGTCGTCACGATCCTCGTGTCCGCGTTCGAGGACGACGCGAGCGCGTTCTCGCTCGCCTCGTTCGTGCGGCGCCTGTTGACCGAGAAGATCTGGGGGCTGGGCTGCCTCGGCAGCGGGACACGCTGCGGCGTCGCGTGGAACACGCTGTTCCTCGCGCTCTCGTGCGCGTTCGCCTGCACCGCGCTCGGGCTCGCGTTCGCGCTGATCGCGACGCGCACGGGATTCCGCTACAAGCGCCTGCTGCGCGTGCTGTCGGTGCTGCCGATCATCACGCCGCCGTTCGTGATCGGGCTGGGCCTGATCCTGCTGTTCGGGCGCTCGGGCCTGGTCAACCAGCTGGTCGACTACCTGTTCGGCATTCCGGGCACGCGCTGGATCTATGGTTACCAGGGCGTGCTGCTCGCGCAAGTGTTCGCGTTCACGCCCATCGCGTTCCTGGTGCTGATCGGCGTCGTCGAGGGCGTCGCGCCGTCGCTCGAGGAAGCCGCGCAGACGCTGCGAGCCGACCGGTGGACCACGTTCGCGACGGTATCGCTGCCGCTGATGCGTCCCGGCCTCGCCAACGCGTTCCTGATCAGCTTCATCGAGTCGATCGCCGACTTCGGCAACCCGATCGTGCTGGGCGGCAACTTCGGCGTGCTGTCGACCGAAATCTTCTTCTCGGTCGTGGGTGCCCAGCTCGACCAGGGGCGGGCGGCGACGCTGGGCATCCTGCTGCTGGGCTTCGCGCTGGCGGCTTTCTTCTTCCAGCGCTGGGCCGTGGGACGCAAGGTGTACACGGCGATGTCCGGCAAGGGCGACGCGGGGCTGCCGGCGCCCCTCCCCGACGGCGTGAGGCGGCTCTGCTACGGCGCGGCGCTTCCGTGGGCCGCGCTGACCGTCGTCATCTACGTCATGGCGCTCGCGGGCGGCTTCGTCGAGACCTGGGGCCGCGACTACACGCCGACGTTGCGGCACTACGTCAAGGCGTTCGGCGTGGAATGGGGGCCGTCCGGGTTGCTGTGGGCCGGCGCCGCCTGGGACTCGTTCTGGACCACCGTGCGGCTGTCCGCGATCGCGGCGCCGATCACCGCCGCGCTCGGCATCCTCGCCGCGTACCTGCTTACGCGGCAACGCTTCGCCGGGCAGGCGGCCTTCGAGTTCGGCACCATGCTCAGCTTCGCGATCCCCGGCACCGTCATCGGCGTCGCGTACATCCTCGCGTTCAACGTGCCGCCGATCGAGATCACCGGCACCGCGATCGTGCTGGTCGCGTGCAACGTGTTCCGCAACATGCCGGTGGCGCTCCGCGCCGGCATGGCGTCGATGGCGCAGATCGACCGCAGCCTCGACGAGGCGTCGACGACGCTGGGTGCCCGCGGCCTGACGACGCTCACCGCGATCCTGCTGCCGCTGCTCAAGCCCGCGGTCATCGCCGCGCTGGTGTACTCGTTCGTGCGCGCGATGACGACGGTGTCGGCGGTCATCTTCCTCGTGTCGGCCGAGTACGAATGGGCGACGACCTACATCATCAACCGCGTCGTGAACGGCGACTACGGGGTCGCGATCGCCTACAGCTCGGTGCTGATCGTGCTGATGGTCGCGGTGATCTGGGGCATCCAGCGCCTCGTCGGCGAGCGACGGCTGGGACGCCGGCTCCCCGGCGTGCCCGCCGCCGGCGTCGCGTCGATGGGAACCGCCGCATGAGGCCGACGCAATGACGATGAAGGCCGCGTCGATCGCCTTCCGCCACGTGGTGAAGCGCTACGGCGACGTCGTCGCGGTCGACGACGTCTCGTTCGACGTGGCCGCGGGCTCGCTCGTCACCTTCCTCGGACCGTCGGGCTGCGGCAAGACGACCATCCTGCGCATGATCGCCGGCCTCGAGCTGCCGACGCAGGGGCGCGTGCTCATCGGC
>DATLIR010000255.1:0-3759 GCA_035539315.1 Casimicrobiaceae bacterium
CGGCCACGTGATGGCGCTCGCGGGCGGCGCGCTGCATCGTGTCGCCTACCGCGAATGGGGCGAGCACGACAATCCGCGCGTCGTGGTCTGCGCGCATGCGCTGACGCGCACCAGCCGGGACTTCGGCCCGCTCGCGCGCGCGCTGAGCCCGCGCTGGCGCGTCGTCGCCCCCGACATGCCGGGTCGCGGCGCGAGCGACCGGCTCGCCGACCCGATGCTCTACCAGATTCCCACCTACGTGTCCGACGCCGCCACGCTGATCGCACGCCTCGACGTCGACGAGATCGCCTGGGTCGGCATCTCGCTCGGTGCGCTGATGGGCATGGTGCTCGCCGCGATGGAACGCACGCCGATCCGGCGCCTGGTCGTCAGCGACGCGGGTCCGGTGCTCGCGCGCGCGGCGCTCGAGCGCATCGCGACGTACGTCGGCGTGGCCACGGTCTTCCCCACGCGCGAGGCGGCGTACGCGGCGATCCGCGCGATCAGCGAACCGTTCGGGCCGCACAGCGACGCCGAATGGGACTTCCTGGTCGACAACGTCATCGTGCCGCGCGGCGACGGCACGTTCACGTCGCACTACGATCCCGCGCTCGCGGTGCCGTTCCGCGCCGGACTCGCGGTGCCCGGCGACGTCGACCTGTGGAGCACCTGGGACCGGATCCGCGTGCCTACGCTGGTCCTGCGCGGCGAGCGCTCCGACCTGCTCGCGGCCGACACCGCGGCGCAGATGACGACGCGCGGGCCGCGCGCCGAGCTGGTCACGTTGCCGGGCGTCGGCCACGCGCCGACGCTGGTGACCGCGGCGCAGATCGAGCTCGTGCGCGCGTTCCTCGAGCGGGACTGACGCTTCGGCTCGGCCCTCCGGCCGAAGGCGCGCGCGGCGCCATGGCGGCACGATCGCGCCATGTCCGTTGCGGACGCCGCGACGCGCCCAAGCGCCGTGCCCGTGGTGCTCGCCGGCTTCGCGGCAGGCGTCGCGTGGCTCCAGACCTGCGCGACGCTGCCGCCGTGGCTGCCGGCATGGCTCGCGGGCGGCCTGGTGCTCGGCGGCATCGCGGCCGTTGCGCGACGCCGTGCGCGGCGTGGCGCGGGCGTCGCGATGCTGGCCCTGCTCGCGCTGGCGGCAGCGCTTGCCGGCGCCGGCTACGCCGGTTGGCGCGCCCAGGTGCGCCTGGCCGACGAGCTGCCGAATGCCTGGGAAGGCGTCGACCTCCGCCTCGTCGGCATCGTGGACGACCTGCCGGACACCACCGAGCGTGGGGTGCGCTTCGCGTTCGCGGTCGAAGAGGTCGAGACGCCGGACGCGGTGGTGCCGCGCCGGCTGTCGCTCGCCTGGTCGGCGGAGACGGCGCGCGACGGCAGCGAGATCGACGCGCCGGTGGTGCGCGCCGGCGAGCGCTGGCGCCTCACGGTGCGCCTGAAGCGCCCGCACGGGTACGCGAATCCCGGCGGGTTCGACCTCGAGGCGTGGCTCCTCGAGCGCAACCTGCGTGCGACCGGTTATGTCCGCGCGTCCGGCGCGAACGCGGCGCTCGATGCGTTCGCCGGGCGGCCGATCGACCACGTGCAACGCGCCCGCGAGCGCGTGCGCGAGCGCATCGCGGCCGCGCTGGCGGATGCGCCCTACGCCGGCGTCGTGGCGGCCCTCGCGATCGGCGACCAGCGGGCGATTCCCGACGCGCAGTGGACCGTGTTCAACCGCACCGGCGTCGGCCACCTGGTGAGCATCTCCGGCCTGCACGTCACGGCGCTCGCCGCGCTCGCGGCCGCACTCGCGGCGCTGATGGCGCGACAGTCCGTCCGACTCACCGACGCGCTGCCGGCGCGGAGCGTCGGCGCGCTCGCGGGCGTCGTCGCGGCCGGCGCCTACACGTTGCTCGCCGGCGCGGAGGTGCCGGCGCTGCGCACCTTCGCGATGCTCGCTGCGGGCGCGCTCGGGCTGGTCGCGTCGCGCCAGGCGCACGCGCCGACGCTCTGGGGGTGGGCGCTCGCCGCGGTGCTCGCGCTCGATCCCTGGGCAGTGCTGGCGCCGGGCTGCTGGCTGTCGTTCGGCGCGGTCGCCGTGCTGATCTACGCGGGCGCGGGCCGCGTGGCTCCGCGCCGCGCGCAGCGCTGGCACGCCAGGCTGGCGTCCGCCTTCATCGAAGGCGCGCGCACGCAATGGGCGGTCACGATCGGGCTCGTGCCGTTCACACTCGTGCTGTTCGGCCAGGTGTCGCTGGTGTCGCCGCTGGCGAACGCGGTCGCGATCCCGCTGGTCACGCTCGCCGTCGCGCCGCTTGCTGTGGCCGGGATCGTCGTGCCGGGCGACGCCTGCTTCGTGGCGGCGCACGCGCTGCTCGCGCCGCTGATGCGCCTGCTGGAGCTCTTCGCTGGCGCGCCCGCGGCCGCGTGGGCGCAGCACACGCCGCTGGGATGGACGCTCGCCGCCGCGGCGATCGGCGTCGCGTGGCTTCTGGCGCCGTCCGGCGTGCCGGGACGGCGGCTGGGCGCGCTGTGGCTGCTGCCGCTGTTCGTGGCCGTGCGCCCGGCGCCCGACGTCGGAACCGCGAGCGTGACCGTGCTCGACGTCGGGCAGGGACTCGCCGTGGTGGTGCGCACGCACGCGCACGCCATGGTTTACGACACCGGGCCACGCTGGAACGCCACGGCCGACGCCGGCGGACGCATCGTCGCACCGTTCCTGCGGCACGCGGGCCTCGAACGCCTCGATCTCCTCGTCGTCAGCCATCAGGACGCCGATCACGCGGGCGGCGTGGCCTCGCTGCTGCACGCGGTACCGGTCGGACGCGTACTTTCGTCGCTTCCGCCGGACCACGCGATCCTTGCCGGGCCGCCGCCGCTGGTCGCGCGCCGCTGCGAGGCCGGACAGCGCTGGCACTGGGATGGCGTCGACTTCACCGTGCTGCATCCCCCTCCGTCGCTGTACGACGATGCACGCACGCGGACCAACGACCTGTCGTGCGTGCTGCGGATCGCTACGGGCGCGACGCGCGTGCTGCTCGCCGGCGACATCGAGGCCCGCAGCGAGGCGCTGCTGCTGCGCGGGCGGCGCGACGAGCTCGCCGCGGACGTGCTGGTCGTGCCGCACCATGGCAGCCGTACGTCGTCGACCGTGCCGTTCGTCGCCGCCGTCGCCCCGCGCGTCGCCATCTTCACGCCGGGCTACCGCAACCGATTCGGCCATCCGCGTCCGGACGTGGTCGCACGCTACGTGGCGCGTGGCGCAGCGACGCTCCGAACCGACCGGGACGGTGCGATCGCGTTTGGCGCCGGCGGCCCGGGTGTCGCGCCGGTGGAGCGCGCGCGCCTCGCATGGGCGCGCTACTGGCGCGAGGTGCCGGACGAGTCGGTCGCGCCGCTCGACTGAGCTCCGTTTTGCACGCACGCGCCTGCTAGACTGCAACGCGTGGAATCGTCGCCGCAAGCCCGTCGGACATCCGTGTACCGCGTTGCGTGCGTCGCGCTCGCGCTCGCCACGACGTCGTGCCAGGCGCAGGCGCCTGCGCCGGTGGCCGCCGAGCTGAAGCTCTCGGTGGCGGTGGCGCCCGCGTTTCCGCTCGGTGCCGCCGCCAAGGCATGGAGCGAGGCGATGGCGACCGCGCCCGAGGGGCGCGTCGATGCGAAGCTCTACCCCGGCGCGTCGCTCGCGAACCGCGACCCCGCGCGGGAGATGCTCGCGCTGCGCGACGGCGCCGCCGACCTCGCCGTCGGCTCGGCGCTCGCGTGGTCGGCGCAGCTTCCCGCGCTCGCCGTGTT
>DATLIR010000256.1:0-2728 GCA_035539315.1 Casimicrobiaceae bacterium
TACGTGCCCATCATTTCGCTGTGGCTCCCGTCGCTGTTCTACCGGTAGAGCGAGCCCACGTTGGCGACGATCGAGCGCATCGAGATCCTGCAGGTCGACCTCACCCCGAAGGTCGTCCGCACCGACGCGATCCAGTCGTTCGTCGCGCAGGAGACGCCGATCGTGCGGATCACCTGCGCGGACGGCGCGCAAGGCATCGGCTACACGTACACGATCGGCACCGGCGGCTCGTCGGTGGTCGCGCTGCTGCGGGACCACCTCGCGCCGCTCCTGCTCGGCGAGGATCCCGACGAGATCGAGCGCTTGTGGAAGCGCCTGTTCTTCCACACGCACGCGACCGCGGTCGGCGCGATCACGTCGCTCGCGCTGGCCGCGATCGACACCGCGCTGTGGGACCTGCGCGGCGTGCGCACCGGGCTGCCGCTGTGGAAGCTCGCCGGCGGCGCGCAGCGTCGGGTGCCGACCTACACGACCGAGGGCGGATGGCTGCACCTCTCGCGCGACGCGCTGGTTGACGAAGCCGTCGCGGCGCGCGAAAAAGGCTTCCGGGGCACCAAGATGAAGGTCGGCAAGCCGCACCTGTCGGAGGATGTCGCCCGACTCGACGCGGTCCGCTCGGCGGTCGGCGATGCGTTCGAGCTGATGACCGACGCGAACCAGGGCTTCACCGTCTCGGAGTCGATCCGCCGCGCCCGTGCGTTCGCGCCGTTCGGCCTCGCCTGGCTCGAGGAGCCGCTGCCGGCGGAGGACCTCGGCGGCCATGCCGAGCTCGCCCGCACCGCGCCGATGCCGATCGCGGTAGGCGAGTCGATCTACGCGACGCAGCATTTCCGCGAGTACCTCGAGCGCGACGCGTGCTCGATCGTGCAGGTCGACTGCGCGCGCATCGGCGGCATCACGCCGTGGCTCAAGGTCGCGCACCTCGCCGAGGCGTTCAACGTCGCGGTCTGCCCCCATTTCCTGATGGAGCTGCACGTCTCGCTCTCCGCCGCGGTTCCGAACGGCGCGTGGGTCGAGTACATCCCGCAGCTCGACGACCTCACGTCGTCGCGCATGACGCTGCGCGACGGCTACGCCATTCCCCCCGACGAGCCGGGCCTCGGTCTCGCCTGGGATTTCGCCGCGATCGAGCGGCGCGCCGTCGTCCGCGCGACGGTTCGCCACTGACGCCGCAAGGAGAACCCGATGCTCACGCGCGCCGCGCTCACCATTCGCCTCCATCCGGACGACGACGTCGTCATCGCCCGCCAGCAGCTGGTCGGCGGCACGCGCCTGATCGACGAGAACGTCACGATCAGCGGGCTGATCCCGCCGGCGCACAAGGTCGCCACGCACGCGATCGCGAAGGGCGCGCCGGTCAAGCGCTACAACCAGGTGATCGGGTTCGCCTCGCGCGACATCGCGCCCGGCGAGCACGTGCACCTGCACAACCTCGCGATGGGCGCGTTCGCACGCGACTATGCGTTCGGCGCCGACGCCAGGCCGACCGACTACGTCGACCCTCCCGCGACGTTCGAGGGCATCGTCCGCGCGGACGGGCGCATCGCCACGCGCAACTACCTGGGCATCCTGTCGACGGTGAACTGCTCGGCGACGGTCTCGCGGGCCATCGCCGACCAGGTGACGCGGGGCGCGCTGGCGCGCTACCCCAACGTCGACGGCGTCGTGGCGCTCACGCACGGGTCGGGTTGCGGCATGGACACGCAGGGCGACGGCATGAAGCTCCTGCGCCGCACGCTCGCCGGCTACGCGCGCCACGCGAACTTCGCCGGCGTGCTGATCGTGGGGCTGGGGTGCGAGGCGAACCAGATCAGCGCGCTGCTCGGCGCGAGCGGGCTCGAGGAAGGCCCGCTGATGCGCACGTTCAGCATCCAGGACACCGGGGGCACGGCGAAGACCGTCGCCTACGGCGTCGCGCAGATCGAGGAGATGCTGCCGCACGCGAACCAGGTGAAGCGCGAGACCGTCGCCGCCTCGAGCATCGTCGTCGGCCTCCAGTGCGGCGGTTCGGACGGCTACTCGGGGATCACCGCCAATCCGGCATTGGGGGCGGCGGTCGACCTGCTCGTGCGGCACGGCGGCACCGCGATCCTGTCGGAGACGCCGGAGATCTACGGCGCCGAGCACCTGCTCACGCGCCGCGCGGTGTCGCGCGACGTGGGCGAGAAGCTGATCGCCCGCATCAAGTGGTGGGAGGCCTACACCGAGCGCGAGCAGGGCGAGATGAACAACAACCCGTCGCCGGGCAACAAGGCGGGCGGGCTCACGACCATCCTCGAGAAGAGCCTCGGCGCGGTCGCGAAGGGCGGCACCACCAACCTCGTCGACGTCTACGAGTACGCGGAGCCGGTCACCGCGAAGGGCTTCGTGTACATGGATACGCCCGGCTACGACCCCGTGTCGGCGACCGGTCAGGTCGCCGGGGGCGCGAACCTGATCTGCTTCACGACCGGCCGCGGCTCGGCCTACGGCTGCGCGCCGTCGCCCTCGCTCAAGCTCTCGACCAACACGCCGCTGTGGGTCAAGCAGGAGGAGGACATCGACCTCAACGCCGGCGAGATCGCCGACGGCACGGCGTCGGTCGAGGAGACCGGGCGGCGGCTGTTCGACCTGATGCTCGCCACGTGTTCCGGCGAGCGCACCAAGAGCGAGCGACACGGTTACGGCCAGAACGAATTCGTGCCGTGGTACGTGGGCGCGGTGATGTGACAGGCACGGTGGTTTGACA
>DATLIR010000257.1:0-6582 GCA_035539315.1 Casimicrobiaceae bacterium
TGCTGCATCCGCTCGCGCATCTTCTCGCGCGAGCCCTCGGCGCCATGCGACAGGCGCTCGCGAAGCGCGTCGCGGACCAGCGTCTTCTGCTCGGGGCGAAGGTTCGCGTAGAGCTTGAGCCACTGGTCGCGCACCTGGCGGCGCGATGCGCGGTTCTGCTCGTCGACGCCTTCGAACAGGGTCGAGACGGCGGCGAGGTCGGGCTCGGCCTTCGCGAGCTCGGCGTCGATCTTCGCGCGAACGCCGGCGCGCTGCGACATCGCCTGGTCGCGCGCCGCGAGCGTCTGCGTGCGCGCCGCGTCGTACATCTGCAGCTGCGAGCTGTCGAGCGACAGGCGGTCCTTCATCTGAGCGAGCACGTGCTCGACCATGCCGCCGCCCATCATCGGGGGACCGCCCGCGGGGCCTTGCGGGCCGGCGGCATGGCCGGCGCCGGCGAACGCGAGGCCGGCGGCGACGAGCAGCGCGGACGCTACGGCGACCGGCTTGCGTGAAGTGATGGCTTGCATGAGTGTCCTTTGGGGGAAGAGGAAGCGAATCCGGCAGTGCTCCGTGAGCCGGGCTCACTGCGTTGGAGGCGAGCATGACCGCGCGGTTCCATGGCGTGGGACCCGGCGTGCAACGGGGCGTTGCGGGCGGGCGGCGCCGTTACAATCGGTTACACCTGCCCGCCGACCCTTGCCTTGCCGGCGCGTTCCAATGTCGCGATGACCGCGAAAGCCCCGCAGCCGCCTACCCGCATCCTAGTCGTCGACGACGACGTGCGCCTGCGCGACCTGCTGACCCGCTACCTCGCGAGCCAGGGCTTCGAGGTGCGAGCGATCGCGGATGCGCGCGAGCTCGACCGCCGGCTGCAACGCGACACGCCGCACCTGGTCGTCCTCGACCTGATGTTGCCGGGCGAGGACGGGCTCGCCGTCTGCCGGCGCCTGCGCGGCGCGGGCGAGGATGTGCCTATCATCATGCTGACCGCGAAGGGCGAGGACGTCGACCGCATCGTCGGGCTCGAAATGGGCGCGGACGACTACCTGGCGAAGCCGTTCAACCCGCGCGAGCTGGTCGCACGCATTCACGCGGTGCTGCGCCGGCACGCGCTGAAGCCGGTGCCAGGCACGCCCGGCGAGAGCGGCGTGGTCGCGTTCGGGCGCCATCGCCTCGACCTCGCGGCGCGCACCCTCGCCGCCGACGGCCAGGTCACCCACCTCACGACCGGCGAGTTCTCGCTGATCCGCGCGTTCTCGCAGCACCCGCGCCAGCCGCTCGCCCGCGAGAAGCTGATGCAGCTCGCCCGCGGCCGCGAGCACGAGGTGTTCGACCGCGCGATCGACGTGCAGGTGTCGCGCGTGCGCAAGCTGGTCGAAGCCGACCCGGCGAGCCCGCGCTACATCCAGACCGTGAGGGGAGTCGGCTACGTCTACGTGCCCGACGACGACGCGCCGGCCGGCGCATGATCCTCGTCCCCCGCTCGCTGTTCGGCCGCCTGACGTTGCTCCTGGTCGCGGTCGTTGCCATCGCGACCGTCTCGATGATCCTGCTGTTCCGGCAGGACCGCGCGGCGCTCGTGGCGCGCCAGTTCAGCGAGACCAAGATCGCGCAGCTCAAGGCCCTGCGCGCGGCGCTCGAGGGCGCCGAGGGTCCGGAGCGGCGCGAGACGCTGCAGCGCATCGGGCGCGAGTTCGGCGCACGCATCATTCCGGAGTCCGAGCGTCCCGGCCTCGCGCAGGCGGGGCCGCCGCGCAGCCCGCTGGTCGCCGAGCTCGAGAACCGGTTGCGCGGGGAGCTCGGCGCCGGCACCGAGCTGCGCGCCATGCCGGGCCGCCAGCAGTTCCTCGTGCGGCTGGACGCGGGCGGCACCGCCTACTGGGCCGCGTTCCCGATGCCCGCGCCGCGCGACGACGACGGCGCGCCGTCGCGCGCGCTCCTGTGGTCGCTCGCGATCGTCGCGATGCTGCTCGCCGCGGCGTTCGCGTTCGCGCGCTATCTGGCGCGCCCGCTGCGCCAGCTCAACGCGGCGGTCGACGAGCTCGGGCGCGGCGGGACGCCGGCGCCGCTGCCCGAGTCCGGCCCGTCCGAGATCGCCGCGGTCAACCGCCGCTTCAACGCCATGCTCGCCAACCTCACGCAGATCGAGCGCGACCGGGCGCTCCTGCTCGCCGGCGTCTCGCACGATCTCCGCACGCCTCTCGCGCGCCTGCGCCTCGGCGTCGAGCTGCAGGGCGACGCGGCCGCGCGCGCCGGCATGGTCGCGGACATCGAGGAGATGGACCGCATCGTCGGCCAGTTCCTCGACTTCTCGCGCACCGACGATCCGTCGGAGCGGTCGGTCGCCGAGCTCGACCCGATCGTGCGCGGCTGCGTCGAGCGCTACGTGGCGGCCGGCCACGACGTGCGCTTCACGCCCGGCAGCGTCCACCCGTTGCCGCTCAAGGCCACCGCGATCTCGCGCCTGTGCGCGAACCTCGTCGACAACGCGCTCGCCTACGGCGCACCGCCCGTCGAGGTCGTGACGTCCGACGCGGCGACGCAGGCGATGCTCGAGGTGCGCGACCGGGGACCGGGCATCGCAACGGCCGACGTCGAGCGGCTCAAGCGGCCATTCACGCGCGCGAGCGATGCGCGCTCGCGCGACGACGGCGCCGCGGGCGCGGGGCTCGGGCTCGCGATCGTCGAGCGCATCGCCCGACTGCACGGCGGCCGGCTCGACCTCCTCGCGCGCGACGGCGGCGGAACGATCGCGCGGGTGACGCTGGCGCGCTAGGGCCCGTTAGCGCTGCCGGCTCAGTGCGCCGCGCGCTGCGGCCCGCGCACCGCCTGCGGCGGCGCCGCAGCCGTCGGGTGCGCGAGGATCGACATTACCGCGTCGAGGTCGATCGGCTTCACCAGGTGATGGTCGACGCCGGCCAGGCGCGAGCGCGCCTGGTGCTCGTCCTGCCCATAGCCTGACACCGCGACGATCAACGTGCGCGCGAGCGCCGGTCGCTCGCGCATGCGCGCGGCGACCTGGTAGCCGTCCATGCCCGGGAGCCCGATGTCGAGCAGCACGGCGTGCGGCGTCAGCTGGTCGAGCGCGGCGAGCGCCGCCTGGCCGTCGAGCGCGACGTGCACGTCGAACCCGGCGACGCGCAGCAGGATGGCCGTGCTCTCCGCCACGTCCGGGTTGTCGTCCACCACCAGAACGGTCCGCGGCGGATGCGCGGTCTCGCCGTTGCCGGCCACTGTGCGCTCCGGACCGCGGTCGTCCGCGCGCTTGACGTCGTCGCACGACGGCAGCCGCACGACGAACTCGCTGCCCTGCCCCGAGCCCCCGCTGTGCGCAGCGACGCTGCCGCCCTGCATCTCGACCAGCCGGCGCACCAGCGTGAGGCCGATGCCGAGCCCGCCTTGTGCGCGGTCCAGCGTTCGCTCGAGCTGCGTGAACGGCTCGAACACCATCGCCAGTGCGGTCGCCGGGATGCCCATGCCGGAGTCGCGCACGCGGAACACCGCATCGCGCCCCTCGCGCGCCACCTCGACCGCGATGCGGCCGCCCGGATCCGTGTACTTGGCAGCGTTGTTGACGAGATTGCCGAGCACCTGCGCCATGCGGGCGAAGTCGCCGCGGATGTGCAGCGGCTCGTCCGGCAGCCTGACCTCGAGGACGTGGCGCTGCGCGTCGACCAGTGGGCGGCAGGTCTCGACCGCGGCCGAGACGACCTCCACCGCGTCGAGCGTCTCGACCTTGAGCTCGATCTTGCCGCGCGTGATGCGCGACAGGTCGAGCAGGTCGTCGACCAGCCGCGTGAGCTGCCGGAGCTGGCGGCCGATGACCTCGCGCGCCCAGTCGACGCGCTCGCCGGTCGCCCCCGAGGCCTTCAGCACCTGCACGGCGTTGGCGATCGGTGCGAGCGGGTTGCGGAGCTCGTGCGCGAGCATCGCGAGGAACTCGTTCTTGCGCTGGTCGGAGTCCTGGATCTGGCGGTAGAGCAGCGCGTTGTCGAGCGCGGCGCCCGCCCGGGCGGCGACATCGGCGGCGAGCGCGAGCGCCTCGCCCTCGAGGCGCCGCGCGCCGGTCATCGCCAGCACGAGCACGGCGATCACCCGGCCGCGGGCGGCGAGCGGCTGCGCGACCAGCGAATGGGCGGCATGCCCGTCCGGGAACGCATAGCTTCCCCCGTCACCCTCGCGCGGCAGGCGTTGCTGCACGCCGGTCACGGCCGCCTGGTCGATCGCGGCCCGGATCGCCGGATCGAGGCCCTCGCCGAGCGGCCGGTTGCTCGCGCCCTCGACGCCGTCGCCGCAGGCGAACTGCGTGGGCCGCAACGTATCGGCGTCCGGGCCGGTCAGCGCGATCAGCGACAGGTCGGCGAGCTGGGGCACCACGAGGCTGCAGATTTCGCGCAGCGTCGCGTCGACGTCGAGCGAGCCGGCGAGCGTCGCGCCCGCGCGGGCGAGGAACGACTGGCGCTGCGTCGAGCGCTCGGCCGCGACGCGCGCAGCGCGCTCCTCGGCGAAGGCGACGTGCTGCTGCGCCTGCCGCTCCGCCTGCCGCGCGAGCAGGTGGAGCTCGACGAACACGCGCACCTTTGCGCGCAGGATCTCGGGCACGACCGGCGAGCCGATGTAGTCGACCGCGCCGAGCGCGTAGCCGCGACGCAGGTGCGCGTCGTCCTGGAAGTCCGCCGTGACGAAGATGATCGGCGTGTGCGCGGACTTGCGACGGCTGCGGATCAGCTGCGCCGTCTCGAGGCCGTCGAGGCCGGGCATGTTGACGTCGAGCAGGATCACCGCGAAGTCCTGCGTCAGGACGCGCTTCAGCGCTTCCTCGCCCGAGGCCGCGGTGACGATCTCCTGCCCGAGCTCCTCGAGCACCGCGCCGAGCGCGAGGAGCTTGTCGGGCCGGTCGTCGACGATCAGGATGCTGGCCCGCTCGGACGCGGGGACGCCCGGCGGCGATGGCGCTTCCGACGCAGTCATCGCGACAGCCACGCGCGCAGCACACCGACCAGGAGCTCGGTGTCCACCGGTTTCGACAGGTAATCCCAGGCGCCTGCCTCCATGCATTTTTCGCGGTCGCCCTTCATCGCCTTGGCGGTGACGGCGATGATCGGGATGTCCTTGCAGTTGGGCAGCCTGCGGATCTCGCGGATCGTGTCGATGCCGTCCATCTCCGGCATCATGATGTCCATCAGGATCACGTCGACCATCGAGCCCGCCTTGAGCGAGCCGACCGCGGCGCGGCCATTGTCGTGCGCCACGATCTCCATGCCCTTGTTCTCGAGGAGCGAGGACAGCGCGAAGATGTTGCGCATGTCGTCGTCGACGATCATCGCGCGGCGACCGGTCAGCACCTCGTGCGCCCCGTGGAGTCCGGACAGCACGACGCGATGCGCCTCCGGCATCCGTTGCGGCTGCCGGTGCAGCAGGAGCGCCGTCTGATCGAGCAGCGCCTCGGGCGTCGACGCCTCGCGGACGACGGTGCGCCGGCCCAGCGCGCGCCAGCCGTCGCGAGTCGCCTCGCTGCCGCGCTCGCCGTACAGCACGATCGGCAGCGCGTCGTCGAACGCATCCTCCGACGGCGACAGCGGCCGCGAGTCCGCCTCGGCGACGCGCATCGCCGCATCCCACACCACGCAGTCGACCGGCCGCCCCGCGAGCGCGCCGCGTGCCGCATGGATGTCGCGGGCCGGGATCACCTCGACGTCGTCGCCACCGAGGTAGCTCGCGAACCACTCGAGCCGGGCCGGATCGCCGCTCACCGCGAGCAGCGTGCGCTGGCTGCGCTCGACGAAGCGGCGGATCTTCTCGAGCAGGGCCTCGACCTGCGACTCGCTGGGCACCGGCTTCGCGAGGAACGCGAAAGCGCCCGAGTCGAGCGCGCGCTCGCGCGCCTCGTCGGTCGAGATCACCGCGACCGGCACGTGGCGCATCTGCGGATCGTTCTTGAGCCGGTCGAGCACGCGCCAGCCGGCGATGTCGGGCAGGTGGATGTCGAGCGTCACCGCCGCCGGCTTGTACTCGGCGGCGAGCGCGAGCGCCGTGACGCCGAGCGAGGTGGTGATGCCCTTCATGCCGCGCTCGCGCACCGCATCCAGGAGGTAACGCGCGAACATGCTCTCGTTTTCGACGATCAGCACGACGGTGTCGCCGGCGCGCAGGTTGTTGCGATCGTCGCCGACCTCGTTGACCAGCCGCGGCGCCTCGTGCGTCAGCTCCGCGTGCGGCGGCAGCGAATCGAGCTCGTAGCGTCGCGCCGGCACCAGGTCCGCGCCGGGCGCGATGCGCGGCGCGGACGGGGCCGTGGACGCCGCGGACTCGATCACGTCCACCACGGCGCGCTCGGCCTTGCGGACGATGCGCGGCGGAACATAGACCAGCGGCAGGTAGAGCGTGAAGGTGCTGCCGGCGCGCGGCACGCTCGCAAGGCGGATCTCGCCGCCGAGCAGGCGTGAAAGCTCGCGGCTGATCGACAGGCCGAGGCCGGTCCCGCCGTACTTGCGGCTGGTGCCGGTGTCGGCCTGCTGGAACGGCTCGAAGATGACGCGCTGCTTCTCGGCCGCGATGCCGATGCCGGTGTCGATGATCGAGAAGGCGACCACGGCGTCG
>DATLIR010000258.1:0-6331 GCA_035539315.1 Casimicrobiaceae bacterium
GCCATCGCCTCGCCGGGGGCGCGCGCGCGGGGGCGCTCAGCGCGCAGACGCTGCTGCGCGCGGTCCCGCTGCCCTAGGGCCCGTTAGCGCTACCGGGACGCTCGCGTGACTCAGGAAACGGCCGCCATCAAGGCGCAAACCGGAGCAGTCGTTCTCACTGCTGCGAGGGTTTGCAGCGCCGAGGGCGGCCGTTTCCTGAGGTCACCCGCAGGGCATGTGCCGCGCTGGCCGCAGGGCACACGGCCGCGTTCGCGCCGAGCCCTGCAGCCAGCGCGACACGGGCGCGAGTGCCCCGGTAGCGCGAACAGGCCCTAGGCGATGACCGAGCCGGTGGAAGGACCGCAGGAAACCTTCATCTCGCACCTGGTCGAGCTGCGCGACCGGCTGCTGCGCGCGATCATCGCGGTCGTCGTCGTGCTGCTGGCGCTGTTCCCGTGGGCGAAGGACATCTACGCGATCCTCGCGAAGCCGCTGCTCGCGGTGCTGCCGCACGGCGCGACGATGATCGCGACCGACGTCACCGGCACCTTCCTGGTCCCGCTCAAGGTCACCGCGATGGCCGCGTTCGTCGTCGCGCTGCCCTACGTGCTGTGGCAGGCGTGGGCGTTCGTCGCGCCGGGCCTCTACCACCACGAGAAACGGCTCGCGCTGCCGGTGATCGTGTCGTCAGTGATCTTCTTCCTGATCGGGATGGCGTTCGCGTACTTCCTCGTGTTCCCGATCGCCTTCGGCTTCTTCGCCGGCTACGCCCCGGCCGGCGTGCAGATGATGACCGACATCGACAAGTACCTGTCGTTCGTGATGACGATGTTCATCGCGTTCGGCCTGACCTTCGAGGTGCCGGTCATCGTGATCGTGCTGGTGCGGCTGTCGATCGTGTCGATCGACAAGCTCAACGCGGCGCGTCCCTACGTGGTGGTCGGCGCGTTCGTGCTGGGCGCGATCTTCACGCCGCCGGACGTCGTGTCGCAGCTGATGCTCGCGGTCCCGCTGTGGGTGCTCTACGAGCTCGGGATCGTGCTCGCGCGCGTTATCGGCACGGGGCCGTCGCGGGCGGAGGCGGACGCGGAAGCCTGACCGAGGGGCGCGGCGCGAGCGCCCCGCCCAAGTCATTCGACCTTGGGCCGTTTCCCGACAACGACGTCGAGGTTGACCGGCTGCTTCTCGCGGACGACCACCACCTTGGCGGTCGAGCCGGGCGCCAGCTCGGCGATGCGTGCGAGCAGCGCCGCGGTGTCGCGAGTCGGCCGCCCGGCGATCTCGACCACGACGTCGCGCGGCGAGATGCCCGCCTTGTCGGCCGGGCCGCCGCGCTGCACGCCGCGGATCACCACGCCATCGGAGCGGTCGAGTGCGAGCGCGAGCGCGATGTCGGCGGTCACGTCCTGCGGCTCCACGCCGAGCCACCCGCGCGTGACCTCGCCGTCACGGATGATCTGCTCGAGCACCGAGCGGGCGAGCGTGACGGGGATCGCGAAGCCGATGCCCATCGAACCGCCCGACTGCGAGAAGATCGCGCTGTTGATGCCGATCAGGCTGCCGTTGGCGTCGACCAGCGCGCCGCCGGAGTTGCCCGGGTTGATCGGCGCGTCGGTCTGGATGAAGTCCTCGAAGCGGTTGATGCCGAGCGACGTGCGGCCGAGCGCCGACACGATGCCCGAGGTCACCGTGTGGCCGAAGCCGAACGCGTTCCCGATCGCGAGCACCGGGTCGCCGACCTCGACGCGCTCGAGCGTGCCGAACGTGATCGACGGCAGCGCGGTTGCGTCGGCCTTCAGCACGGCGAGGTCGCTCTCCGGATCCGACCCGGTGATGCGCGCCTTCAGCACGCGGTGGTCGGCGAGCACGAGCTGGATGTCGTCGGCGCCCGAGACGACGTGGTGGTTGGTGAGCACGTAGCCATCCGGCGAGACGATCACGCCGGAGCCGAGCGACGTCTGGCGCTGCGGCGGCAGCTTGTTCGCGAGGTCGGGGAAGAAGCGGCGCAGCAGCTGGTCGTCGAGCGGGGCGCCGCGCGAGCGCACCTCCTTGCTGGTGTAGACGTTGACGACAGCGGGCGTGGCCTTGCGCGCGGCTGCCGCGAGCGAATGCGCCGTCGCGGCGGTCCGGGTACCCGCCGGGGCTTCCTGCGTCAGGACGACCGGGCCCACGCGGCCCGTGAAGCGGGGCAGGAGGTCCGGCCGCAGCGTGGCGACGACGAACAGGCCCGCCACGCATAGCGTGCAGGCCTGTGCGAATAGCAGCCAGAAGCGTCGCAGCAACGGTCGGTCCGAAGCGGGCAGGAAACCGACGAATTATAGCCCCCGACCCTCGGGGCCGCGTCGGGGGACCGACGCGAGCGGGAACCGCAAGCCGCTGATCGAACGGCGTTTTCGGACCTGCTCCCGCCCGGAGGCTTTCGGCGGGTGCCGCCGATCGCGTATAATCCGGCGGCTTTTCCGCGGGCCTTCGTGTCCGGCCGCGCCATTCATGCGCGGCAGGTCAGGAATCGGCTGTCCCCAGGGCGGACGGGGCCCCTCGAGGCAATTCCACGCAAGGCGATCATGGCAACCGATGCAACGGTGGACAAGGGGAAGCGTCGTTTCCTGATCGGCGCGACCGGCGTCGTCGGCGGGATCGGTGCCGTCGCGAGCGCGGTGCCGTTCGTGATGTCGTTCTTCCCGAGCGAACGCGCGAAGGCGGCCGGTGCCCCGATCGAGGTCGACATCGGCAAGCTCGAGCCGGGCCAGAAGATCGACGTCGAGTGGCGCGGCAAGGTGTGCTGGATCGTTTCGCGCACGCCCGACATGCTCGCGTCGCTGCCGAAGCTCGCCGACCGGCTCGCCGATCCGAACTGCGCGCAGGAGCAGCAGCCCCCGTACGCGAAGAACGAGCACCGCTCGATCAAGGCGCCGGTGTGGATCGCCGTGGGCATCTGCACGCACCTCGGCTGCTCGCCGACCTTCCGCAAGGACGTCGCGCCCGCCGACCTGGGCGCCGACTGGCTCGGCGGATTCTTCTGTCCGTGCCACCAGTCCAAGTTCGACCTCGCGGGCCGCGTCTACAAGAGCATGCCCGCGCCGCTCAACCTCGTGGTCCCGCCGCACAAGTACCTGTCGGACACGCGGGTGCTGATCGGCGACGACAAGGCCTGACCGCGAGGACGCCATGCAAAAGATGCTCGCCTGGATCGACGCCCGCTTCCCGCTCACCGCGCTCTGGGAATCGCAGTGGGGCAAGTACGTCGCGCCGAAGAACTTCAACTTCTGGTACTACTTCGGCTCGCTCGCCGCGTTCGTGCTGGTGCTGCAGATCGTCACCGGCATCTTCCTGACGATGAACTACAAGCCCGACGCGCAGAAGGCGTTCGAGTCGGTCGAGTACATCATGCGGGACGTCGAGTGGGGCTGGCTGATCCGCTACATGCACTCGACCGGCGCGTCGATGTTCTTCGTCGTCGTCTACCTGCACATGTACCGCGGCCTGATCTACGGCAGCTATCGCAAGCCGCGCGAGCTGACCTGGATCCTCGGCTGCCTGATCTACCTCGCGCTGATGGCCGAGGCGTTCTTCGGCTACCTGCTGCCGTGGGGCCAGATGTCGTACTGGGGCGCTCAGGTGATCGTCAACCTGTTCAGCTCGATCCCGCTGATCGGCGAGGACCTCGCCCTGTGGATCCGCGGCGACTACACGATCTCCGACATCACGCTCAATCGCTTCTTCGCGTTCCACGTGGTCGCGCTGCCGCTGGTGCTGCTGGGGCTCGTCGCCGCGCACCTGATGGCGCTGCACGAGACCGGCTCGAACAATCCGGACGGCGTGCAGATCAAGGAGCAGCCGAAGGACCCGGCGACCGGGCTGCCCCTCGACGGCATCTACTCGCACCCGTACTACACGGTGAAGGACATCGTCGGCGTGATCGTGTTCCTGGCGGTGTTCTCGGCGATCGTGTTCTTCATGCCCGAGATGGGCGGCTACTTCCTCGAGTACAACAACTTCGTCCCGGCCGACCCGCTCAAAACGCCGATCCACATCGCCCCCGTGTGGTACTTCACGCCGTACTACGCGATGTTGCGCGCCGTGCCGTCGTATTTCGAGACGCAGGTGTGGGGCGTCATCGTGATGGGCGTCGCCGTGGTGATCTTCTTCGCGCTGCCGTGGCTCGACCGCGGGAACGTGCGATCGATCCGCTATCGCGGCACGCTGTACAAGGCCTGGATCGCGATCTTCGTGATCAGCTTCCTGGTCCTCGGCTACCTCGGCGTCGTGCCGGTCACCATCTGGGGCCAGTTCGGCCAGGACGTGCCCATCGTCGGCGGCGTCGACCGGGCGACGTTCGTCGCGCGGATCTTCACCGCGCTCTACTTCGCGTTCTTCCTGCTGATGCCGTGGTACACGGCGATCGACCGGACCAAGCCGGAACCGACCCGGGTGATGCCGTGAACGCCGCCTCCGTCACGACTTTCCGCCTGCCGCGCGTGCTCGTCGCGCTCGCCTGCCTCGTCGCCGGCGGCACCGCGCTCGCCTTCGGCGGCCCCGACCTTCGTCTCGAGCCAGCCCCCGTCCACCGGCTCGACGACGCGTCGCTGCAGCGCGGCGCGCGCACGTTCGTCAACTACTGCCTCAACTGCCACAGCGCGAAGTACATGCGCTACAACCGGCTCACCGACATCGGGCTCACCGAGGACCAGATCCGCGACAACCTGATCCTCGGCGATGCCAAGATCGGCGACGTGATGGGCATCGCGATGCGGCCCGCCGACGCGAAGGCGTGGTTCGGCGCGCCGCCGCCCGACCTGTCGGTGGAGTCGCGCGTGCGCGGCCGCGACTGGCTCTACAACTATTTCATCGGGTTCTACCGCGACCCGCAGTCGGCCACCGGCTGGAACAACCTGGTGTTCCCCAACGTCGGCATGCCGCACGTGCTGTGGACGCTCTCGGGGAGCAACAAGCTGGTGTCGACCGAGTTCGCCGACCACGAAGCCGCGGTCGCCGCGGCGATCGGAAGCAAGGGGCTCGCGCTGGTCGAGCCGCAGCTCGGCGGCAAGTACCTGGTTCGCACCGTCGCGCCCGACGCGCCCGGCTCGCTGTCGCCGGTCGAGTACCGCACGCTGGTCGCCGACCTCGTCAACTTCCTGGACTACATGGGCGAGCCGGTGCGCAACAAGCGGATTACGCTGGGGATCGTCGTGATGCTGTTCCTCGGCCTGCTGTTCTTCTTCGCGTACTGGCTGAAGCGGGAGTACTGGAAGGACGTCCACTAGCGTCCGCCGCGTTTTCGCCCGCGCCGCGGCGCGGGCCTCGATTCCGACACGACCGCCTTCGGGCCCTTCCGCGACCCGCGGAGCGACCCCGCCGCAGGGAGACGACTTGCCATGATGACCCTCTATTCCGGGACGACCGACCCGTTCTCGCAGCGTTGCCGCATCGTGCTGCACGAGAAGGGGATGGACTTCCAGATCATCGACGTCGACCTCGACCACAAGCCCGAGGACCTGGCGGTGATGAACCCGTACAACCAGGTGCCCGTGCTGGTCGAGCGCGACCTCGTCCTGCACGAGTCGAACATCATCAACGAGTACATCGACGAGCGCTTCCCGCATCCGCAGCTCATGCCGGCCGACCCGGTGATGCGCGCCCGCGCGCGCCTGTTCCTGCACCGCTTCGAGAAGGAGCTGTTCGTCCACATCGACGCGCTCGAGGGCAACAACCAGAAGAACGCCGAGAAGGGGCGCAACCTGGTGCGCGACGCGCTGCTGCAGATCGCACCGGTGTTCGCCAAGCACAAGTACATGCTGGGCGAGGAGTACTCGATGCTCGACGTGGCGATCACGCCGCTCCTGTGGCGCCTCGACTACTACGGGATCTCGATGCCCAAGCAGGCCGCGCCGCTCATGAAGTACGCCGAGCGGCTGTTCTCCCGTCCGGCGTTCTCCGAGGCGCTGACCAGCGCGGAGCGGGGGATGAGGAAGTAGCAGGGATCAGGCATTCCGCTACCCGGGGCGGCGCACGAGCGCCGCTGGGGCCTGCGCGAGATCCGGAAACGACCGTCGCCTGTCGGCCCGGCCCGCTCCATGGTGCGGGCCGGTGTCGGATACCCGCCCGCCGCAAATCCTGCTAGCCTGCGTCCCGATCGGGGTCGACGGTCATCCGTTGCGCCGGCAGCCCGTACCGCGGCGGTCGATGCGCCGCCTGCCGAACCGCGACGCCGCCGATCCCTGATTCCTGAATTCTGATCCCTGAGATGTCCGAACAATCGGCCAAGCCCTACCTGATCCGCGCTGGTCAGCGCCTCGGAGAACGCCGGACGGGAGAACAGCCGCTCGGCGTACTTCATGAGCGGCGCGGCCTG
>DATLIR010000259.1:0-2427 GCA_035539315.1 Casimicrobiaceae bacterium
AGCTTTCATGAAGGGCTTCGATGCGTTCGCGGGCGTCATCAAGTCGGGCGGCAAGACGCGCCGCGCGGCGAAGATGGTCATTCTCAACGCGGATCATCCCGACATCCCGGACTTCATCAACTGCAAGGTCGAGGAAGAGAAGAAGGCGTGGGCGCTGATCGATGCCGGCTACGACGGCTCGTTCACCGGCACGGCCTACACGTCCGTGTTCTTCCAGAACTCGAACAACAGCGTGCGCGTGACCGATGAGTTCATGCGCGCGGTGCTGGACGACGGGGAGTGGCAGACGCGGGCGGTGCTGCCGCCGCACGAGGTGACCGGGACGCACAAAGCGCGCGAGCTCATGCGTCAGATCGCGGAGGCCACCTGGATCTGCGGCGATCCGGGACTGCAGTTCGACACGACCGTCAACGACTGGCATACCTGCCCGAACACGGCGCGCATCAATGCGAGCAACCCGTGCTCCGAGTACATGTTCCTGGACGACTCGGCGTGCAACCTCGCGTCGATCAACCTGATGAAGTTCGTGCGCGAGGCCGACGGCGAGTTCGACGCGGTGGCGTTCGAGGCAGCCTGCCGCACGCTGATCACGGCGCAGGAGATCCTGGTCGACAACTCCAGCTATCCGACGCCGGCAATCACCAAGAACAGCCACGCCTTCCGGCCGCTCGGCCTCGGCTACGCCAATCTCGGCGCACTGCTGATGTCGCGCGGCGTGCCCTACGACAGCGATGCCGGCCGCGACTACGCCGCGACGATTACCGCGATCATGCACGGCGCCGCCTACGCGCAGTCGTCGAAGGTCGCCCGCGACCACGGCGGCCCGTTTGCCGGCTACGAGGCCAACCGTGAGCCGTTCCTCCGCGTCATGCGCAAGCATCGCGCGGCGCTCAAGGACATCGACAAGACCCACGTGCCCAAGGACCTGATGCAGGCGGCGCGGACGGTCTGGGACGAGGTCATCGAGATGGGCGAGGAGCACGGCTTCCGCAACGCCCAGTCGACCGTCCTCGCGCCGACCGGCACCATCGGTTTCATGATGGACTGCGACACCACCGGGGTCGAGCCGGACATCGCGCTCGTGAAGTACAAGAAGCTCGTCGGCGGCGGGTTGATGAAGATCGTCAACCAGACCGTGCCGATGGCGCTCCAGAAGCTGGGCTACTCAGCGCAGCAGATCAAAGAAGTCATCGAGTACATCGACGAGAACGAGACCATCGAGGGCGCGCCCCACATCAAGGACGCGCACCTGCCCGTGTTCGACTGCGCCTTCAAGCCGGCGCGCGGCGTGCGCTCGATCCACTACATGGGCCACATCAAGATGATGGGCGCCACCCAGCCGTTCCTGTCGGGGGCGATCAGCAAGACGGTCAACGTGCCGAAGGAAGCGACCATCGAGGAAATCGAGCAGGCCTACATCGATTCGTGGCGGATTGGCGCCAAGGCGGTGTCGATCTACCGCGATGGCTCCAAGCGCACCCAGCCGCTCAATACCTCGCGCGACAAGGAGAAGACCGCGCCCGCCGCGGTCGAGGCCGGCCCGCGCCGCCGGCGCCTGCCGGACGAGCGCGCCGCGATCACCCATAAGTTCGACATCGCGGGCCACGAGGGCTACATCACCGTCGGGCTCTACGAGGACGGCCTCCCGGGCGAGCTCTTCATCGTGATGGCGAAGGAAGGGTCGACGATCTCTGGCTTCGCCGACGCATTCGCGCAGGCGATCAGCTACGCGCTGCAGTACGGCGTGCCGCTGCAGGACCTGGTCGACAAGTTCAGCCACGTGCGGTTCGAGCCGTCGGGGATGACGAAGAACCCTGACGTGCGCTTCGCGAAGTCGATCGTCGACTACATCTTCCGCTGGATGGCGTCGAAGTTCCTGTCGAAGGACGCGCAGTACCGCGTCGGCGTCAACAACCGCGACGAGTTCGTTTCGTCGCCCGAGCAGCTGCCGCTCGACGTGGCGGCGGCGGCCGGCGCGGCGCCGACCGGGGCGGTGGCGTCGAAGTCGATCTCGTCGTTCGCGGCGATGCAGAACCAGGAAGACGCCCCGCCGTGCTCGACCTGCGGCTCGATCATGGTGCGCAGCGGGGCCTGCTACAAGTGCTCCAACTGCGGCACGACGTCGGGGTGCGCGTAGTCCGTAGACCGCGGTCCGTGGTCCGGGGGCGGGTCTTACGACCCGCCCCTCACAATTCCACGATTCCCCTTCGCAGCGCCTGCCTCACCGCGTCGGTCCGGTTCGACGCGCCGAGCTTCCCGAATATCGCTGAAAGATGGAACTTGACCGTCTCGTCGCTGATGCCCAGGCGGGCGGCGATCGCCTTGTTCGACAGGCCGTCGACCAGCGCATCGAGGACTTCCAGTTCGCGTGCAGTCAGAGGTTCGGCCAGCCGCTCGTCATCCGCCGCAGGCTTCCCGGGCACGACG
>DATLIR010000260.1:0-9745 GCA_035539315.1 Casimicrobiaceae bacterium
ACCTGGCCGTCGCGGCCGATCGCATCGCTCACGGTGCGCCGTCCATGTCGTCGTGGCGCGCGCGCCGCATCATGTTGGCCGGCTTCGTCGAACTGACTCCGCAGCAGAAGCGCCTCGCCGAAGCACTTGCGCAAGCGGGCCTGGTCGTCGAGGAGATCGCGACGCTCGGCGACGCACGCGCGTCGCCGCGACGGGCGGCATTCGCATCCGCCGATGCCGAGCTCGCCGGCGCGCTCGCGTGGGCGCGTCTCCAGGTCGAGCAGCGCCCCGATGCGCGGGTCGGCATCGTGGTGCCCGACCTCGCTCAGCGACTCGCGGCCGTGCGCTTGCGCGCCATCGACCTCCTGGGGCTTCCCGACGACGGCGAAGCGAGCGTGCAGGCGTGGAACCTGTCGCTCGGGTCGCCGATCGACGCGGTGCCGCTCGTGGCCGCGGCGCTCGATCTCGTCGCGCTTGCGTGGACGTCGCTGCCGCCGGGACGCGCGGCCGCGCTCCTGCGGTCCGCGCACCTTCCCGGCGCAGGCGACACCGGCCGCCACGCGCGTGCGGTCGTCGAGCGCGAATGGCTCGAGGAGGGTGTCGACACGGTGCGCTCGGGCGACGCCATCGCGGCGCTTGAGCGCCACGGCGATGGGCTGGCGCGACGCTTGGCGGCGCTGCGTGCAGTCGCTTCGCGCCGGCGGCGCGCAACGCGCCACGACTGGATCGACGCCTGGCGCGAAGCGCTCGCGGCCGCGGGCTGGCCCGGGGATGCGGCGCTTCGCAGCGACGACCATCAGGCGATGAGCGCGCTGGACGAACATTTCGCGGCCTTCGCGGCGCTCGACGCCGTTGCCGGCGGCCGCGTCCGCGGCGAGCTGTCCGCCGACGAGGCGATCGCCGCGTTCGCGGAAATCTGCGCCGGCGCGCCGTTCCAGCCCGAATCGCCGCCGGCGCCGATCCAGGTCCTCGGGCTGTACGAAGCGATCGGGCTTCCGTTCGACGCGCTGTGGGTCACCGGAATGAACGACCAGACGCTGCCGCGTGCGCCGCGCCCCCACCCGTTGCTCCCGGTGCGGTGGCAGCGCGAGCATGGCGTGCCGCGCAGCGACGCGGCGCGCGAGCTCGCCTATGCGCGCGAAGTCGCCTCGTGGCTGCTTCGTGCTGCCCCCGACGTCGTCGTCAGCCATGCCACAACGGTCGATGATCATCCGTCCGCGCCCGCGGCGGTGTTCCCGGCAGGCCGCACCTTCGCGCCGCCTCGCACGGACACCCCGGCGACGGCGATGTTCGCGTCACGACCGTCCCGCGAGCGCATCGTCGAGACGTCGGCACCGGCGCTGGCGTCAGGCGAGCGACGACGCGCGGGCTCCGGGCTCGTCGGCGCGCAAAGCGATTGCCCGTTCCAGGCGCTGGCGGCGCGGCGCTGGCGCGCGGACCCGTGGCCGGCGCCGATCGTCGGGCTCACGCCGATGGAACGCGGCAACCTCGTGCACGCGGCGCTCGCGGCGTTCTGGCGCGAGGTGCACGATCACGCGAGCCTCGCCGCGTTGCTCGCGGAACCGGCCCGCTATGCCGACGCGCGCGAAAGAGCGGCGCGCGGCGCGATGGCGACGATCGACGCGCCGCGCTGGCGGCGCGTGCCGCCCGCGGTGCGGGCGCTCGAGGAGGAGCGGCTGTCGCGCCTGCTCGCGGAATGGGTCGAAGGCATCGAGCTTTCGCGACCGCCGTTCGACGTGCTGGCCGTCGAGCACGACGAGTCCCTGGCTCTCGGGCCCCTCGTACTTGCCCTGCGTCTCGATCGCGTCGACCGCCTCGCCGACGGCGGTGTGGCGATCGTCGATTACAAGACTGGCAGTGTCCCGTCGATCGCACGCTGGACGCGCGAGCGCCCGGAAGCGACGCAGCTTGCGCTGTACACGCTCGCCTGGCGCGCGGCGCATCCGGATGCGCCGGTGCGAGCCGCGGTGCTCGCGAGGGTGAAGCGCGGCGAGTCCAAGCCGGTCGGCCTCTACGCCGACGACGACGCGCGCTTGTGCCGGCCGACCGGGGCCGAGCACGTGCCGCCCGTCGTCGACTGGCCAGCGCTGGAATCGCGCTGGAGCACGCTGATGTCCGGACTCGTCGACGCCTTCGTGCGCGGCGAAGCGCAGGTCGCGCCGCGCGAGCCGTCGGTGTGTCGCACCTGCGCCCGTCACGCGCTGTGCAGGATCGGTGATGCCGCGCCCGACGACGAGGACGACGCATGAGCGCGACCGATGCCGACCGGCGGCTTGCCGAGGATGCCGAGTCGCGCGAGCGCGCGCTCGACGTCACGCGCTCGTTCCTCGTGCAGGCACCCGCGGGTTCGGGCAAGACCGAGCTCCTGATTCAGCGCCTGCTGGCATTGCTGGCGCGCGTCGAGCGGCCCGAGCGCGTGCTCGCGATCACGTTCACGCGCAAGGCCGCGGGCGAGATGCGCGACCGCGTCGTCCGCGCGCTGATCGCGGCCGCCGACGCGGGTATCGACGCGAGCGAGCTGCGTCCGCACGAGCGGCGCACCCGCGAGCTCGCCCAGGCGGTCCTCGCGCAGGACGCACGGTACGGATGGCACCTCGTCGAGCATCCCTCCCGGCTGTCGATCCAGACGATCGACGCACTGGCGCAGGCGATCGCGCTGCAGGCACCGCTCGCGAGCGGCCTGTCCCCGGCGCCGCGCTTCACCGACGATGCGATGCCGCTCTATGTCGCCGCCGCGCAGGCGGCGATCGCGGCCGCCGACATCGGACGCCGGCCGTGGCGACTCCTGCTCGACCACCAGGACAACGACGCGGATGCGCTGGCGGGGGTGATCGCATCGCTGCTCGCGCGGCGCGACCAGTGGCGCACGCTGGTCGCCGAAGCTGGCGGCACGCTGCGTGAATCGCTCGAGGCCACGCTCGCGCGCGAGGTCGACGGCGAGCTCGCGCGCGTCGCGTCGGTCCTGGCCGGGGCCGATTTCTCCTGCCTCGCGCGCTTCGCCTCGCTCGCGTACCCGCGGCTCGACGCGGCCGATGCGCTGCGCGCGGCGCTCGTGGCCTGCAGCGAACGTCGCGGGCCGGCGCCGGTCCGTGCGGACCATCTCGACGAGTGGCGCGCGATCGTCCGGTGGCTCATGACGAAGGACGGGAAGGGGCTGCGCAAGAGCGGTTTGCCCGGGATCGAGCCGATCGGCAAGGGAGCGGGCGAACAGGAGCGTCGCGACGTAGCGCACGCGATCGCCGCGTGGCTCGCCTCGCTCGCAGCGTCGGCGGGCGTCGAGCGGTCGTTCCGCACGATCCTCGCGCTGCCGCCGGTGCGTTACAGCGACGACGAATGGAATCGCATCGAGGCGCTCCTGTCGCTCCTCCCCGAGCTCGCCGCGCATCTCGAGCTGGTGTTCGCCCAGCGGCACGAGCTCGATTTCCCCAAGGCCACGCTCGCCGCGCTCGCCGCGCTCGGCACCGGCGACGAACCCTCGGACCTCTTGCTGCGCCTCGACCTGCGGATCGATCACCTGCTCGTGGACGAGTTCCAGGACACCTCGTACGCGCACCTCGAGCTGATCCGCCGGCTCGTCGCCGGCTGGAGCGCGGGAGACGGCCGCACGCTGTTCGCGGTCGGCGACCCGATGCAATCGATCTACCGCTTCCGCGGGGCCGAGGTGCGCGCGTTCGTCGAGGCGCAGGAAGCGGGCGCGATCGAAGGCATCGCGGTCGAGCGACTCACGCTGAGGCGCAATTTTCGCGCGCGGGCGGGGCTCGTCGACTGGGTCAACGCGACGTTTCCTCCGGTCCTGGGCGCGACCAGCGACCCGTGGCAGGGTCGCGTCGCGTTCGCCGACGCTGTCGCGGTCGAGCCCGCGCTCGACGGTCTCGCCTGCACGCTCGACGTGGCGGCGACGGACGACGAGGAAGCCGCGATCATCGTCGCGCGAGCGCGCGAGGCGCTCGCCGCCGGCGGCGACGTGGCCATCCTCGTGCGCGCGCGCGGCCACCTCGGGAAGCTCCTGTCGGCGCTGCGCGCGGCCGCGATCCCGTATGCCGCCGTCGATCTGGACGTGCTCGGCGACCGGCCGGCGGTGCGCGACGTGGTCGCGCTCGCGCATGCGATCGTGCAGCCCGCCGATCGGCTCGCGTGGCTGGCGTTGCTGCGAGCGCCGTGGTGCGGCCTTACGCTTTCCGACCTGCACGCCGTGGTGCGCGCTGCAGACGCTCCGCATGAGCGGTCGATCGAATCGGTGGTGCACGAGCCGCCGGACACGCTGTCGGCGGATGGCGCCGTGCGGCTCGCCCGGTGCGCCGCGGTGCTCGACGCCGCGCGCGCGTCGCGCGGGCAACGGACGCTCGTCGAGCGGGTCCGCGCCGCGTGGATCGCGCTCGGCGGCCCGGTGACGCTCGGCGAGCCGCTGGACCTGGTCGCGGTCGACGAGGTGCTGGCGTTGATCGCCGCCCACGAGCGCGCCGGCGACGTGCCGGACTGGAACGCGTTCGTTGCGCGGCTCGCCGAGCAGCGCTTGTCGCCGCCGCCGGGCGAGAGTGCGCGCGTCCAGGTCATGACGATGCACAAGGCCAAGGGGCTCGAGTTCGACACGGTGATCCTGCCCGGACTCGCACGTGGCCGAACCCGCAACGACGCGCCGCTGGTGCGATGGCGCACGCGCCGCAACGGCCTCCTTGTCGGGCTTGCGAAGCCGCGGGGCGGCGCGCCCGATGGCGTGTACGCCTACCTGCGCATGCTCGCTGCGGGCGAGGAGGAAGCGCAGCTCGGACGGCTCGCCTACGTCGCCTGCACGCGCGCGAAGCGTCGTCTCGCCCTGGTGGCCGTGCTCGACCCCGACGATGCCGGGACCGGCTGGAAGGCGGCGGGGCGCGCGTCGATCCTGGGCCTCCTGGATCCGCCACGCAGTGGGTGGCCTGCGCCGCGCGGCGGGATCGGGGTCGCTGCCGCACCGCTGGAGACGGTCGCGATCGAGCGCTTGCCGGCGGACTGGCGAGCGGCCGACGCGTCCTCGCCGCTCGTGCATCGCATCAGCCCGCGCGCGATCGAGCCCGTGCCGCCCTTCGACTGGGCCCGCGAGCGCGCGCGGCGACTGGGCGTGGTCGTGCACCTGCTGCTCGCGCAGGTCGCGTCCGACGGGCTGGAACGCTGGGACGACGCGCGGCTCGCCGCGCACTCGCCACGCATCGAAGCCGCGCTGGTGAGTGAAGGGGCGTTGCCCGCGCACGCGGCCGTCGAGGCCGCCGACGTCCGCGCGACGCTGTCCGCGGTGTTGCACGACCCACGCGGACGCTGGCTCTTCGATGCCAGCCACGCGAGCGCGCAAAGCGAATGGGCGCTCGCGGGCGTCGATGGCGGCGACATCGTGCACGTGGCGCTCGACCGCACGTTCGTCGCCAACGGCGTGCGCTGGATCGTCGACTTCAAGACCGGCACGCACGAAGGCGCGGATCCGGCGGCGTTCCTCGACGCCGAGATCGAGCGCTACCGCCCGCAGCTCGCCCGTTACGCACGCATCGTCGGCGCGCTCGACCCCGATCATCCGATCCGGATCGCGCTTTACCACCCGCGCGTGCCCGGCGGCTGGCGCGAGCTCGCGACCTAGCGCGTTTTCCGCTATAATTCAAAGCTTTGGCGCTCGCGCCGCCCCCCGGGGCGACGCCTTCCCCGATGCAGCTCATCCGCGGCCTGCCCGCGGTCGCCGACCGCCCGGTCGCGCTGACCGTCGGGAACTTCGACGGTGTCCACCGCGGCCACCAGGCGATGCTCGCGCGCCTCGCGGAGGCCGCCGAGGACCTCGAGCTCGTGCCGGCGGTGCTGACGTTCGACCCGCACCCGCGCGAATTCTTCGCCAGGGACAACGCGCCACCGCGCCTGTCGACGCTGCGCGGCAAGCTCGACGCGTTCCGGCAATTCGGCGTCGGGCGCGTCATCGTCGCGCGCTTCGACCGCTCGCTCGCGTCGCTCGACGCCGACCGCTTCGTCGACGACGTGCTGGTCGGTCGCCTCGGCACGCGCTGGCTTCTGGTCGGCGAGGATTTCCGGTTCGGTCGGGGCCGCGCCGGCGACCTGGCGCTGCTGCGGCGCCATGCGCGCACGATCAGCGTCGAGGCGATGCACACGGTCGCGGTCGACGACGAGCGTGCGAGCTCGAGCGCGGTGCGCGAGGCGCTGGCGCAGGGGGACCTCGCGCGCGCCGAGCGCCTGCTCGGGCGGCCGTTCCGGATGGCGGGCCACGTGGCGCACGGCGAGAAGCTCGGGCGCAAGCTCGGCTTCCCGACGCTGAACCTGCCGCTGAAGCGCACCCCGCCCCTGTCGGGCATCTTCGCGGTGCGCGTGCACGGCCTCGACGGCGTGCGGCGCGGCGTCGCGAGCCTGGGCGTGCGCCCGACCGTCGCGGCTGAGGGGCGCCCGATGCTCGAGGTGTTCGTGTTCGACTTCGACGAGTCGGTCTACGGACGGCGCATCGTCGTCGAATTCCGGCACAAGCTCCGCGACGAGGCACGCTACCCCAACCTCGACGCGCTCACGCGCCAGATCCGCGCGGATGCGGATGCGGCCCGCGCCTATTTCGCGGCATCCGCGACCTGAAGCGACCCATGGCCGACGACAAGAAGCCCGACTGGAAGTCCACGCTCAACCTGCCGGACACGCCGTTCCCCATGCGCGGCGACCTGGCCAAGCGCGAGCCGGGCTGGGTGCGGGAGTGGCAGGAGAAGAACGTCTACGGCGCCATCCGCCGCGCGTCCGCCGGGCGACCCCGTTTCATCCTGCACGACGGCCCCCCCTACGCGAACGCAGCGATCCACATCGGCCACGCCGTCAACAAGATCCTGAAGGACGTGATCGTCAAGAGCCGCACGCTCGCGGGCTTCGATGCACCGTACGTTCCCGGCTGGGACTGTCACGGCATGCCGATCGAGGTCCAGATCGAGAAGACGCACGGCAAGCACCTGCCGGTCGAGGAGACGCTGCGGCTGTGCCGCGCCTACGCAACCGAGCAGATCGCGATCCAGAAGCGCGACTTCCAGCGACTGGGCGTGCTGGGCGACTGGGACCATCCGTACACGACGATGGCGTACGCGAACGAGGCCGAGGAGGTCCGCACGCTGGGCAAGCTGCTCGAAAAAGGCTTCCTCTACCGGGGCCTCAAGCCGGTCAATTGGTGCTTCGACTGCGGCAGCGCGCTCGCCGAGGCCGAGGTCGAGTACGAGGACCGGCAGGACATCGCGATCGACGTCGCGTTCCCGCTGGTCGATGCCGCCGAGCGCGCCAGGCTCGCGCGCGCCTTCGGGCTCGCGCAGGCGCCCGACGGCCCGCTCGCGGCGGTCATCTGGACCACGACGCCGTGGACGATCCCCGCGAACCAGGCGCTGAACCTCCACCCGGATCTGACCTACGCGCTCGTGGCGACCGAGCGGGCCCATTTCGTCGTCGCCGAGGACCTGGTCGCCGCCTGCCTCGCTCGCTGGAAGCTCGCGGGCCGAGCCATTGCGACGGCGAAGGGCGCCGCGCTCGAGCTCGTCGCGTTCCGCCATCCATTCTACGATCGTGCCGCGCCGGTCTATCTCGGCGACTACGTCACGCTGGAGCAGGGCACCGGCATCGTCCACAGCTCGCCCGCGTACGGGATGGACGACTTCCTGTCGTGCCGCCGCTACGGATTGAAGGACGACGATATCGAGAACCCGGTGCAGGGGGACGGCCGCTACGCCGAGTCGTTGCCGTTCTTCGGCGGCCTCAGGATCTGGGACGCGAATCCGCGGATCGTCGACAAGCTGCGCGAAGTGGGCGCGCTGCTGCACGCCGAGAAGTTCACGCACAGCTACATGCACTGCTGGCGCCACAAGACGCCGATCATCTACCGCGCCACCACGCAGTGGTTCGCCGGGATGGATGACGTGCCCGGCTACCGCGGCGCGAAGCCCGATCGTACGCTCCGCGAGCTCGCGCTCGAGGGCATCGAGCGCACGCGCTTCTATCCGGCGTGGGGCCAGGCGCGGCTGCACGGGATGATCGCGCACCGGCCCGACTGGACGCTCTCGCGCCAGCGCCAGTGGGGCGTACCGCTGCCGTTCTTCGTCGACCGCGAGACCGACGAGCTTCATCCCGACACGCCGGCGCTGCTCGAGCTCGCGGCGAGCAAGATCGCCGAGCGCGGCATCGCGGCGTGGTTCGAGGCGACGCACGAGGACTTCGGCGTCGACGAGAAGCGCTTCCGCAAGCTCACCGACACGCTCGACGTGTGGTTCGACTCGGGCTCGACGCACCAGACGGTGATGGGTGGTCCGGACGGGACCGCGCGGCACCGCGGCTCGCATCCGGACGCGACCGGCTTTCCGGCCGACCTCTACCTCGAGGGGTCCGACCAGCACCGCGGCTGGTTCCATTCGTCGCTGCTGGTGTCGTGCATGCTGAACGGCGTGCCGCCCTACAAGGCGCTGCTCACGCACGGCTTCGCCGTGGACGGCGAAGGCAAGAAGATGTCGAAGTCCAAGGGCAACGTCGTGGCGCCGCAGAAGGTGTCGGACACGCTCGGCGCCGACATCCTCCGCCTGTGGGTCGCGGCGACCGACTACTCGGGCGACCTCACCATCTCCGACGAGATCCTCAAGCGCAACGTCGAGAGCTACCGGCGCATCCGCAACACGCTGCGCTTCCTGATCGCGAACACGTCGGACTTCACGCCGCGGGAGGCGCTGCCGCCCGAGCGCTGCTTCGAGATCGACCGCTATGCGCTCGCCCGCCTCGCGCTCCTGGTCGAGGACGTCGCCGCGGATTACGATCGCTACGAGTTCCACCTGGTCGTGCAGAAGGTCACGACCTATTGCTCCGAGGACCTCGGCGGCTTCTACCTCGACGCGCTGAAGGACCGGCTCTACACGACCGCGCCCGCAAGCGTGGCCCGCCGCTCGGCGCAGACGGCGCTCGCGGCGATCCGCGACGCGCTGCTCCTGCTGCTCGCGCCGGTACTGTCGTTCACGGCCGAGGAAGCGTGGCGCATCGTTCACCCCGACGATGCGACGATCTTCGTGAGGACCTGGCGCGAGGCCGCGCCGCGCGTCGCAGCGGGCGACGCGCTGGTCGCCAAGTGGGACCGGATTCTCGCCGTACGTGCCGCGGTGCTGAAGGAGATCGAGACCGTGCGCCAGTCGGGCCGGATCGGGAGCTCGCTGCAGGCCGAGGTGACCATCTCGGCGCCGGACCCTGCGTACGCGGCGCTGGCCTCGCTCGGCGACGACCTCCGCTTCGTGACCATCACGTCGGTCGCACGCGTCGAGCGCGGCGACGCGCTTGCGATCGCGGTGAACCCGTCGGGCGGCGCGAAATGCGAGCGCTGCTGGCACTGGCGCGGCGACGTCGGCGAGGACCCGGCGCATCCCGCGCTGTGCGGACGCTGCGTCGCCAACCTGTTCGGACACGGCGAACCGCGGTCGCATGCATGAGGTCCAACGCCCGATGAGCCCCTCGCCGCTTCGCACGCCCACGCGCTGGATCGCGCTCGCCGCCGCGATCGTGGTGGTGGACCAGGTCGTCAAGGCCGCGATCCTCGCGACTTTCCGGCCCGGCGACGAGATCGCGCTGCTCCCGTTCCTGTCGCTCGTGCTGACCTTCAACAAGGGCGCGGCGTTCAGCTTCCTCGCCGGCGCGGATGGCTGGCAGCGCTGGTTTTTCGCGGTGGTAGCGGGGGTGGCGGCCGCGTTCATCGTGTGGCTCATGCGCCGTGGGGGCAGCGCGGTCTACCTCGCCGGGCTCGCGCTGATCCTGG
>DATLIR010000261.1:0-4764 GCA_035539315.1 Casimicrobiaceae bacterium
ACGCCCGACTGGCGCGCGCCGAGGAACTCGCCCGGACCGCGGATCGCGAGGTCGCGCCGCGCGATCTCGAAGCCGTCGCTGCTCTCGTAGATCACCTTGAGCCGCTGCTTGGCGGTCTCGGACAGCGGCTCCTCGAACAGCAGGATGCACTGGCTCTCCACCGCGCCCCGCCCGACGCGTCCGCGGAGCTGGTGCAACTGGGCGAGCCCAAAGCGCTCGGCGTGCTCGATCACCATGATCGACGCGTTCGGCACGTCGACACCGACTTCGATCACCGTGGTGGCCACCAGAACGCCGATGGCGCCGCGCACGAATGCGTCCATGACGGCGGCCTTGTCGGCGGGCTTCATGCGGCCGTGCAGCAGGCCGACGGAGATGGGGTCAGAGACGAGACTCGGAGTAGCCGAGTCTCGTCTCTGACCCCCATACGCCGCCGTCAACTCCGCATGCAGCGCCACCGCCGTCTGCAACTCGAGCTTCTCGCTTTCCTCGATCAGCGGGCACACCCAGTAGACCTGCGCGCCGGCCGCGCAGCGCCTGCCGACGTGCTCGACGATCTCGGCGCGCCGCTTCTGGTTGACCAGCCGCGTGACCACCGGCGTGCGTCCGGGCGGCATCTCGTCCAGCACCGATACGTCGAGGTCCGCGTAGAACGTCATCGCCAGCGTGCGCGGGATCGGCGTGGCGCTCATCATCAGCTGGTGCGCCTCGGCGAGCCCCTTGCCGCGCAGCGCGAGCCGCTGCGCGACGCCGAAGCGGTGCTGCTCGTCGACGATCGCGAAGCCGAGCCGCGGCATCTCGACCCCCTCCTGGAACAACGCGTGCGTGCCGACCGCGAACTGCGCCTCGCCGCTCGCGAGTCGCTCCTGCGCACGCCGGCGCTCCTTCGCCGGCAGCGATCCCGACAGCCACGCGAACTCGACCGGTAGCCCGGCGAGCCATGCCGCGAGCTTGCGGTAATGCTGCTCGGCAAGCAGCTCGGTGGGCGCCATGAACGCGACCTGCCGACCGCTCTCGATCGCCTGCAGCGCCGCGAGCGCCGCGACCACTGTCTTGCCCGCGCCGACGTCGCCCTGCAGCAGCCGCTGCATCGGCATCGAGCGCTTGAGGTCGTGCGCGATCTCGCGCACGACACGCTCCTGCGCTCGCGTGAGCTTGAAGCCGACGCGGTCGAGCAGCTGGCGCGAGAGCGAGCCGGTCCCGGTCAGCACCGGCGCGTTGCGCCTGGCGCGCGCCGCGCGGTGCGCCTTCAACGAGAGCTGCTGCGCGCAGAGCTCGTCGAACTTGAGCCGCGTCCACGCCGGATGCGTACGCGCGTCGAGCGCCTTCTGCGTGATCGCGGCGAGCCGCGGCGGCGGCGCGTGCAGGAACGTGACCGCATCGCCGAACTTCCACAGCTTGCGGCGCCGGATCACCTCGTCGGGCAGCGTCTCGGCCAGGCGCGCGGGATCGGCCGCGAGCGCGCGCGCGATCACCTTGCGCAGCGTCTCCTGGCCAAGACCCGCGGTGGTGGGGTACACCGGCGTCAGACGATCCTCGAGCGGCGTGTCGTCGCGCACCACCCTGAACTGCGGGTGCACGATCTCCGGCCCGAAATAGCCTTCGCGCACGTCGCCGTAGACGCGCACGCGCGTCCCGACCGCCAGCGCCTTCTGCTGGTTGGGATAGAACGAGAAGAACCGCAGCACCAGGCGCGCGCGCGCATCGCCGTCCGGACCGTCCTCGAGCAGGCATACGAGCTGCCGCCGCGGCCGGTACTGGATATCGACGTTGACGACGGTGCCCTCGGTCTGCAGCGTCTCGCCGACCTTCACCCGGGCGAGCGGCACGAGCCGCGTGTGGTCCTCGTAGCGCAGCGGCAGGTGCAGCACGAGGTCTTCCTCGCGCGCGATGCCGAGGCGCGCGAGCTTGTCGGCGAGCGTGTTGGAGTCCGACCCCGGTTTCTTCGGGGCCGGATCCCCGGTCTTGCGCGTCATTGACGTCGTCACGCGAACCGCTGCCGCGCTACCGACCTCCCAGCATCGCGATCGCCTCGATCTCGATGCGCGCGCCGCGCGGGAGCGCCGCGACCTGGTAGGTCGACCGCGCCGGATACGGTTGCCGGAAGGCCGTCGCCATGATCTCGTTGACCTTGACGAAGTCGCCGAGATCGACCAGCAGGATCGACAGCTTCACGATGTCGTCGAGCGTGCCGCCGGCGGCCTTCAGCACCGCCTGCATGTTGTGCAGCACGCGCTGCGCCTGCGCCTCGATGCCGCCCTCGACGATCTGCATCGACACGGGGTCGAGCGGGATCTGGCCGGACATCCACAGCGTGTCGCCGGTGCGGATCGCCTGCGAGTACGGACCGATCGCGGCCGGCGCCTCGAGCGTCGAGATCACATGCTTGGTCATGGCGCGCTCCTCGTCACGGCGGCGAGTGTAGCAGGGGCAACAGCCACGCCTTGACGCGCCGATGCGGCCGGCATCCAATGACGCCCGGGCGCGTGCCGCGCCGCGGGGGAGCCATGGCCGTCATCACCAATATCGAGGACCTGCGCGTGATCGCGCAACGCCGCGTGCCGCGCATGTTCTACGACTACGCCGATTCCGGGTCGTGGACGGAAAGCACCTACCGCGCGAACGTGCGCGACTTCGCGGACATCAAGCTCCGCCAGCGCGTGGCGGTCGACATCGACGACCGCTCGGTCGCCGCGAAGATGATCGGCGTCGACGTCGCGATGCCGGTCGCGATCGCGCCGGTCGGCCTCACCGGCATGCAGCACGCGGACGGCGAGATCCACGCGGCGCGCGCCGCCGAGAAGTTCGGCATCCCGTTCACGCTGTCGATGATGAGCATCTGCTCGATCGAGGACGTGGCCGGGGCGACGACGAAGCCGTTCTGGTTCCAGCTCTATGTCGTGCGCGATCGCGACTTCACCGAGCGGGTGATCGACCGCGCGAAGGCGGCGAAATGCGGCGCGCTGGTGCTGACGCTCGACCTGCAGATCCTCGGCCAGCGTCACAAGGACCTCAAGAACGGCCTGTCGGTGCCGCCGAAGCCCACGATCGCGAACATGATCAACCTCGCGACCAAGACACGCTGGTGCCTGGCGATGCTCGGCACCCGGCGCCGCGCCTTCGGCAACATCGTCGGCCACGTCAAGGGCGTGACCGATACGGGCTCGCTCGCTTCCTGGACCGCGCACCAGTTCGATCCACGCCTCAACTGGAACGACATCGAGTGGATCAGGAAGCGCTGGGGCGGCAAGCTGATCCTCAAGGGCATCCAGGACATCGACGACGCGCGGCGCGCCGTCGACACGGGCGCCGATGCGCTGATCGTCAGCAACCACGGCGGCCGCCAGCTCGACGGGGCCGAGTCGAGCATCCGCGCGCTGCCCGCGATCGCCGACGCGGTCGGCTCGCGCATCGAGGTGCACATGGACGGCGGCATCCGCTCCGGCCAGGACGTGCTGAAGGCATGGGCGCTCGGCGCGCGCGGCACCTACATCGGCCGTGCGATGGTCTACGGGCTGGGCGCGATGGGCGAGGCGGGCGTCACCAAGGCGCTCGACATCATCCGCAACGAGCTCGACCTCACGATGGCGTTCTGCGGCAAGACGCGGATCGCCGACGTCGACCGGCGCGTGCTGCTGCCGCCATACGGGCCCGTCGTCAGCTAAGCGAACCTGGTTCGCAACCTGGCTCGCCACGGGATCCCAAAACGCGCTCGCCCGCACCAACCGCGTGCGGGCGAGCGTGGATCCGGCCCGTCGGCCGGATCGGGTGGAGCCTTAGCGGACGGCGCCGCGACGGACCAGGTTGACGATCGCGAGCAGGATCACCGCGCCGAGCAGCGAGACCAGCAAGCCCGGTGCGCTGAAGTCACCGCTGTTGATCGTCCCGATGCCGAACAGCGGCGTCAGCAGGAAGCCCGCGAGCAACGCGCCGACGATGCCAACGACGATGTTGAGCAACACGCCCTGCTGCGCGTCCGTGTTCATCACCTTGCTGGCGAGCCATCCGAGCAGGCCGCCGATCACGATCCAGATCAGGAAGTTCATCGAGTTCTCCCATTCGGTTCGAAGGTGCCGTCGCCGCACCCGTCCAATGCCCCGCCCGGTCCGTGATGGAATGCCGGCGGTGTCGAGGCGGCGACGACGTAGGGACTTACCGCATCACGCGTCCGACGAGATAGCCGACGGCGGCCGCCGCGGCCAGCATGGCGACGGGGCGCTCGCGCACCATCGATCCGCACTGGTCGACGAAACGCTGCGCCTGGTCGGTCGCCAGGCTGGTCTTCTGTTCCGCCCAGTCCGCCGCGGGGCCGGCCTTGTCGGCGAGCTTGTCGATGGCCTGGTGCGCGGATTCGGCGAGCTTGTTCATCGCCGGGCGAATCTTGTCGGCGGTGCGCTCCACCGCCTCGTGCGCGCGATCGGCGGCCTGGTTGGCCATGTCGGGAATGTCCTTGTTCATCGGCGAGTTGTAGGTGCTGGATAGGGCCATGTTGCTCTCCTTGGGAACGTGCGCGCGCGCGCAGGGCGAAAACCTTGACCCGTAACCCAACGCAAGCGACGTGCCCGCCGCGGAGCGCAGTTAACGCGTTGATTGTGGGACGCTCTTGCGCGAGCGTTTGCAAAAGCCACGCCCTTCGACCGTCGTGCCATTGCAAGACACGGTCAACACGTCGTCGCGTGGCTGACGTACTTCCTAGGCGAGTCGCCTAGGCATTTCGCTTTCGGCGGGACCGGCAGCGGGCCGCACGCTCGACTGAATCCGGAC
>DATLIR010000262.1:0-10707 GCA_035539315.1 Casimicrobiaceae bacterium
AGCGCCTTGGGACGGCCCGGCGGCGATGTGATCCCCCCGAAGCGAACTGCGTTCGCTTCCCCCCGGGGGGCGAGCGCCTTGGGACGGCCCGGCGGCGCTCATGCCAGCGTCTCCTCGATCGCGCGCGTGACGCGCTCGACGTCGGGCAGGACCGCGTACTCGAGCACCGGGTGGTAGGGGATGTGCGAGTCGGCGCGCGCCACCAGCCGCGGGGCCGACAGGAAGTGGGCGAAGCGCGCATCGCTGCCGACCATCTCGGCAACGATGGTCTGGCCGAAGCAGCCGGTGCGCGAATCCTCGTCGACGACGACGAGCCGTCCGGTCCGCGCGACCGACGCCTCGAGCGTCTCCCAGTCGAACGGCACGAGCGACACCGGATCGATGATCTCGACCGATGCGTGCGCGGCCACCGCCTCGGCGGCGGCCTGCGCGATCTCGACCCCGTTGCCCCACGCGACCAGCGTCACGTCGCTGCCGCTTCGCACCGTGCGCGCCCGCGCGAAGCCGCGCGGCTCGCGCACGATCGGCTGGCGCAGCCGCATCATGTGCTTGGGGATCAGGATCAGGGTCGGATCGTGCTCGTGCAGCGCGGTCCACAGGAGCCCGGCCGCGTCGCCCGGCGTCGACGGCACCGCCACGCGCAGCCCCGGCAGGTGCGTCCACCAGCCCTCGTTGCTCTGGCTGTGCCAGGCGCTGCCGGCCGGCAGGTAGGCGCCATGCGGCGCGTAGATCACCAGCGGAGCGGTCCATTCGCCGCGCGAGCGCCAGCGGAGCGTGGCGAGCTGGTTGGCGATCTGGTTCATCGCCGGGGCCGCGAAATCGATGAACTGCATCTCGACGATCGGCCGCAGGCCCGCCGCCGCGAGGCCGATGCCGGCGCCGACGATCGTGGCCTCGGCGAGCGGCGCGTTGCGCACGCGGCCGGGATGGCGCGACGACAGACCCTTGCTGAAGCCGAACACGCCGCCCTTCGGGTCCTCGACGTCCTCGCCGAACAGCAGCGCGCCGGGAATCCGGTCGAGCGCCTCGCCGAGCGTGCGATGCCACGCCGCGGCGATCGTGTTCTCGCGCGCGTCGAGCACGAACGGCAGCGCGACGCCGTCGCGCGACGCGGGACCGGTCAGGTCGGTGAACGCAGTGGCGGGCGCGGGGGGCGGCTCGTTCTCCGCGCGCGCGAACGCGTCGTCGGCCTCGCGCTCGACATCGCGGCGCATCGACGCGAGCGCCTGCGGCGTGAGCTCGCGCGCGGAGACGAGGGCGGCGGCCGCGCGCTCGACCGGGTCGCGCGCGCGCATCGCGGCGATCTCCGCGGCGCTGCGGTAGGCGCGGTGGTCGTCGCTGTTGGTGTGAGACGCGATGCGGTCGACCTCGACCCACAGGAGCGAGGGTCCGCCGCCGTCGCGCGCGCGCGCGACCGCGTCTCGCGCGCGCTCGGCGAGCGCGTCGACGTCGCGACCGTCGATGGGCGTCGACCATGCCGGCGCGAACACGCCCAGGCGCATCGGCAGCTGGTCGCGCGTCGGCGTGCTGATGCCGTAGCCGTTGTCCTCGACCACGAACACGATCGGCAGCGTCATCTCGATGGCGAGCGTCAGCGCCTCGAAGAACTCTCCCTGGCGCACCGACGCATCGCCGACGGTCGTCACGACGACGCGCCGCTCGCCGGTGCGCGCGAGCGCCCAGGCTGCGCCCGCGGCAGGCAGGCACTGCGACGCGGTCGGCGTGGCGGGCGGATAGATGCCCAGCCGGCGGTAGCTGCCGTGCACCGGCATCATGCGGCCGCCGGTGGACGACGACGCCGTCGCGAGGTAGTCGCGCGCCATCTCGAACGCCGTGACGCCGCGCGCGTGGAACAGCGCGCGGTCGCGGTAGTAGGGGAACAGGAGATCGCCGGTCTCGAGGAACGCGGCGATCGCGGCGAACGGCTCGTGGCCGAGGCCGGGGATGTGGATCCAGCCGCGTCCCTGGCGCAGCAGCTTCTCCTCGCGCAGGTCGACGGCGCGCGTGGCGAGCATCGTGCGCAGCAGCGCGATGCGGTCGAGCGGCGCGCCGGCCGGCGCGGGTCGGGCGGTCGCGAGCGGCGTGCTCACCGGATCGTGCGCGGATCGGCGAGCGCGTGGTCGCCGTCCGTGTCGCGGACCACCATCGTGAGCTGGGTCTCGACGACCAGCGCGTCGCCGACCGTCGCCCGGCCCTCGATGCGGATGACGCCGCGCAGCGCGCGCTTGAGCCGGCAGTCGAGCACGACGGTCTCGCCGGCGAAGGCTTCGCGCTCGACGCGCGTGCGGTCGATCGCGGCCAGGTAGGTGGTCGAGCCGCCGTGCGGCTTGAGCAGGCCCGAGAAGAAGCACAGGATGCCGCCGGCCTGCGCGAGCGCCTCGACGATCAGCGTCGCGGGCATCGCCGGCTTCTCGCGCCCGACCGACGTGAAGAACGGCTCGTTGATCGAGACATGCTTGACGGCGCGGACCCACTCGCCGGCCTCGCCCGCTTCGACCGCGTCGACCAGCACGAACGGGTAGCGGTGCGGGAGGTGGCGGAACACCTCCTGGATGTCGGTCGGCGGGATGGCGGGCATCGTTGGCACCACGCCCGCGCGCCGCCGATCGTCGCGGCGCCCCGTGGCAACGGCGCTGCGACCTTATACCACGCGCGCGGCGGGTGGCGGGTCCGCCCCCGGGCGGCGGCGCTGCGGCGCGTTGCGCTATCATTGACGGCTCACGCCTGCAGCTCCCCCATGAAGATCCTGGTCCCGGTCAAGCGCGTCGTCGACTTCAACGTCAAGGTCCGCGTGAAGTCCGACGGCTCCGGCGTGGACACCGCGAACGTGAAGATGTCGATGAACCCGTTCGACGAGATCGCGGTCGAGGAGGCGGTGCGGCTCAAGGAGAAGGGCATCGCGACCGAGGTCGTCGCCGTGTCCTGCGGCGCCGTCTCGTGCCAGGAGACGCTGCGCACGGCGCTCGCCATCGGCGCGGACCGCGCGATCCTCGTGCAGAGCGACGTCGACCTGCAGCCGCTCGCGGTCGCCAAGCTGCTCGCCGCGGTCGTCGCGAAGGAATCCCCGTCGCTCGTGATCCTGGGCAAGCAGGCGATCGACGACGACGCCAACCAGGTCGGCCAGATGCTCGCGGCGCTGCTCGACTGGCCGCAGGCGACGTTCGCCTCGAAGGTCGAGATCGCCGGCGGCCGCGCCACCGTCAAGCGCGAGGTCGATGGCGGGCTCGAGACGGTCGAGATGGCGCTGCCGGCCGTGGTCACCACCGACCTGCGCCTCAACGAGCCGCGCTACGCGACGCTGCCCAACATCATGAAGGCCAAGAAGAAGCCGCTCGAGACGCTCGTCCCCGCGGGGCTCGGCGTCGACGTGACGCCGCGCCTCGCGATCCTCAAGGTCGTCGAGCCGCCCAAGCGCAGGGGCGGCGGCCGCGTCGCCGACGTGGCCGAACTGGTGGCCAAGCTGCGCAACGAGGCGAAGATCCTGCCCTGACCGTCCGGCGCCGGTCGTTCCTGATCCCTGATCCCTGATCCTCGATGCCGATCCTCGTCCTCGCCGAGCACGACCACGCCAGCGTCAAGTCCGCGACGCACCACGCCGTCGCCGCGGCCGCGAAGCTCGGCGGCGACGTTCACGTGCTGGTCGCCGGCCACGAGGCGGATGGCGCCGCGAAGGGCGCCGCGGCCATCGCCGGCGTCGCGAAGGTGCTGCACGTCGACGCGCCGCACCTCGCGCAGCCGACCGCCGAGAACCTCGCCGCGCAGATCCTCGCGCTCGCGAAGCATGGCTACACCCACCTGGTCGCCCCGGCGACCGGCACCGGCAAGAACGTGATGCCGCGCGTCGCGGCGAAGCTCGACGTGGCGCAGGTCTCCGAAATCACGGCCATCGTGTCGCCCGACACGTTCGTGCGGCCGATCTACGCGGGCAACGCGTTCGCGACGGTGCAGTCGAAGGATGCGGTGAAGGTGGTCACGATACGCACGACCGCATTCGACGCCGCGCCGGAAGGCGGGGCGGCGCCGGTGGAGAGCGTCGCCGCGGCGCCCCCGGCGGGCGGCGCGACGGTCACCGGGCAGGAGCTCACCAAGTCCGAGCGTCCCGAGCTCACCAGTGCGCGCGTCGTGATCTCGGGCGGGCGGGGCCTCGGCAATGGCGAGAACTTCCGCCGGTTGCTCGAGCCGCTCGCCGATCGGCTGAACGCCGCGCTGGGCGCCTCGCGCGCGGCGGTCGACGCCGGGTTCGTGCCCAACGACTACCAGGTGGGCCAGACCGGCAAGATCGTTGCCCCCGACCTGTACATCGCGGTGGGCATCTCGGGCGCGATCCAGCACCTCGCAGGCATGAAGGACAGCAAGGTGATCGTCGCGATCAACAAGGACGCCGAGGCACCGATCTTCGCGATCGCCGACTACGGCCTGGTCGGCGATCTCTTCGAGCTCCTGCCCGCGCTGGTCGACGCGCTGCCGGCGCGCTAGGGGCACCCGGGTCGGTGGCGCGTCTAGAGCCCGCACTCTAGCGCCGCCGCGCTACGCTGATCCCTTCCCCGACCCACGATCGACACGCCGATGAGCACCTACCGCGCCCCGCTCGACGAGATGCAGTTCGTGCTGAACGAGCTCGCCGGGCTCGGGCAGGTCGCCACGCTGCCCGGCTTCGAGGACGCGGAGCCCGAAACGGTCGCGGCCATCCTCGAGGAAGCGTCGCGCTTCGCCACCGACGTGCTCGATCCGCTCAACCGCCCCGGCGACCAACGCGGCGCGATCCGCCGCGACGACGGCTCGGTCGAGATGCCGGAGGGCTTCCGCGACGCGTACTGGAAGTACGTCGAGAACGGCTGGAACGGCCTGTCGAAGAGCCGCGAGTTCGGGGGGCAGGGGCTCCCGCAGATCGTCGCGGCGGCGGTCGAGGAGATGTGGCACGCGGCCAACATGGCGTTCGACCTGTGCCCGCTGCTCACGCAGGGCGCCATCGAGGCGATCGAGCTCAACGGCTCCGACGAGCTCAAGGCGCGCTACCTGCCGAAGATGGTGGCCGGCGAGTGGACCGGCACGATGAACCTGACCGAGCCGCAGGCCGGATCCGACCTCGCGGCGGTGCGCACGCGCGCCGTGCCGCAGAAGGACGGGACCTACCTCGTCAGCGGCCAGAAGATCTTCATCACCTACGGCGAGCACGACTACACCGACAACATCGTGCACATGGTGCTCGCACGCCTGCCCGACGCGCCCGAGGGGACCAAGGGCATCTCGCTGTTCCTGGTGCCGAAGTTCATCCCCGACGCCGACGGGAAGCCGGGCAAGCGCAACGACGTGCATTGCGTGTCGATCGAGCACAAGCTCGGCATCCACGCGAGCCCCACCTGCGTGATGAGCTACGGCGAGCACGGCGGCGCGACCGGCTGGATCATCGGCGAGGCCAACCACGGCCTCGAGTACATGTTCGTGATGATGAACCTCGCGCGCTACTCGGTCGGCCTCGAGGGCGTGGGCATCGCCGAGCGCGCCTACCAGCGCGCCGTCGCGTACGCCCGCGATCGCGTGCAGGGCCGGGCGGTCGGCCTCGACAAGGGCGCGAAGGCCGGCGCGATCATCGAGCACCCGGACGTGCGCCGCATGCTGATGACGATGCGCGCGTGGACCGAGGCGACCCGCGCGGTCGCGTACGTGACCGGCGCCGCGATGGACCATGCTGCTCGCCATCCCGACGCGGACGCGCGCAAGCGCCATCAGGCGTTCGTCGAGCTGATGATCCCGATCGTCAAGGGCCACTCGACCGAGGTCGCGCAGGAGGTGGCCTCGCTCGGCCTGCAGGTGCACGGCGGCATGGGCTTCATCGAGGAGACCGGCGCCGCGCAGCATTACCGCGACGCGCGCATTACGACGATCTACGAAGGCACGACAGGCATCCAGGCCAACGATCTCATCGGGCGCAAGACGGCGCGCGACGGCGGAGCGACCGCGCGCACGGTAGCACGCGAGATCGCCGCGGTCGCGAACCGGCTGGGGTCGTCGGCCGATCCGGACCTGCAGGCGATCGGCGTGCGGCTCGCCGCCGCGGAGGCGGCGCTGCAGCGTGCGATCGACTGGATCGTCCCCGCGGTGGGAGGCAACACGCGTGTCGCGCATGCCGGCGCGGTCGGCTACCTGCGGCTGTGGGGCACCGTCGTGGGCGGCTGGCAGCTGGCGCGCGGCGCCGAGATCGCGAAGCGCAAGCTCGCCGCGCGCGAAGGCGACCATGCGTTCCTCGAGGCCAAGGTCACGACCGCGCGCTATTATGCCGATGTCCTGTTACCGTGGGCGGAAGCCTACGAAGCGCTCGCGACCGGCGGGGGCGAGGCCGCCGTGGCGATGCCCGCCGAACAGTTCTAGCGGCGCAAGAAGGGGGGCGCCGGTCAGGAGGCGTCATCATGGAGCGACTCGCCGCAGTGCTGTTGGTTGTCGCCGTGGGATCGGCGAGCCTGCCGGCTCTCGCGAGCGACTCGCTCGCCGTCGTGCCACCGACGGCACGTCCCGGGCCCTATCCGGTGGCGTGCAGCAACGTCGCCCAGGATTTCTCGCGCGTCGGCATCACCGAGACGGCGAGCGAGTACTGGCGCGGCCTGCCGCGCTCCGATGGCTCGCCGCGCTATGCGACCGACCTGATCTCGGAGCCGACCGGCGCGATCACCTATTCCTATACCGCGCCGGGCGACGCGGAACTGTTCGGGCGCTATGCCGGGGGCGCGATCACCGACGTCGCGCTGGTCTGCTATCCGACGACGTCCGCCAACACGCGCGCCGACTTCGCGCTGCCCAACGGCAACGTCGTCCCGCGCATGCAGCGCGGGAACGACGCACCGATCCTGCCGGCCGGCGGGAAGCTGCCGGTCGTGCTGTTCTCGCACGGCTATGCCGGCAGCCCCCTCGACGGCACGTACTTCGGCGCCCAGCTCACGCTCGCGTCGTTCGGCTACGTGACGGTCGCGCCGTTCCATGGCGACCTGCGCTGGTCGCTGATCGGGTTCGAAGCGATCCTCGACGACGGGCTCACCGCCGAGGCGCTGTGGCTCGATTACGTGGCGATGCAGGCGCTGCGGCCGATCACGGCGTCGCGCATGCTCGATGCGCTCGCCGCACACGCGCAGTGGAAGGACGCGATCGACCTCGCGCGGATCAGCGGCTTCGGCATCAGCCAGGGTGGCGAGACGATGATGCTGCTCGCCGGCGCGGCGCTCACGACCACCGTGTTCCAGGATTCGAAGCCGGTCACGTTCGATCCGCGGCTCGCCTCCGCGGTCGGGTACATCCCGTACTTCGGGCTGTCGTTCCTGCCCGCCTTCGGTCGCGACCAGGAAGGCATCGATGGCGTCACGCTGCCGTTCCTCGCCATTGCCGGCACGGAGGACAAGCTCGCGCAGATCGAGCGGATCGAGCAGGGCGTGCGCCGCCTCGGCGGCACGCGAACGGTCGTCGCGATCACCGGCCTCCAGCACGATCTCGAGCCGTCCTATCCGGACGACATCTTCACCTGGTCGACCGTATTCCTCGATTCGCAGCTGCGCGGCGACGCGAACGCGACCGCCAAGCTGCAGCGCATGGCCTCGGTGTCGGGCGGCGGCGAGGACGAGCGACGCGTCGACTACACGGCGCCGACCCCGGCGACTGGAGACGAGCGCATAGTGATCGAGTACCACCATGCGGGCTTCGACCACTATTTCGTGACCGCCGACCCGGCCGAGGCCGCGGGGCTCGACACAGGAGCGGGCGGCTGGGCACGGACCGGGCTTTCATTCAAGGCGCTCGACGCGGCGGCGGCGTCAGGTCTGCCCAACTGCCGCTTCTTCGGCGTGTTCGGCGCGGTGTCGACGCATTTCTACACGATCAACGCCGACGAGTGCGCGATGCTCACCGCGGACCCGGCGTGGACGTTCGAGAACTACGCGTTCCGCGCCGACCTGCCGGCCAGCGAGGACTGCCCGGCCGACCGCACGCGCGTGGTGCGCGTGTTCAACAACTTCAAGGGCGGTGCGCTCAACCACCGCTTCACGACCAGCGCCAGCGAGGCCGCGTCGCTCGCCGCCGACGGCTGGATCGTCGAAGGCGCGGTGTTCTGCGCGCGACCGTAACCCGGCCCCCTGGCGCCCGAGCCGGTCCCCGGCGTCGCCGCGAGACCCCGCTCGCGCGTTGAACCATTGTCGGCCCGCGGACGACACGACGATCGGCGCCGACCCGACGGTCCGGCGCGCGAAATCCCGCACACTGGACCTTTTCCCGGAGCCTCGCGATGTCATCACGCATTCCCCGCGTCGCCGCTGTCGCGGCCCTGGTGCTGGCCGTCGCGGCGTCGGACCTGCGCGCGGATTCGCTCGCCACGGTTCCCCCGGTCGGCCCGGGGCCGTATCCGGTCGGCTGCACGTCGGTCGAGCAGGACTTCTCGCGCACCGGCGGGCAGAACGCCGAGGCCTGGTGGGAAGGGCAGCCCGCGTCGAACTTCTCGTCGCGCTACATCACCGACCTCCTGTCGACCGCGTGGACGCCGGTGCTCACCATCGCGATGGGCGACGACACCGAGCTCTACGGTCCCTACGCGAACACCTCGATCCCGGTCGCGCTGATCGTCTGCTACCCGACCGACGCCAACAACCCCTACGCCGACTACGCGCTGCCGACCGGGTCGACCATTCCGCACATGCAGCGGACCGGACAGCCGCCGCTCATCGCCAGCGCGCGCTCGCGCTGGCCGGTGCTGTTGTTCTCGCACGGTCTCGGCGGCAGCCCGATTTCCGGCGATCACATCGAGGTGTTCAAGCTGTTCGCGAGCCACGGCTTCGTGGTCGCCGCGCCGTTCCATGGCGATCCGCGCATCGTGGACGTGCGTCTGGACAACGGGGGCGACCTCCTCATCGCAATCCTGAATATCCCCAAGTACACCGCGATGCAGGCGGTGCGTCCGCTGGCGCTGGCCGGCGCGCTCGATTACCTGCTCGGCGCGCCCGAATGGGCCGACCGCATCGACGCCAACGCGATCGCCGGCTTCGGGGCGAGCCTCGGGGCGGAGTCGCTCATGCTGCAGGCGGGAGCGCAGGTGACCACCAGCGTCGGCCTCGCGTCGAAGCAGGTCATGGCCGACACGCGCCTGCGGGCCATCGCGACGTACGTGCCGTACTTCGGCCAGTCGATCTTCCCGGCGTTCGGACGCGACCAGACCGGCGTCGACGCGATGCTGCCGGTGCCGGTGCTGGCGATCGCCGGAACCGCCGACACGACCGCCCCGTTCGCCACGACCGAAGACGCGATCGAGCGGCTGCGCCAGTCGCGCATCCTCGTCGCGCTCGAGGGCGTGCAGCACGGCTTCGACGTCGCCACGACCGGCGACATCTTCACCTGGACGCTCAATTTCATCGCGGCGCATGCGCTCGACGATCGCCTCGCGCGCGCGAAGATCCAGCGCATGGAACGCGTCGCGGGCGGCGGCGACGACCGTCGCGTGATCGACTACACGGCACCCGCGCCGCCGATCGGCAACGAGCGGATCGTCGTCGAGTTCCAGAACGACGCGCTCGCACACTTCTTCTACACCGCCGACCCCGACGAGATCGCGATGCTCGACGCCGGCGTGATCGTGCCCGGCTGGCGCCGCACCGGCTTCGACTTCAAGGCATGGGACCGTTTCGACGCGAACGGCATTTCGTCGTGTCGCTTCTTCACCAACCGCAGCGGCGTGTATTCGCATTTCTATTCGATCAACGGTATCGAGTGTGGCATCCTTCTCGCCGATCCACTGTGGCGCTTCGAGACCAACGCGTTCCGCGCGGACCCGCCGTTCGCCGAGGATTGCCCGCCGAACCGCATGCGCGTGACGCGCATCTACAACCGCTTCGCCGGCGGCGCACCGAACCATCGCTTCCTCACCAGCGGCAGCGAGATCGCGCACATGGCGAGCGAGAACTGGCTGGTCGAGGGAACGGTGTTCTGTACGCCGCCCTAGGCAGGAATCAGAAATCAGAAATCAGGAATCAGGAATCAGGGATCAGCGGCGTCTCGTCACCCGGGGCGGCGCAGTTGGCGCCGCTGGCCGCTTGCGGGTCGGGATTCAGCCGGACGGAGTCGGCGGGATGACCACCACGCCATGCCCGGCGAGCGCCACGCCGACCGGCGATCCGGGCGCTCGCGGCCGGTCGACCGCGAGCGAGATCGCGAAGAGCTCGCCCACGTCGGTGTCGAGCGTGTACTCGATCATGCCGCCGAGGTAGGCGGCCTTGCGCACGGTGCCGCCGATCGGCGCGCCGGACGCGTCGACGAGGTCGATCGACTCGGGGCGAATGGCGACTTCAACCGGGCCATCGGGGAGGCCGCGGTGCGGCAGGCGCAGCGTGACCGGTCCCAGGCTCACTTCGCCCCACCCGCCGTCGCGGCGCACGAGCACGCCACGCACGCGGTTGGCGTCGCCCATGAACCCGGCGACGAAGCGGTCGCGCGGATGCTCGTAGAGGTCGCGCGGGGCGCCTTCCTGCGCGATCACGGCGCGGTTCATCACGACGATGCGGTCGGACACCGCCATCGCCTCGGCCTGGTCGTGCGTCACGTAGACGACGGTGAGGCCGAGGCGCTGCTGCAGCTCGCGGATTTCCTCGCGCATCTGGCGCCGCAGGCGGGCGTCGAGGTTCGATAGCGGCTCGTCGAACAGCAGCACGGACGGCTCGAGCACGAGCGCGCGTGCGACCGCGA
>DATLIR010000263.1:0-11219 GCA_035539315.1 Casimicrobiaceae bacterium
GATGCGCACACCAAGGATCGTCGGTAGAATCAAGGTATTCTTAATCTGCGCTCAACAATGGTCGCCCCGCTTCAGACCGACGAATTGGCGCACTTCAGCGCGCTCGCGGCTGCCGACAGCCGCTTGCTGACCGCCGCGGTGCTGACGTTGAGCTCCCGGGCCGCCGCGGTCAGGCTGCCGGCAGCCGCGAGCGCGCTGAAGTGCGCCAATTCGTCGGTCTGAAGCGGGGCGACCATTGTTGAGCGCAGATTAAGAATACCTTGATTCTACCGACGATCCTTGGTGTGCGCATCCGGCTACAGTCCACCTTGGGACGCCACGGAGGGGCCGCATGAAGACCTATCGGATCGCCACCATCCCCGGCGACGGCATCGGCAAGGAAGTCGTGCCCGCGGGGCAACTCGTGCTGGAAGCGCTCGCGCGGGCGCAGCGCGCCTTCGCGTTCACGTTCACGAACTACGGCTGGGGCGGCGACTGGTATCGCGCGCACGGCGCGATGATGCCCGACGACGGCCTGGACCAGCTGCGCGGCATGGACGCGATCCTGTTCGGCTCGGCGGGCGACCCGCACATCCCGGATCACGTGACGCTGTGGGGGCTGCGGCTGAAGATCTGCCAGGGTTTCGACCAGTATGCGAACGTGCGGCCCACGCGGATCCTGCCCGGCATCGACGCACCGCTGAAACGCTGCAGTCGAGCCGACCTGGATTGGGTGATCGTGCGCGAGAACTCCGAGGGCGAGTACGCCGGTGTGGGCGGCCGCGTGCACCAGGGCCATCCGATCGAGGCGGCTACCGACGTTTCCCTCATGACGCGCGCGGGAGTCGAGCGCATCATGCGATTCGCGTTCCGCCTCGCGCAGTCGCGCCCGCGCAGGAAGCTGACGGTGATCACGAAATCGAACGCGCAGCGCCATGCGATGGTGATGTGGGACGAGATCGCGCGAGCGATCGGCGGCGAATTTCCCGACGTGGACTGGGACCGGGAGCTCGTGGACGCGGCGACCGCGCGCATGGTCAACCGTCCGGCATCGCTCGACACGATCGTCGCGACCAACCTGCACGCCGACATCCTGAGCGACCTGGCCGCCGCGCTCGCCGGGAGCCTGGGCATCGCGCCGACCGGCAACATCGATCCGGAGCGCCGCTATCCTTCGATGTTCGAGCCCATCCATGGCTCCGCGTTCGACATCATGGGGCAGGGCGTGGCGAATCCCGTGGGCACGTTCTGGAGCTGCGTGATGCTGCTCGAGCACCTCGGCGAGTCGCGTGCCGCGGCGACGCTCATGGCCGCCATCGAGTCGGTGACCGCCGACCCGTCGCTGCACACCCGCGACTTGGGCGGGACGGCGACGACGGCCCAGGTCACGCGGGCCGTGTGCACGCGGATCGAGGCCAACCGGAGTTCGCTCGAACGCGCGGCCTGAGCTGCAGCGCGGACGATAACCCCCACAGGAGTAGAGATGATGCGAAAGCTGATGATCGGTCTTTGCATGGCGTCGCTGGCGCCCTTCGCCGCGGCGCAGCCGTGCCCCGACAAGAACATCCTGTACTGGCAGGCGTTCCCGCCCGGCGGGGAATCGGACCTGTCGGCGCGCCACCAGCAGGTGGTGCTGAAGGCGAAGTGCCCGGGCATCGACACGATCATCCAGTACAAGGCCGGCGCGGGCGGTGGCCTCATGTGGTCGCAGATGAACACGCTTCCCGCGGACGGTCTCAACATCGTCGGGATCAACCTGCCGCACATCGTGTTCCAGCCGATCGAAGGCCAGGTCAGCTACAAGACCGAGGACGTGACTCCGGTTTTCTGGTTCCACTACACGCCCGACGCGCTCGTGGTGCCGGACCAGAGCCCGATCAGGACGTTCGCGGATTTCGTGCAAGCGGCCAAGGCGGAGCCGGGCAAGGTCTCGCTCGGCGGGTCCGGGCTCAATTCCGCCAACCACGCGGCGCACGAGCGCCTTAACGCGACCTTCGGCGTGAAGACGACCTACATCCCGTTCAAGGGCACGGGCGACATGACGACGGCGGTGCTGGGCGCGCAGGTCAGCGGCGCGATGTCGTACACGGCCTTCGCGATCAACAACAAGGGCCGCGTGCGCGCGCTCGCGGTCGCGATGGACAAGCGGCATCCGCTGCTTCCCGATGTGCCGACGTTCAAGGAGCTGGGAGCCGACTGGGTCGACGGCGCGTACCGTGGCATAGGCGTTGCCAAGAGCACGACGCCGGAGGTGCGCAAGCGCCTGTCGGACCTCTGGCTCGCGCTCAACAGCGACCCGGAGATGAAGGCGCTCGCCGACAAGAGCGGCTTCGAACTGATCAACGTCGGCACCGACCAGATGGATGCGTTCATGAAGGACAAGATCCGCATCTACACGCAAGGGGCGCAGAGCCTGGGGCTCGGCAAGAAGTGACGCGGCGGTAGCCCGGCCACGCGAAGACGCGCGCCAGGGGGGCGGGCCGCAGGCCGAGTCCGGGCCTCCCAGGGGCGGGCCGCCTCGTGGGTACTGCGCATAATTGTTATTATGTCAAATTATGGACGATGCGCGATGGAGCTCGCGACCGCACCCTCGCGTGGCCCGGATCGCGACCTGGTGACAGCCTAGTTCCGCAACCGCTCGAGCGTCTCCTGCAGGACGCGGATGGCCTCCGCGCGGCCCGCTTCGCCCAGCTTCTGCCGGTCGACGATCAGCAGGAGACCTTCCTGCTCCTGCCGGATGACGCGGCCCTGCATGGCGGCCCCGTCGATCAGGCCGACCACACGATGCGTGCGGACCGGCTTGGTGAAGCCTTTCACCGTGATAGTCCCGGTCTCCTCGGCGAGCACCTCGTCCTTCACGAGCGCCCAGGTCTCGTGCGCGAGCAGGATGCCGCCGAGGTCGGCGTGGGTCTGCAGGCGCGAAGCGAGGTTCACCTCGTTGCCGATCACTGTGTAGTCGACGCGGTCGTCGCTGCCGAAGTTGCCGACCGTGCAGAACCCCGTGTTGATGCCGATGCGCAGCTGGAACACGTGCTCCTGCCCGCGCTCGCGCCATTCGGCCTGCAGGTCGCGCATCCGCTGCTGCATGGCGATCGCCATCTTCACGCAGGCGAGCGCGTCCTCCTTCGCGCCGCGCGTCTCCGGGTCGCCGAAGAACAGCATGATCGCGTCGCCGATGAACTTGTCGATGGTGGCGCCGTGCTCGAGCGCGATGGCCGACATCTCGCGCAGGTAGTGGTTGAGGAGCGTCGTCAGCTCCTCGGACTCCAGCAAGTCGGTTGTCTCGGTGAACCCGGCGATGTCCGAGAAGAAGATGGTCAGCTTCTTGCGCTGCGACGCGACCTCGGCGCCCTTGGCCCCGCTGAAGATCGACTTGTAGATCTGCGGCGCGAGGTACTTGGAGAGCTTCGATGCGAGCGACTCCAGCGTGCGGTTCTTCTCGGCCACCTGGCGGTTCGCTTCTTCCGCCGCGACGACGGCGTCGCTCAGGCGCGCTTCCGCCCGCTTCAGCTCGCTGATGTCGGTGATCACCGTCACCGTTCCGCCGGAGGCGACCTGGCGACGGGCGACACGGAACACGCGCCCATCGGCCGCATGGTCCTCGAACGCCTGGCCGTTCGGATGCCGAAGGCTTTCCACGCGGCGCGCGAGGGTCGCCTCGACGTCGACGTCGCCGTAGTAGCCGTGTTCGGCGAGGTAGCGCAGGAACGCCGGGTACGGTCGGCCGGGCGCGAGCAGGTCCTTCGGCACCGGATACAGGTCGGCGAAGCGCTCGTTGCGCACGACGATATTCAGGTCGCGGTCCGTGTACACCAGGGCGCCGGGCATGTTGTCGAGCGCGGCGTGGAGCTGCGCTTCGCTGCGAGCGACGTTCACCTCGCACTGCTTGAGTTCGGTGACCTCGGTCATCACCGTCACCACGCCGTCTGCGCTTGCGCGCCGCCGGCAGACCTCGTAGATGCGCCCGTCGGGCGTGCGATCCTCGAACGACTGGCCGGTCGGGTTGCGCAGGCTCTCGATGCGCTTCGCGACCATGGCCTCGACGTCGCCCTCGCCGTAGTAGCCGTGGCTCGCGAGGTGGCGCAGGAAGTCCGGGTACGGCCGGCCAGGCTCGAGCAGGCCGCGCGGCACCGGGTAGAACTCGCCGAAGCGATCGTTGCAAAGCACGATCCTCAGCTGCGCGTCGGTGTAGACCAGCGCGCCCGGCATGTTGTCGAGCGCGACCTTGAGCTCGGTCTGCGTGCGCTCGGCCAGCGCCTCGGCCGCCTTGCGTGCCGTGACGTCGGCATAGGTGAGCACGAGCCCGCCGTGGTCGATCGGCGCGTAGCGCACCAGCAGCACCTGCCCGGCCGCCGTCGTGTACTCGAGCTCGTGCGCGTGGCGCGCCCGCACGCGCACCAGGCGCGATTGCGCGTGCAGCTCGACGTCGCCGTCGCCGTAGTCGCCGCGCCGCGCGTTGTAGCGATAGAACTCGACGAGCTCGGTGCCGGGCCTGCACAGGTGCGCCGGATAGCCGCGCAGCGTGCGGAACGCCCGGTTGCAGGCGACCAGCGCGAGGTCCGCGTCGAAGATCGCAAAGCCGAAGTCGAGCGTGTCGAGCCCGGCGCGCGTCAGCGCGTCGGCGAGCACCTTGGGACCCCGCACGGCCGTCGCGCCGCGGGCCGTTCGTTGCGCCATCCTGCATCCCTCCCCTGCCTAAGCATCCGGGGTCGTGGGGGTGCGGTCAACACCCGGCCCCGAACCGACCGCGTCGCCACCCGTCGCGGCAAGCGTCCCGCCCTACTTCCGTGGCACGGTCTTGGCCGCCGGGTCGAGCGCGATCGGCGCCGCGAACGTGACGTCGTAGCTCCACTGCTGGCGGAACTCGTTCTGCCGCCCGGGCGTGTGGAAGCGTCCGGCGACCTTCTTCTCGTCGTACGCGGAAGGCACGAACCGCACCCACAGCGCCGAGCTGACGAACGTCGTGAACGCGGGGTGCAGCGGCTCGGCGCTCATCACCCTGGCGTCCGGGTTCAGCACCACGCGAAGCGCCACCAGCCCTTCGCTGCGCACCTTGCCTTCGAGCAGCGCGGCGTCGCGCGCGTCGCGCGCGCTGAGCTTGCGGTCGGACACCACGACGACCACGTCGAGGTAGCCCGGTTCGGTCGTGCTGTCGACCTCCACGGCGATCGCATGCGACAGCGACGCGCTCCTGCCATTCGCTTCGAGCGTGCCCTTGGCCTGCTGGGCGAGCGCCGGGGCCGCGGCGGACGCCAGCGCGAAGGCGAGTGCGGCGATGCAAGAGGATCGGGTCATGGCGGGGATCGAGGACGCCGGGAGAGAAACGTAACGAACCCTGTTCCTGCGCACGATGATGGCGCCGATGAGTCGCATCGATTCTCCCCTGCGCGCTCGCGCTAGCTTCCGTAGGTCAGGCCGTCCAGCGGGATCTCGGACGGCCGCTTCGCGATCGCGTCCGCGGCGATGCGCCCGCTCGCGAGCGCGAGCGTCCAGCCGAGCGCGCCATGGCCCGCGTTCACGAACAGGTTGCCCACCGGCGTCGCGCCGAGGATCGGGCTGCCGAGCGGCGTCGCCGGCCGCAGGCCGCACCAGGGCGCCATCGACGCGATCGGTGCATGGTAATCGGCCGCGTCGGGGAACGCAGCGCGGGCCTCGGCGACAAGCTGGCGCAGGCGCACCGGATCGGGCTCCTGCGACCAGCCCGCGACGTCCGCCATGCCGGCGACGCGCAGCGTCGGCCCGGCCGGTGTCTCGAGCGGCGCATAGACCACCTTGCGCTTCGCGTCGGTGACCGACACGTGCGGCGAGCGGCCGGTCACCGGTAGCGTGAGGCTGTAGCCCTTGAGCGGATACACCGGCAGCCTGAGGCCGAGCGGCTTCACCAGCCGTCCCGACACCGATCCCGCTGCGACGACGAATGCATCGGCATCGATCGGCCCCGACGAGGTGTCGACGGCCACGACGCGCCGCCGCTCGGTCACCAGCCGCTGCACCTGCGTGCCGAGCGCGAAGCGTACCTGTGGCGATCGTGCCATCAGGAGGCGCTCGAGGCCCACGCAGAAGCGGTAACAGTCGCCCACCTCCTCGCTCGGCGTGTGGATGCCGCCCGCGAGACGCGCGCCCAATCCACCCCCGTCCGGCACGAGCGCGGGCTCGAGCGCGGCGCACGCCTGCGGTTCCAGCGCCTCCTGCTCGCAGCCGAGCGAGCGCTGGTAGTCCACCAGGGCGCGCGCGTTCGCGTACGCGTTCTCGTCCGAATGCACGACCAGCTTGCCGTTGCGACGGTGGCCGAAGTCGAGCGCCTCGGTCGCGACCAGCTCGTGCATCAGGCGACGGCTGAAGAACGACAGCGCGAGCAGACGGCGCGTCGTCGTCTCGCTCTGGCTGCGCGTGCACGCGAGCACGAAGCCCGCGAGCCAGCGCCATTGGTCGGGATCGAGCGACGGGTAGAAGCGCAGCGGCGAGTCGCGACGCATGAGCCACGGGGGGATCTTCGGCAGCACGCCCGGGCCGGCGAGCGGCGCGACGTAGCTGTACGAAAGCTGCGCGCCGTTGGCGAAGCTCGTCTCCAGCGCGACGCCGTCGTTGCGATCGACGATCGTGACGTCGTGGCCGTCGCGCGCGAGCCACCATGCCGTCGCAAGCCCGATGACGCCGGCACCGAGGACGGCGACGCGCACGTCAGCCTTGCGCGGCGGCTATTGCGGCGCGCGCCATCGCGTCCTGAACGCCGGCATTCTCGCCCAGCGCAGGGGCCAGCGCGATCGTCGCGTCCGGGTGCTCGCGCTCGATCGCGGCGACAAGCGCCGGCACGTCGCGGCGCACGTGGCCGCCGACGCCGAGGAATACCGGAACGACGGTGAGGGCGCGGCAGCCCTGCGCGACCAGAGCGCGCGCCGCGCCCGCGAGGTCGGGCGTCATCAGCTCGAGGAACGCGAGTGCGACCGGCACGTCGGGCGCGAGCGCGGCGAAGCGCTCGCGCAACGCTTCGAAGGGCTCCGACCACCTGGGGTCCCGCGCGCCGTGCGCGAGCAAGATCACGCCGCGTGTCGCCATCGCTCGATTATAGGAGGGAGAAGGCGCAACGCGCCGGCGCGGTATCATCGCGGCATGCGCGCTTGCGCGCCCGAACTGATGTCGATTCCGCTGTTCAGACTGCCCCGCGCCGACCAGCGGGTCTGGCTCGAAGCGCAGCTCAGGCGACCGCCGCCGTACGGCGCGCAGGGCATGAGCGACGGCTTCCGCCTGCCCGGCCGCGAGGGCCGCGCGACGCCCGCCGCGGTGCTGGTGCCGCTCGTCAATCGTGACGACGGGCTGACGGTGCTGCTCACCCAGCGCAGCGAAGGCCTGCCCGACCACCCGGGGCAGATCTCGTTTCCCGGCGGGCGCATCGAGCCGGGCGACGCCGATCCGGGCGCGGCGGCCCTGCGCGAGGCGCGCGAGGAGATCGGGCTTCCGCATGCGCGCGTCACGCTGCTCGGATCGCTCGCGCATTACGAGACCGTGACCGGCTACCGGGTGACGCCCGTGGTCGGCTGGGTCGAGCCGCCGTTCGCGGTTGCGCCCGATCCGGTCGAGGTCGCCGACGTGTTCGAGGTGCCGCTCGCCTTCCTGCTCGACCCGGCCAACCAGCAGCGCCATTTCCGCATGCAGGGGCTCGTGCGCCGCGACTTCTGGGCGATCCCGTACGGCGAACGCTACATCTGGGGCGCCACGGCGGCGATGCTGATGATCCTCGACCGCACGCTGCGCGCGGTCGACGAGGCAGCCTAGGCTCCGCGGCCCGCGCGTTGCCGAAGGCCGCGCGGACCCATGCCGCCCCCCGTCGATCCCACTGCCCTGATCCTGTCCGGCGGTGGGGCGCGCGCGGCCTACCAGGTCGGCGCGCTGCGCGCGCTCGCGCGGCTGGTGCCTCGCGGAAGCGCGCTGCCGTTCCCGATCTTGTGCGGCACTTCGGCGGGCGCGATCAACGCTGCGACGCTCGCGATCCACGCCGACGACTTCCGACGCGGCGTCGCGCGGCTGATCCGCTGGTGGCGGCGCGTGCGCGTGGCGCACGTGTACCGCGCAGACCTCTCGACGCTGTCGCGCCACGGCATGCGCTGGCTCGCCGACGTGCTGATCGGCCGCGCCGGTCCCGACGAGGCTGCGTCGATGCTCGACAACGCGCCGCTGCGCGACCTGCTGCGCGACGCGATCGATTTCGCCCGCGTCGATGATCGTCTGCGCGACGGCACGCTCACCGCGCTCGCGATCAACGCGACCAGCTACTCGACCGGCTTCGCGATCAGCTTCTTCGCCGGCGGACCCGCGGCCGAGCCGTGGCGGCGGTTGCGGCGCGAGGGCCGCCCTGCCCGCCTGACGGTCGACCACCTGCTCGCCTCGACCGCGATCCCGTTCGTGTTCCCGGCGGTGCAGCTCGACGACGACTGGTACATGGACGGCTCGGTGCGCCAGTTGACCCCCCTGTCGCCTGCGCTGCACCTGGGCGCGCGGCGCGTGCTGGTGCTCGCGGTCGGCCAGTTCGCCGGCCAGCGCGGCGCGCCGCCGCCGCATCCGGGGTATCCGTCGTTCGCCCAGACCGCCGGCCACGCGCTTTCGACGATCTTTCTCGACAATCTCGGCGCGGACCTCGAGCGCCTGCACCAGCTCAACCGCCTCGCAAGCGCGGTCGCCCCCGACGAGCTCGCCCGGCGCGGACTCAAGGTCGGCCACATCGACGCGCTGGCGCTGGCGCCGACCAAGGACCTGGGCGAGACGGCCATGGGTTACGCGGACCAGCTCCCGGCCGGCGTTCGCTACATGCTGCGCGGCTTCGGGAGCACGCGCGGCAGCGGCGCCAACCTGACTTCGTACCTGCTGTTCCAACCGGGCTTCATCCGGGCGCTGCTCGCTCTGGGCTTCGCGGACGCGATGGCACGCCGCGACGAGCTCGATGCCTTCCTGACCGCCGGCGCGAGCGGGTTCGTCCCGGTGGTGCCGCGTTACCTCGACTGACGGGGCCCATGCGCGGCGGGCGCGCCGGGTGAATGCGGTCTTCGTCATGACGGCAGCTTGGGACCATCCCGTACAATCGCTCGCGCCCATGGCCCTGACCCTGACGCTACCGAAGCTCGACGAGCGCCCGACGAACCCGCCCGAGACGCGGACGGCGAAGGTGTCGGCGTGGCTCGCCGAGACCGGCAAGCGCGACCCGGTCGCCGCGGCGCAGCTGATGGGCGATGCGCTCGCCGCGACCAACCGCGTCGGCATGAGCGACACGCGCCGCATGGAGCTCGCGGAAGGCTACTGGAACGCCGCCTCGCTCCTGTGGCCGCGACTCGAGCGCACCGTGCTCGCCGCGACGCATCCGCTGAGCGGCGCTCCGCTCGAGGCCGCGAAGGCGGCGCTGACGCTCGCCCAGGAGCTGTCGACCGCGTACAAGCATTTGCTCGCCACCGAAGCCGGACGGCGCCTGTCGCTCGGGGGCTCGCGCCTCGCGAGCGCGCTGATCCACCGCTGCCTTCAGTGTTTCGCCCGGGTGCTGGCGTCGTCGTACCAGTCGTACTCGCCGGTGCCGGCCAATACCTGGCTCGACGCGCACGCGGTCTATGGCTACGCGCGCGATCGCAACCTGCACCTCGCGACGATCCCGGGCGACGCGGCCGAGGCGACGCCCGAGCGCATCTACGTTCATGCGCTGCTTCTCGCGCTCGCCAATCCCTACGGCTTCCATCCCGGCCAGCTCGGCACCGTGCTCGTGTACCTGCAGACGCACACGCACTGGGCCAAGCTCACCGACGTGGCGCCGGTGCACCGCCTCGCCAAATCGGTCGCGATCGTCCCCGCCGGCCACGATTTCCCGCCGTTCTCCGCCAACAAGGGCGGCTCGATGGACGGCGCGCGCCTCTACCTCCTCACCTTCGACCTCGCGTTCCAGCTGCAGGAGGAATTGCGCGCGCTCGAGACCGGGGGCAAGCTCCCCGACGGAATTCCGCGCGACGCGACGTCGCGGCAATCCTATGTGGCGCTCCTGCAGCGCCTGCTGCGCCAATGGGCGATCCCGCCGGCGCGCCAGTTCAATCGGCTGCCCTCGCGCGCCCGCGTCGTGATGTGCGTGGGATTCGGTGGCGCGTGGCAGTACAGCAAGGGCCGGCCCGCCGGCGTGACGCCGCCGAGCCTGCCGGGCGGCCTGCCGCCGATGACGCACTGCCAGGTCATCAACCACACTCCGGCCGGATACGCGCTGCGCCAGACCGACACCTCGCCCGCGTCGCTGCGCATCGGCGAGCTGGTTTCGCTGCGGGTCGAAGGACGGTTGACGCTGCAGCTCGCCGTTGTCCGCTGGTTCCGCAACACGCTCAAGGGCACCGCGCTGGAATTCGGGTGCGAGCTCCTCGCCGATCGCGCCGAGGCCGGCGCCGCGGCGGCGGAAGGTGCGCCGAATGCGCCGCTCGTCCCGGTGATCCTGCTGCCCGAGGACAACGATGCGAACGCCGAACCGCCGCAGGTCGTGGTGCCGGCGGGAGCGTTCCAGGTCGAGCACGCGGTGTCGCTTCATCGCGGCTCGCGCACCGGCATGGCCGTGCTCACCAAGCTCGTCGACCAGGGGCCGGGCTACGAGATCTACGAGTTCGTCCCGGTCGAGTGAGCGCCGGGCCGGACCGGCGCTCGCTCGACCGCGCGACGTTCGCCGGCCTTCTCGCGCTCGTCGCGCTCGAGGTGCTGTGGGAGACGGTCCTCGCGCCGCTGGGCCCCGGCGGCTGGCTCGCGCTCAAGGCGCTGCCGCTCGTCCTGCTCGTTCCCGGCGTGGCGCGTGGCGCTCGCAAGCCGCGGCAGTGGCTCGCGCTTCTGCTGCCGTGGTACGCCGCGGAAGGCATCGTGCGGGCGTGGAGCGAGGCGGGACGCCATGCCGCCGTCGCGGCGATGGCAGCGCTCGTCGCCATCGCGACGTGCGCGTGCGTGCTGGCGTGGTTGCGCCGTCCGTCGGGCTAGGGCCGATCCCCTCCCCGACCTAGTCGCTGCCCGGGCCCACCTCGGGCGGCTTGGTCGCGTGGTGGCCGCGCAGGCCCGGGGGAAGCGGGAACACGACGCGCTCGACCTTCCCTCCCATCTCCACTACCGACATCGCGCCGAGCTTGCGGAGCCGGTCGATCACCTCGCGCACCAGCACCTCCGGCGCGGAGGCTCCCGCGGTGACGCCGACGCGACGCCGGCCCGCGAGCCAGGCGGGATCGAGCTCGTCGGCCGTGTCGATCATG
>DATLIR010000264.1:0-3359 GCA_035539315.1 Casimicrobiaceae bacterium
GGATTACCCGCCGCATATGCCGTTCAAGCTGGGTGTGATGCTGCACGACGGCGGATCGGGTGCCGCGCAGCTCTTCCTGCAGGTCGAGTCGGGACTGTATCTCGCGCTCCATGGGCCGAGCGACACGCTGGAGAAGGTCGAATCGGGGTGGCTGCTGCGCAGGCCGGACGGGTCGACGCAGCGCTTCGACGCCAATGGCTACCTCGTCGAGGCGCGCGACCGCTTCGCCAACGGCTATCGCGTCGAGTACGAGCCGACGCCGCTGTACAGCCTCTACCAGTTGCACTGCGCGCAGGGGCGGCCGCTCCGAGGCGAGAAGGCGTGCGCGATGCTCGACTACGCGTTCGGCAAGTCGCATCCGCGGCGCTTCGTCCACGACGGGACCTATGCCTATCGCGAGACGCGCATGTACGAGGAGTGGGTCCTCGGCCCGTCGGCGGCACGTGCGATGGCGCGGTCCGACCTCCTGGACGGCGGCGCCGAGGACGACCTGGTCCGGCGCCTGCGGCTGCGCGTCGGTCGCGACCTGCTGGTCCGGGTCCGTCCGCCGGAGCAGAACGACCTGGATCTCTACACGCAGCGGGATTTCGACGCCGAGACGCGCCTCGTCAAGGCCGTCCTGGTGGACGTCGCGAACGCGATCATCGAGCAGAGGGACCTCTACGCCCAACGCGGCCTCGCACCCGCACAGCTCGGGCGTGCCACGCGGCCGATCTTCGACGCGCTGCGCAGCGACGGCATCTTCACGAATGACGCCGGGACGCTGAAGACCGCGCCGAACACGGCCGAGCTCCGCCGCATCGCCAACTTCAATCTCGGGCTCGTGAGCGAGGTGCTGTATCCGGACATCTTCCGCACCTGGCACGAGTATCCGAACCACCCCACGATCGAAGCGGCGACCCACGCCGACAACGCTCCCGTTCCCGCCGTCGGGGCCACCGAGGAGAGCAGCCGGATCGCGCGCCGGACCTGGTACAACACCGCCTATCGGCTGCTGCGGCTGTACCTGGAATCGCCGGTCGAGCCGACGCGGCGGACACGGCATGCCACCGACGGCGGCCACACCCACCGGCCGGTGCGCGTGATCGACGATTTCGGTCGCGAGCTCGTCTTCGAGTACTACGAATCCGAGCTCGGCACCGGGCGGGAGGCCGGGCTGCTCAAGGCCGTGATCGGTCCCGCTGGCACGCGCGTCCAGTTCGCCTATCACCGCCCCTCGTGGTACCCGCATTACCTGAACGAGATGTTCCTCGTCCGGGTCGATCGCGCCGACGCGCCCGTCGTTCCGCTTCCGACCTTCGAGGGCCTGGTTGCGTCGCCGCCGCGCGGCTATCGCTTCGAATCCGCATGGGAGCGCCCGGATGCCGAGAAGGTGCTGTTCGAGTGGGCATGGGTGGTGTGGCGCGGCCCCACCAATGCGGGATCGCGCTCCGCCGCGCTGGCCGCGGGCCACTACGTCTCGACGATTGCCGACAACATCGTGCGCGTGCGGCGCGTCGCAGGACCGACGACGGTGGTCGAGTCGGAGACGGCGTACATCTTCCATCCGTTGAATCACGCCTTCGATCGCGTCGCCGCGCAGCGTCACGGCGGCAGCGAGACGCAGGCCGCGGGCTCGGACTACATGCTCGACGGCCAGCGCCTCATCACGTGGGCGACCGGCCTGCCGCAAACGACGTTTTCGTGGGCACATCCGAACTACCGCCGCACGTGGGACTTCCTGCCTGCGCCGATCCGCACGCAGTACCGCGCGGAGGCCGTGCCGCACCGCATCCCGCTCGACTACAACTTCGAGTACTTCACCGGGCCCGCGGAGGAGTCCGACACGCCCGCGATCCTGCGCAGCTACAACTCGTGCGAGCAGATCCGCGGCGCATCGACATCCTATGCAGGGCTCGACGTCCACTACGACGCGGACCGGCAGCGATACTGGATGGACTACCAGGATCGCAGCCACCCGGGGGTGCTGACGAAGGTGGCGATCGACGCCACGCGCCAGCGCGCGCGACTGGACGGGCGCCGCGCCTGTGCGTGGGTGCGCGTCGTCGACCGCGAGGGCGTCGCGAGCTTCTACGGAATCGACTTCCGGGGCAACGTGTTGATCCGGGCGATCGAGGAGCAGCCGGCGCCACGTTTGCTGTACGCGCTCGAGGAGACCCTATACATGGAGGATGGACAGCCGCGCGAGATGCGGCGTCCCACCCTCAACCAGCGATGGGCGCCGAGGGAAGGCGGCCATCGGCTGAGCTATCAGGGAGCCGCAACGCTGCAAGGGCCGGAGTGGCGCGGCAAGAACAATCTCGTGCGCGTGGTCGAGACGCCGCGCGGGAGCAGCAGGGTCAACAACTGGTCGGTGGACGGCCAGGCGCGCGACGCGGTCGCGCGCTTCGCGACCTACGCGTTCGAGCCGGTCTACAACCAGGTCGTCCGCATCCGGCGCGGAACGATCGACGAGCAGCAGAACGAGCGGGCGCACACGCAGCTCGACTATTTGTTTTGTCCCGACGGAAATCCCGATCCCCCGGCGAACGGTGGAAACGGCAACGCTTGCGCCCAGCTCGCACCGGTCACGCTCCGCTCCGGACCGCCACCGCCATCGCCGCTGCGACGAACGACGCAGTTCGAATGGACGCCGGCCGGGCAGCCCGCAGTCATCGCGGCGCAGGACGGAGGACGGGTCGAATACGCGTACTACGCGGCACTTGGCCTGCCGCCGATTCCGCTGCCGGCCCTCCCGCCCGGACCGGTGCTGCCCGTCCCCGGAATCGGACCGCCGGCGCCGCCCCCGTCGTCGCGTCCGTCGCATCCGGAGCGCGAGGCTTCGCGCGCGAATCGCGGGTTCCTCGCTCGCGCCATCTGGTCACGCTTCGACCCGGCGTATCCGGCGGCACTCGGGCCTCCCGAGGGCTTCTGCAGCGCGTTGCGGGGACCGTACCAGTGGCTGCTGCCGTCGACATGCACGAATCCGCGCGACGAGCTGCGGGCGCTGGGGCTACCGAACGTCGCGGTGAATGCGATCCTGGCGGCTTCCCAGCCGGGTCACCCGAGCCAAACGTACACACAGGAATTCCGCTACGCGCTGACCGGGAATCCGATCGAATCGACGGCCGGCGGAAGCACCGCGAGCATCGTGATCGACACGGACGGGCGACCCCAGAGCCGCACCGGTGCCGGCGATCGCCGGCTGTTCACCTACTACGAAGATGGAACGCTCCACACGATCACGCGTCGCGACGAGCTCGGCAACATCGTGGGCAGCGAGTTTCGCGACTACGATCGCGACGGACGCATCGTCGTGCACTCCACGGGCATCCAGCCGTTGCAGGGATCCGTCACGCGCTTCAAGTACGGTCCGGAAG
>DATLIR010000265.1:0-4342 GCA_035539315.1 Casimicrobiaceae bacterium
CTCCTAGCGTGTGCCGAAGTCGCGAAGCCCATGCGCGAGTTCGCACGAACACGCGCGACAATCCGTCAGCGGAGGGTCGTCAACTCGTAGCGCAGCGGCTCGACCAGGACGACGCGTTCCTTGTACGCGACCGGCTCACGGTAGGTGATCACCGGGGCGCTGCCCGCTAGCCGCCAGTCGTAGTGGTAATAGCCGGGGCCCATGTCGAGCGTCGTCGCGCAACCGGCGAGCCCGCCGCAGAGCGCAGCCATCGCGAGCGCCAGCCTTGCCTTCGTCGATTCGAGCTTCATCGCAACACCTCCATGGATTGGCCCATTGGTTTGGCTCGTACGCGACGGCACAAGTTTCGTGACGTGGGCGGGCGGTCGACCGATTGGGGTGTCGTCGCCGCGCTTACATCCTGATGGCGACGGTGAGGCTCGCGGACGACCGCGCGCGACGCCATGGCATTCATGGTGGACCGCGGGATCGGCGCGGCGACGATGCCTTGCGGCACGGGCCCTGCGAGGCATCCTTGCATCGCGCAGGGTCGGAGCGTCTAATGCGGCGACATCGGACCGGCTTGCCACGCAGGCTCTCGACTGCGGTGCGACGCTTCCCCATCGTCGATGTGTTCGCCGAGCGGCCCTATGCCGGGAACCCGCCCGGGTCATTACCACCGTGCAGCGCGAACTGGTCCGATGCGGAGGGAGAACCGGGCCGCGGCCGATCCATCACGCGTGTCGAATTCGTTCCCCGTCGTTCGTCGAGCATGCGGGGGCTTCCCCACTACCAGGATCCGTCATGACCACAGGCACCGTCCGCCTTCACCGCGTGCTCCGCGCTCCGCCGGAGCGCGTCTACCGCGCCTTCCTCGACGCCGACGCGATGGCCAAGTGGCTGCCGCCCAACGGGTTCACCGGCAAGGTCCACCACCTGGACGCGCGGGTCGGGGGAACCTACCGGATGACGTTCACCAACTTCACGAGCGGCAACGGCCACGCCTTCGGGGGAAAGTACCTGGAGCTCGTGCCCCACGAGCGGCTGCGCTACACCGGCGTGTTCGAGAACGCGAACCTGCCGGGGGAGATGCAGACGACCGTCTCGCTGAGCAAGGTGTTCTGCGGAACCGAGCTCAACGTCGTGCAGGAGGGGATTCCCGCGGTGATTCCCGAGGCGGGATGCTATCTGGGCTGGCAGGAATCGCTGGCGTTGCTGGCCAAGCTCGTCGAACCGGAGATTCCGGGGTAGCCCGGCGCCGTCGGACGGCGCTCGCGTCGCGGCCGCGCGCTGCGGGCGACGGCGATCTCAGTCGACCGGCACCGTGTAGTTGAGCCCGAGCCGCCCGCCGTCCGGATAGATCGTCTGGCCGGTGAGGTACGACGCGTCGTCGGACGCGAGGAACGCGGCGACCGCCGCGATCTCCTCGGGCTCGCCGAGGCGGCCCATCGGCGTGCGAGACAGGATCTTGCGCTTCGCTTCGTCGCTGCCGAGCACGGCCTTCTTCGCCATCTCGGTGGCGATGGTGACCGGCCCGATGCCGTTGACGCGGATGCCGTGCGGCGCCAGCGCGAGCGCCATCACCCTGGTGAGCTGGTTGATGCCGCCCTTGCTCACGACGTAGGGCACCTGGTTGGGGATCGCCAGGATCGCGTTGACCGACGACAGGTTCACGATCGCGCCGCCGGACTTCTGCGCCACCATGCGGCGCGCGGCGGCCTGGCCGCACAGGAACATCGACTTCAGGTTGACGGCGAGCACGCGGTCGAAGTCGGCCTCGTCGAGGTCGAGGAACTCGGCCGCGTGCGTGATGCCGGCGTTGTTGACGAGGATGTCGATGCGGCCGAAGGCGTCGACGGCGGTGTCGACCAGGGCGAGGGCGGTCGTCTTCCTCGACACGTCGCCGGCGTGTGTCCGCACCCGCGTGCCGGTGGCGTCGAGTCCGCGCGCCGCCTCCGCTATGCGTGCCGCGTCGAGGTCGCACAGGAGCACGCGCGCGCCCTCGTCGATGAGGCGCCTGGCGATCGCGTGGCCGATCCCCTGCGCGGCGCCGGTGACGATGGCGACGCGATCGTGCAAGCGCGGCATGGCAGTTCTCCGTCGATGTCGGCAGCGGCTATGCTACCGGACGCGCGCGCCGGCGCGCCGCCGCCCATGAACGACGACGCCCCCACGCCGACGCGCCTCTTCTTCGCCGTGATGCCGGACGACGCCGCGCGCGCCCGGCTCGAGACCCTCGCGCGCGAGACGGCCCTCACGACCGGCGGCCGCGCGAGCGCGCCGGACACGTTGCACCTGACGGTGGTGTTCGTCGGGACCGTGGACGGCGGCGCGGTGGCAGCGGTGCGGGAGGCCGGCGATGCGATGCGCTGCGAGCGCTTCGCCTTCGCGCTCGACCTCGTCGGGTCGTTCGCGCGGGCGGGCATCGCGTGGGCCGCGCCGAGCGCCAGGCCGGCGGTCCTCGATCGCATCCATCGCGAGCTCGTGGACGCGCTGGCCGCGCGCGGCATCGCCACCGAGCGGCGTCCCTACCGTCCGCATCTCACGCTCGTGCGCCGCTGCCTGCGCACCGTCGAAGGACCGATCGATCCGCCGGTCGCATGGGACGTCGACGCCATCGTGCTGATGTCGTCGCGGCTGCTCTCGGACGGGCCGCGCTACCGGCCGATCGCGAGCTGGCGCGCGCGGTGACGCAGCACGCGGCGCATCCTTAGGCACCTAAGCATTCCCGGTGGCGACCGGCCGCGCCGGGTCGGCACACCACTCGCTCCACGAGCCGGGATACAGGCGCGTCTCCGGGAAGCCCGCCACGACCATCGCGAGGACGTTGTGGCACGACGTCACGCCGCTGCCGCACTGGTGCACGACGCTCGCGAGCGGGGCATCGCCGAGAAGCGCATCGAACTCGCGCCGCAGCGTCGACGCGTCCTTGAACGTCCCGTCGGCGGCGAGGTTCGCCGCGTAGGGGCGGTTGCGCGCGCCGGGGATGTGGCCCGCGACCGGGTCCATCGGCTCGGTCTCGCCGCGGAAGCGCTCGGGGGCGCGCGCATCGACGATCGTGAGGGAGCCGCTGGGCAGGCTCGCCAGCACGTCGTCGACGTCGACGGTAGGCAAGAGCGCGCCCGGCGTGAACGATGCCGCACGCGGCTCGCGCTTGGCCGTCGTCACCGGGAAGCCTTCGCGCACCCAGCGCTCGTAGCCGCCATCGAGCAGCGCGACCGCGCGGTGGCCGAGCCAGCGCAGCATCCACCACGCGCGCGACGCGTACATGCCGTTGTTCTGGTCGTGGACGACGACCTGCGTCGCCGGACCGACGCCGGCACGCGCGAACGTCGCGGCGGCGTCGGCGGGCGAGGGCAGGGGATGGCGGCCGTTGCGCCCGGACTTCGGCGCGGACAGGTCGCGGTCGAGGTGCAGGAACACGGCGCCGGGAAGGTGCCCGGCGCGGTACTCGTCTTCGCCCCACCGTTCCGGCCGCATCAGGTCGTGACGGATGTCGAGGATCACCCAGCCCGGGTCGTCGAGGTGCTGCGCGAGCGTCGCGGGCGGAATCAGCGTCGTGAGCATCGTAGTTCGGTCAGTCGTTGGTGACCTGCGGACCGGCGTCCCTGCGCTGTTCGGGTCGCAGATGCACCGCGAGGATACCTGCCGCGACGATCAGCGCGATGCCGAGCCACGCCGGCCACGACAAAAGATCGCCGAACCACGCGATGCCGATCACGCTCGAGAACACGATCCCGCTGTACGAGAGCGCGGCCGTGACGAGCGTCGAGCCCTGGCCGTAGGCGCGCGTCATCGCGACCTGGCCGAGCGCGCCCAGCGCCCCGACGCCCGCGAGCATCCACCAGGTGTCGGCGCCGGGCATGTGCCAGCGCTGCGGCACCATCCAGAGGAGCGCGCCGGCGAACGCGAACACGCCGAAGTAGAACACCACGCGTGCCTCCGGCTCGTCCGCGCGCACCAGCTCGCGCACGTTCCAGTACGCGACGGCGGAGGCCGCGCCCGATGCGAGGCCGATCAGCCCCGGCCACCACTGGTCGGCGGCGAACGTCGGCCGCAGGAGCAGCACGACGCCGACGAAGCCCAGCAGCACGGCGCCAAGGAGCTTCGCGCCGGGTCGCTCGCGCGCGAGCACCGCCAGCAAGATCGCGAGGAACAGCGGCGAGCTGTAGTTCAGGGTCATCGCGGTCGCGACCGGCAGCGCGGTGAGCGCGTGGAAGAACATGAACAGCGACACGAAGCCGGCCACGCCGCGGTGCACGTGCATGCCCAGGCGCGGCGTGCGCACCGGCATCCCGGCGTGGCGCAGGAGCGCCCATGCCACCGCCGTCTGCACGATCGCGCGCCAGAACACCAGCTCCGC
>DATLIR010000266.1:0-8590 GCA_035539315.1 Casimicrobiaceae bacterium
GCCGCGGTGCTCTCTCCCCCGGCCGACGGGTCGTTCCCGGGCCGCCAGACCACGCTGACGCTTCCCGACGACCAGCCCGGGAGCGCCGCCGCCTTCCGGCTGCGATTCAAGTATTATCAAAGGATCGAGGGCGTGCTGCAGGTGCCCAAGGGGACCCAGGTCCGGTCGCTCACCGTCCGGGCCTACGAGGCGGGGGCGGCGGCGCCGCGGGCGACGCGGACCCTTGCCCTGTCGTAGGGAGGCCTCCATGTTCGGAGACAAGGACAAGAAGCACCATCCGCCGCCGCAGAAGCGGATCGATTGCCTGATCGGGGCCGGGACCACGGTCCGGGGCGACATCGTGTTCGCCGGCGGCCTTCGCATCGACGGGCAGGTGACCGGCAACGTGGCGACGGCGGACGGGCAGGCGGGGACGCTGGTGATCAGCGAGCATGCGCGCGTCGACGGCGAGATCCGCGTCTCGCACATCGTGATCAACGGCACCGTGGCCGGGCCGGTCTCGGCGAGCGATTACCTCGAGCTGCAGCCGAAGGCGAGAGTCACCGGCGACCTCGCCTACAAGACGCTCGAGATGCACGTCGGCGCCATCGTCCAGGGGCGCCTCCACCATGGCTCGGCCGAACCGGAGTCGGCCTCGGTGGTCGAACTCAAACGGGCCCAGGGCGGCTGACCGCCGGGGTCCATCAAGCGCAATGGCGGTTAGCCGCCGAAAGGGAACGACGATGAACGCGATGAACGAGATGCCCGCCCCGCTGGTGTTCAGCGATGCCGCGGCCGAGAAGGTCCGGGCGCTCATCGAGGAAGAAGGCAACCCCGACCTCAAGCTCCGCGTGTTCGTGACCGGCGGCGGCTGCTCCGGCTTCCAGTACGGCTTCACGTTCGACGAGGCCGCGGCCGAGGACGACACCGCCATGGTGAAGAACGGCGTGACGCTCCTGATCGACCCGATGAGCTACCAGTACCTGGTCGGCGCCGAGATCGACTACACCGACGGGCTCGAGGGCGCGCAGTTCGTGATCAAGAACCCGAACGCCCAGTCGACCTGCGGCTGCGGGTCGAGCTTCTGGGTTTGACCCGCCGCGCTGCGGGCGCGGCGGTCGTGGTTCCCGACGGGGCCCTGCGCGGGCCCCGTTTGCTTGTCCCGCCCGCCGCAAGCGGCACCGCCGGCGCGGGGGACAGCGACGACCCGTCCAGGTACTCGGCACGGATGTCCACCGACGAGCGGCGCCCGATCGCCGCGTAGGTCTCGTCGAGCCACGCCGCGGCGACCTCGCGACCGCGGTCGCGCAGCGTCGTCAGGAACAGGCGGTCGAGCGCGAACTTCGATGCCTCGGACAGATCGCCGAGCGCCTGGTCGGCGCGGATCGCGTGGACGCGGATATAGCGGAGCTGCGAGCGCTTCTCGACCTTGAGCCAGCCATCGGCCACCAGCTTCTGCACGAACGCGATGGCGCGCAGTTCGGCGATCAGCGAGGCGTTGAAGGTGATCTCGTTGACGCGGTTCGCGATCGCGTCGGGCAGCACCGGGACCTCGTCGCGCACGATCGGGTTGACGTGCACGATCACGACGTCGCGCGAGTCGCATTCGTAGAAGAACGGGAACAGCGCCGGGTTGCCGGTGTAGCCGCCGTCCCAGTACGCTTCGCCCGCGATCTCGACCGCCTGGAAGTACTGCGGCAGGCAGGCTGACGCCAGCACGACGTCGGCGGTCACCTCGTGCGTCCGGAAGATGCGGATCTTGCCGTCGCGCACGCGCGTCGCGGTCAGGAACAGCTTCACCGCGCGGCACCCGTGCAGCGCGTCGAAGTCGACCTGCGACTCGAGCAGCGTGCGCAGCGGATTGAGGTTGCCCGGGTTGAGCTGGTAGGGGGAATACATGCCGGTGAGCGCGCGAAACGCCTGGTAGGACGGCGAAAAGCCGATGTTCCAGCCCGTCAGCAGAAATTCCCAGGGCGCGCGCCGCACCGGCAAACTGACCGCGCCGATCCCGGCGATGCCGTCCCACAGCCGCGCGAGCGCCGCTCGCGCGCCCTCGCGCCCGCCTTGCATCATGCCGTAGGCCAGGACGACCGCGTTGACCGATCCGGCGCTGGTGCCGGAGAGGCCCTCGAGCGCGATGCGCGGATCCTCGAGGAGGCGATCGAGCACACCCCAGGTGAACGCGCCGTGCGCGCCGCCGCCCTGCAGCGCGAGGTTGACGACGCGCGTGCGTGGCAGGCTCGCGCGGCGTTGCGCCGCCGTCATTGTGGACCGCCGTGCCGCATCAGTGCATCGTCCATCCGCCGCATCACTTCGGGTACACGGCACCCAGGACCCGCGGTCCGCGCGCCCCGGTGACGTTGGCGAGATTGCCGGGCCGTCCGGCGAGCGCCTCGCGCGCGAGCCACGCGAACGCGAGCGCCTCGACGTGGTCGACCGCGACGCCTCGCTCGGACGTCGGCGCCACCGCGCAGCCCGCGAGCTCGTGCGCGAGCGCCCGCATCAGCGTCGCGTTGCGCGCGCCGCCGCCGCACACCAGCACCTCGGTCGCACGTCCCGCGTGCGTGCGCACCGCGTCGGCGATCGTCCGCGCGGTGAGCGCCACCAGCGTCGCCTGCACGTCGGGGGGCGCGGCGGTCGGCGCGCTGCGCGCCAGATGCTCGTCGAGCCACGACGAATGGAAGCGGTCGCGGCCGGTACTCTTCGGCGGCGCCTCGGAGAAATACGGGTCGCCGAGCATCGCGTCGAGCAGCGCGGGGATCGGACGCCCGCAGGCCGCCCACGCGCCGTCCGCATCGAAGGGGCCGCTGCGGTGCTGCGCGTGCCACAGGTCGGAGAGCACGTTGCCCGGGCCGGTGTCGAAGCCGCGCACGCTTCCGGCGGGCGGCAGGTCGGTGACGTTGGCGATGCCGCCGAGGTTGACGACCACGCGGTGCGCGCGCGCATCGCCGAACAGCGCGGCATGGAACGCGGGCACCAGCGGCGCGCCCTGCCCGCCGGCGGCGACGTCGCGTCGCCGGAAATCCGCGACGACGGTGACGCCGGCGCGCTCGGCGACGCGCGCCGCATCGTTGAGCTGCACCGTCCAGCCGCGCTCGGGACGGTGGCGGATGGTCTGGCCGTGCACGCCGGCGGCGATCACGTCGGCGGGGGCGAGCGACGCACTCGCGCAAGCCGCGAGAATCGCTTCGGCGTACAGGTCGGCGAGCTCGACGGTGGCGTCGGCCGCGCGCGCGATCTCGTCGGGTCCGCTCGACTGCAGCGCGGCGAGCGCGTCGCGGAGCGCGGGCGGAAACGGCAGGTGCGCCGCGCCGAGCGTGGCGCAGACGCTCCCCGACGACGGCGCGAAGTCCGCGACGACGGCGTCGATGCCGTCGAGGCTGGTGCCGGACATCACGCCCGCGTAGCGCTCGCGGGGCACAGCGTCAGTGGCTGGACGCGAGGACGGGTCGCGGCAGGCGTCGTGCGAGGGCGAGCTGCTCGGCTGCCGGTGCGATCGCGGCGGCGTACGCGCCGCGCTGCGCGGGCGAGACCGCGTCGGCCACCGGCAGCGCGATCGCCTGCGGGTTGCGCGGCACGTCGCCGATGCGAAACTCGTAGTGCAGGTGCGGCCCGGTCGCCCAGCCGGTCTGGCCCACGTAGCCGATCGTGTCGCCCTGGTGCACGCGGGCACCGGTCGTCACGCCCTTCGCGAAGCGCGACAGGTGGCCGTAGAGCGTCGAGTGCGCGCCGCCATGGCGCAGCACCACCACGTTGCCGTAGCCGCCCTGCCGCCCCGCGAAGGCGACGACGCCGTGCGACGTCGCACGGACCGGCGTCCCGGAGGGCGCGCCGTAATCGACGCCCTGGTGCGCGCGCCAGGTGCCCAGGATCGGGTGCAGCCGCGCGAGCGAGAAGCCGCTGGTGACGCGCGAGAGCGCCATCGGCGAGCGCAGGAACGCCTTGCGCGCGCTGCGGCCGTCCTCGGCGTAATAGCCCTCGCTGCCGTCGGGCGCGGTCCAGCGGAACGCGCGGAGCAGCGTGCCGCGGTTCTCGAACTCTGCGGCGAGGATGCGCCCGGTGCCGGCGGGCTCGCCGTCGACGAACAGCGTCTCGTACAGCACGGCGAAGCGATCGCCCCGACGCAGGTCGTGGTAGAAGTCGATGTCGCCGGAGAACGCGTCGGCGAGCGCAAGCGTGATCGCATCGGGGAGCCCGATCGCATCGGCGGCGCCGAACAGCGAGCTCGTGATCACGCCGGCCTTGAGGGCCGTCCGTGTCTCGACGTCGGCGTCGCCACGCAGCGCCTTGAGCGTGTCGCCGGAGCGACGGATCGAAAGCGCCCGCTCGGGCGTCGGCGCGAAGCGCAGCTCGACGAGCCCGCCGTCGCGGTCGGTCGCCACGCGCACCGCCTGGCCCGGTCTCAGCTGGTAGAGCGCGCGGGCGGCGGGGTCCGTACGCACCAGCGCGCCGAGCGCGGGGTCGGTGATGCCGGCGCGCGCGAGGAGCTCGCCGATCGTGTCGCCCCGGCGCACGCGCTCCTCGCGCCAGTACGGCGCCTCGTGGGCGCGCACCGCCTCGTCGGGCAAGGCCGGCGTGGCGAGCGTGCGGACCGTGAGCGTCGTCGGCACCGCGTCGAGCGCGGTGCCGGGCGCGAACCCGAAGGCAGCGACGGCGGAGATGCCCGTGACGACGACGGCGAAGACCTTCCAGCGGGCGAGGCGCACGTGGGAGAACGGCGCGACGGCGCCGCGCACCCGATCGGCTAGAATGCGGGGCGCATGCGCGGGCACGGTGCGGGACTCACCAGCCATTGCGCGATTCTAGCAAAAGCCGTTCCCGACGACCCCGGCGCATCCATGAGCCTCACGATCTACGGCACCGCCGCCTCGCGCGCCTTCCGCGTCCTGTGGGCCGCGCGCGAGCTCGGGCTCGCGTTCGAGCACGTCAGGCACCATTTCGGCGGCCCGGAGATCAAGTCGGTCGAGTTCCTGGCGATCAACCCGATGGGGGCGATCCCGGCGATCGTCGACGACGGCTTTGCGATGTTCGAGTCGCTCGCGATCAATCTCTACCTCGCGAAGAAGGCGAACCGGCTCTGGCCGGGCACCCGCGAGGGCGAAGGCCGCGTCTACCAGTGGACGCTGTTCGGCGCCTCCGAGCTCGAGCCGGTCATCGGTCAGTGGTATGCGCACGTCGCCTACCTCCCGGCCGAGCGCCGCAAGCCGGAGCTCGCGGAGGAGGCCGCGGTGAAGCTGCCGCGGCGGCTCGACGCCATCGAGACCGCGCTCGCGACGCGCGAGTGGCTCGCCGACGAGATGTTCTCCATCGCGGACCTGAACCTAGCCTCGGTGCTCTACCGCGGACCGGCGTTCGGCCTCGACCGCTGGCCGCGCGTCGCGGACTGGCACCGGCGCTGCTACGCGCGGCCGGTCGCCCGCGCCACCGTTGCCGAGCGCGAAGCGAAGGCGTGAACCCGCCGATGGCGCTCGACATCGATCACCAGGTCGAGGTCGCGAAGCGCGGCGCCGACGAGCTGATCGTCGAGGCCGAGCTTCGCGCGAAGCTCGCGCGCGCCAAGCCGTTGCGCATCAAGCTCGGGCTGGACCCGACTGCGCCCGACATCCATCTCGGGCACACGGTGGTGCTGAACAAGATGCGCCAGCTGCAGGACCTCGGCCACCAGGTGATCTTCCTGATCGGCGACTTCACCTCGATGATCGGCGACCCGTCCGGACGCAACGCGACGCGCCCGCCGCTCACGCGCGAGGCGATCCGCGCCAACGCAGAGACCTACCACGCGCAAGCGTCGAAGGTCCTCGATCCGGCGCGCACCGAGATCCGCTACAACTCTGAGTGGTGCGAGCCGCTCGGCGCGGCCGGCATGATCCGGCTCGCGTCGCAGTACACGGTGGCGCGCATGCTCGAGCGCGACGACTTCCACAAGCGCTATGCGAGCCGCCAGCCGATCGCGGTGCACGAGTTCCTCTACCCGCTGATGCAGGGCTACGACTCGGTGGCGCTGAAGGCCGACATCGAGCTCGGCGGCACCGACCAGAAGTTCAACCTGCTGGTCGGGCGCGAGCTGCAGAAGGCGGCGGGACAGGAGCCGCAGTGCGTGCTGACGATGCCGCTGCTCGAGGGGCTCGACGGCGTCGAGAAGATGTCGAAGTCCAAGGGCAACTACGTCGGCATCAGCGAGCCGCCCGACGAGATGTTCGGCAAGCTCATGTCGATCTCCGACGAGCTCATGTGGCGCTACTACGAGCTGCTGTCGTTTCGTCCGATGTCCGAGATCGCGGCGCTCCGGCGCGCATGCGCCGCGGGACGCAATCCGCGCGATGCCAAGGTCGCGCTCGCGCAGGAGATCGTCGCGCGCTTTCATTCGCCGGCCGACGCCGTGCGCGCGCTCGCGACCTTCGAGGCGCGCAAGGGCGGCGCGATGCGCGACGAGATGCCCGAGGTCACGATCGAGACCGGAGGGGCGGGCATTGCGATCGCGAACCTCGCGAAGCAGGCCGGCGTCGTCGAGTCGACGTCCGAAGCGCTGCGGCTCATCGCCGGGCGCGGCCTGAGGCTCGACGGCGAGGTCGTCGCCGACAAGGGCGCCACGATCGCCGCGGGCACCACCGTCGTCGTGCAGGCGGGCAAGCGGCGCTTCGCGCGAGTGGCCGTGCGCTAGCCGTTGTCATCGCTGGGGTTCGCGCGCTCCGCGCGACGCGGGAGAGGCTTCGATGGGATTCGCAGCGGCCCTCGCGTACGCGTTGCTGATGAACGCGATACCGCTCGCGGACGTCCTGTGGCACGGACGCTCGCCGGCCGCGTTGCTGCTGCTATTCTGGTTCGAGACCTTGCTGATGTTCGTCACCGGCGCCGTCCGCATCGTCGTGCACCGGCGCGCGACCCGGAAGACCGGGCACTACGCGCCGACCGGCACGGTGTCGCGCCACGACGCCGGCGTCGCCGAGGTCCGCCAGGACCTCGGCGACGGCAACACCTACCTCAGGCACTTCGTCGCGCTCACCGCCGTCTTCACGGTGGCGCACGGGCTGTTCGTCCTGTCGCTGGTCTTCCTCTTCGGCGTCGGCGGCCCGCTGCCGTGGGCGGACGCGCAGGCCGCGCTGCTGTGGGCCATCGCCGTGCAAGTCGGGTTCCTGCTCGTGGACCTCGTTCACCTGCGCGCGTGGACGTTCGCGCAATTGAACGAGTCGTGCGGCAACGCGACGATACGCGTGCTGGTGACGCAGCTCGGCCTCATCTTCGGCATCCCGGCGATCGGCGTCACCGGCTCGGCCTGGGGCATGATCGGCACGTTCATGGGGCTGCGAGCGCTGGCCGACGCATCGATCGCGTGGCTGCGCGGGTTCGTCAGGCGCCGCGACCTGCCGCCCCCGCTCGCGCGCTTCCTCGCGCGACGGGGCAAGCAGACGGTTGCAGAGCTCGAGGCGGAGTTCGACGCGATGAAGGAGCGCGGGCGCGACGTCGAGGTGCTGCTCGAGCGGCCGATCGACGAGGTGCGCGAGCTGCGTCCGGCGTGAGCGCTAGGCGCGCGGGTCAGGACGCCGGCGGCGGCTCGCGCGGGGGGTCCGGTGGCAGCGGAATGAACTCGCGGTCGTCGTGCACCGGCAGCTTCATGCGCCCGGCGCGCCAGTCCGCCTTCGCCTGCTCGATGCGCTCGCGCGACGACGACACGAAGTTCCAGTCGATGTAGCGCTCGCCGATCGTCTCGCCGCCGAGCAGCATGACGGTCGCATCCGTGGTCGCGGTGAACATGACGGGCGCGCCGGGCGCGAACACCAGCATCTGGCCGGCGACGTAGTCGCGTCCGTCGACGTCGACGGTACCGGCGGCGATGTACGCAGCGCGCTCCGGATAGCGTGCTTCGAGCTCCGCGCGCGCGCCGGCGGCGAGCCGCCAGTGCACGTAGAAGAGCGGCGAGTGCGTCCGTACCGCCGCCTTCGCGCCATACGCCTCGCCTGCGACGAGCCGGGCCCACAGCCCGCCATATTCGTAGGTCGGCAGGTCGGCGTCGCCTGCATGGTGCGCGAACGCCGGGGGATCCTCCTCGCGCTCGCGCGGGAGGCCGACCCAGGCCTGGATGCCGTGCATCCGGTCGCCTTCGCGGCGCGCCTTCTCGAAGCGCTCCGAGTGCGTGATGCCGCGGCCTGCGGTCATCCAGTTCACCTCGCCGGGCCGGATCGGCTGCTCGTAGCCGAGGCTGTCGCGATGCACGATCTCGCCGTCGAAGAGGTAGGTGACGGTGGAAAGGCCGATGTGCGGATGCGGCCGCACGTCGACCGTGCGCGGGATGCCGGGCGGAAAGTCGACCGGGCCGATGTGGTCGAAGAACACGAACGGTCCGACCATGCGCCGCTGATGCCAGGGCAGGATGCGGCCGACCTCGAAGCCGCCGAGGTCGCGGCGACGCGAGTCGATGACGAGCTCGATCATTGAGAGTGCTCCTTGCCGCGCTCCTCACCCCGGCGCCCTCCACGCGATGCGGGGAGAGGGAGCGATGCTGCGAAGCCCGACCGCTCTCTGCGATCCGGCGAGCGTCGGCGTGAAATGTCGCGCCGCGCGGCGCGGCTCACTCGAGCTCCAGCGCGTCGCTGATCGCCGCGATGCCGGCCTT
>DATLIR010000267.1:0-2623 GCA_035539315.1 Casimicrobiaceae bacterium
GTCGAGCGCGATCGGGGCGGGGGTGTTGGCCAGCGCCGCCACGTCGAGCCACATCCGGATGCCGGGCAGCACGCGGTCCATTTCGCCGCGGCGCTGCCGCAGCTCACGTGGCAATGCTCGGACCGCGTGCTGCCCGGTGCCGCTGCCGATCTCGAGCACGCGACGACGGTAAGCGAAGCGTTCGCGCAGGACCGCGAGGATCGGCTCGCGGTTGCGCTCGCTGGAAGGCGCGAAGGGCTTGTCCATGCTTTGGGGAAAGGGGGAGTCGACGGTGCCGTTCGCGACCATTGTCGCGCCACGGGCCAGCTTCCAAGTCTCCCACTCCCTGCATGATGGACGTTCGCCATGCGGACGCTTTTTCCCGCACGCGAGTTGGGGAACGCGCCGGACGCTCCTGCTTCCCGGAGGCGGCCGGACGGTTGCCCTGGACCCCCTCTCACCCCCGATGCGGGGAGTGGGCCCGGGTCAGGGGAGGAACGCCGGCCGGTACAATCGCGGCTCTCGGCCCATCCGGCCTCCACGCTACCCCGCGCCACGAGCGCTTCCGCATGAGCTCCCACGCCGACAATCCGCTGCTCCAGCCCTGGCCGCAACCGCTCGGCCTGCCCCCGTTCGACCGCATCGCGGCCGGGCATTTCGCGCCGGCGTTCGAGACCGCGATGTGCGAGCACCGAGCCGAGATCCGCGCGATCGCCGACAACCCCGAGCCGCCGACCTTCGCCAACACCATTGCCGCGCTCGATGCCTGCGGCCGCACCTACTCGCGCGTCGGCGCCGTATTCCACAACCTCGCGGCCTCCGAGACCTCGCCCGCGTTGCAGGCGGTCGAGCGCGAGTTCATGCCCCGCTTCGCGGCGCATGACAGCGCGATCCTGCTCGACGCGACGCTGTTCGCGCGCGTGGATGCGCTCCACGCGCGTCGCGATGCCCTGGGCCTCGCGCCCGAGGAGCGCGCGCTGCTCGAGCGCCTGCATCTCGACTTCGCGATGGCGGGCGCGCGCCTCTCCCCGGCGGCGCGCCAGCGTGCCGGCGAGATCGCCGAGCGCCTCGCGCTCCTGATGACGACGTTCCGCCAGAACGTCCTGCACGACGAGGCGACGCAGGGCCTGCTGCTCGCCGACGAGCGCGATCTCGCGGGCCTGCCGGCGTGGCTGCGCGATGCGGCGCGCGAGGCGGCCCGCCGGCACGGGACGCCGAACGCGTGGTGGATCTCGCTCTCGCGCTCGCTGGTCGCGCCCTTCCTCGAGTGGTCCGACCGCCGCGACCTGCGCGAGCGCGCGTTCCGCCTGTGGACGCGGCGCGGCGAGCTCGACGCGGCGCACGACAACCGCCCGGTCGCGCGCGAGATCCTGAAGCTGCGCCACGAGCTCGCGCGCCTGCACGGCCACCGGCACTACGCCGACTACGCGCTCACCGACCGGATGGCCCGCACGCCTGCCGCGGTCGCGCGACTGCTCGAGCGCGTCTGGGACCCGGCGAAGGCCAGGGCCGCGCGTGAATGCGATGCGCTTCAGGCGATGGCGCGCTCCGAAGGGGCGACGCACGCCATCGAGCCGTGGGACTGGCGCTACTACGCGGAGAAGGTGCGGCGCGAGCGCTACGACGTCGACGACGCGGAGATCAAGCCCTACTTCGCGCTCGACCGGATGCTCGAGGCCGCGTTCGACGTCGCCGGCAGGTTGTTCGACATCCGCTTCGTGCCGCGCCCGGACCTCAAGGCCTACCATCCCGACGTGCGCGTGTTCGAGGTGCAGGACGCCACCGGCGCGGGCGTCGGCCTGTTCCTGTCCGACAACTTCATGCGCGCGACCAAGCGCGGGGGCGCGTGGATGTCGACCTACCGCGAGCAGTCGCGGGCCCACCGCGCCCTGCCGATCGTCGTCAACAACAACAACTTCGCGAAGGCGCCCGAGGGCGAGCCCACGCTATTGTCGGCCGACGACGTCCGCACGCTGTTCCACGAGTTCGGCCACGGCCTGCACGGGCTGCTGTCGCAGGTGACCTACGAGCGCCTGTCGGGCACCAGCGTCCTGCGCGATTTCGTCGAGCTCCCATCGCAGCTCTACGAGCACTGGGCGGTCGAGCCGCAGGTGCTGAAGCGCCACGCGCGCCACGCGGTCACCGGCGCCCCGATTCCCGACGCGCTGGTCGATCGCATGCGCGCGTCGCGGCGCTTCAACCAGGGCTTCGAGACGGTCGAGTACGCGGCGAGCGCGCTGGTCGACATGGCGCTGCACGCGGTCGAGGATCCGGACGGCGTCGACATCGGCGCGTTCGAGGCGAGCGAGCTCGTGCGCATCGGCATGCCGCGCGAGATCGTGATGCGCCACCGGCTGCCGCACTTCGATCACCTCTTCTCCGGCTCGTGGTACGCGGCCGGCTACTACGTCTACCTGTGGGCCGAGGTGCTCGACGCCGATGCGTTCGAGGCATTCGTCGAGGCGGGCGACGTGTTCGACCCGGCCATCGCGGCGCGCCTCAAGCGCTGCGTCTACGCCGCCGGAGGCAGCGTCGATCCGGCCACGACCTACCGGGCGTTCCGCGGCCGCGATCCGGCGATCGAACCGATGCTCGCGGACCGCGGGCTGATCGGCGAGGTGGCGACGGTCTAGTGGTTGGTGGG
>DATLIR010000268.1:0-7823 GCA_035539315.1 Casimicrobiaceae bacterium
GGGTAGCCCGAGGTGTCGACGATCACGCAACGCGGCGTCACGCCGGATTCGGTCTGCGCGTCGGAAAACTGGAATCGCGCCACACCGGCGACGTTGAGCCGTCCGTTGGGCCCGTAGACGATCGAGTCCGGAGCGCTCGCGACCGTCACGCGCCTGCCCAGCGGGCTCTTGCGGTCGATCGAGTCTCCGAGCGCGGTCTTGACGACCCACCCGCTGGTCCAGCTGTCGGCGGAAGGCTTCACTGTGACGCTGTCGTTGCGCTTGATCGCCTCGCTGCGCGCCACCTGCAGCGACGAGACCAGGTCGGTGCCCGCGGCGCGCAGGCGCTGCGAGACGACCAGGTTGGTGAACGCCGGCGTCGAGACTGCGGCGAGCACGGCGACGACGAGCATCACGAACACGAGCTCGACGAGCGTCATGCCGCGCTGGGCGACGCGCAGCCGCCGTTGCGACAAGGCGGCGCAACTGCGCCGCATCACCAGCACCCGGCCGGCGTCCGGTTGCCGGCGTTGTCGAGCACGAGCGTCGGGCACTTGTCCTTCGCCTGGTTGCCGCTCGCCGTCGCCGTGATCGAGAACGTCGGCGGCGGACCGTCGGCGGTCGCGACGGCGATCGTGTACTTGCCGGTCAGGCTCGTTGGCAGTGACAGGTTCAACGACGACATGGAGTCCGCATAGCGGCGGCGGTCGACGAGGAACTGCGTCTGGCGCGTGGCGGCCGTCGTGATCAGCGACTGCACCTCGACGCGCGCCGAGCGGCGCGCCTGGTCGGAGTACATCGGGATGGCGATCGCCGCGAGCATCGTGAGGATCACCGCGACGATCATCAGCTCCATCAGGGTGAAGCCCGCCTGTCCGCGCGCCGGGACGCACCGGCGTGCGCTTACCGCCGCTCGCGCGGGGGGCGACGACGGTCGGAGGGGCGGGACGGCAGGCATTCGACCCCCCATAAGCAATCGATGTGCCGTACCGACGAGCGGTTTGCGGCCGGCAACAGGCGGCGCACCCGCCGCGCGACGTCAACCGCGGCGGATGGGCGTCAGCGGAAAACGACCGTCTTCGCGCCGTTCAGGAACACGCGCCGCTCGAGGTGGAACTTGACGGCGCGGGCGAGCGCGAGGCACTCGACGTCGCGCCCCAGCGCGACCAGGTCGTCGGCGCGCATGTTGTAGTCGACGCGCGCGACCTCCTGGTCGATGATCGGCCCTTCGTCCAGCTCGCCGGTCACGTAGTGCGCCGTCGCGCCGATCAGCTTGACGCCGCGATCGTAGGCCTGGTGGTAGGGCTTCGCGCCCTTGAAGCTCGGCAGGAGGCCGTGGTGGATGTTGATTGCGCGGCCGGCGAGGTCGCGCGCGAGCGCGTCGGAGAGCACCTGCATGTAGCGCGCGAGCACGACCAGCTCGGCGCGCGTCTCGCTTAAGATCGCGCGGAGCTTCGCTTCCTGCTTCGGCTTGGTTGCCGCGCTCACCGGCAGGTGGTGGAACGCGACGCCGTAGCTCGCCGCGAGCGGCGCCGCGTCCGGGTGGTTCGACACGATCGCCGTGATCGCCATCGGCAGCGCGCCGATGCGCGTGCGGTAGAGGAGGTCGTTCAGGCAATGGTCCTGCTTCGACACCAGGATCACCGCGCGCGGCTTCGTGCATGCGTCGTGCATCGCCCAGCTCATCGCGAATCGCCTGGCGACCGGCGCGAACGCCGACGCGACGCCTTCGATCGTGTCGTGGGCATTCGGGTGGCCGTCGACGTACGCGAGGATGTCGGCGACCACGCGCATGAAGAAGCGCCCGCTGTCGGCGTCGCCGAACTGCGCCGACTCGAGGATGTTGCAGCCGGCGCCCGCGAGGAACGTGCCGACCGCACCGACGATGCCGGGGCGGTCGGTGCACGACAGCGTCAGGATGATGCGCGGCACGGACATGCGCGTGGTGCCTCGGCGGCTTTCAGACGAGCTTCCGCCGCGCCGCGGCCTGGACCAGCTCGATGAGCGCGATCGCGGGCCCGTAATACTCGAGCGAACGGTGGTCGGCGCGGTGAAGCAGGAAGCCCGTTCGCGCGCGCGGCACGCGCGCTAACGAACTCCCCGCGCGCCAGGCAGGAACGGCGGCCTACCGCGAGGGCACCGCCACGACCGGAGCGGCCGAGTAGCGGTTGATGACCGACGCCACTTCCAGGAACACCTGCGCGTCGCCGGGGCGCACGCTCGTGCACCCGCCGGCCAGCGCTTCGACCCCGATCATCGCAGCGCGAATCCCGGGGTCGACCACGCGTTCATTTCGGGTTGATCTTCGTGATCTTGTTGCCCTGGACGCCGAGCCCCGCCATCAGCCCCTTCTGGCCGAAGATGAAGGCATAGACGTCGTCCTTCGCCGTCGTGGTCGTCATCGTCTTCGCCTTGCCTTCGTCCACGAGGACGACGGTCGGGCCGACGCCGACCTCGAATCCTTCGGCCTTGTCGAGCTGGGCGAGCGCGTTGGCGTTCATGAAGAACAGCGCGTAGCCGAACTGCTGCGCGCCCGCCTGGAGCCCGACCGATGCGCCGGCGGTGTTGTAGTACGCGACGGCCTTGCCCTTCTGGAGCAGCGCTCCCTCGCCGAACTGGCCGCCGACGCCGAGGCCGGCCTTGGTCACCTTGGGAAACACGAGGATCGCCTGCGCGTTGGCCCCGAGCGCCTTGGCCGCCGGAACGCTCGCGTAGAGCTGCTGCAGCGAGGCATTCGCGTCGCGGGCCAGCTCGGCGGCCCCCGCGGCGGCGGCGGTATGCGACCCCAGCGCGAGCGTCGCGCAAAGGGCGATGGCTTCCAGCATCTTCATTCTCATGGTCGTCTCCACGTTTCGATGAAACATCCGCGAATCGGTGACCGCTTGCTCACCCCGGCGGCTTGCCCGCCGATCGGCGTCCTCGCGTGCCGATGCTCCTGCGATTCCGTCACGTTGCGCTCGAGGAAGGTGTCGGGTTCCAAACAACAATGGGCCAGCCGTGGCTAACCCTTCGGTGCATTGGTAGGCCGTGTAGGATTTGAACCTACGACCAACGGATTAAGAGTCCGCTGCTCTACCAGCTGAGCTAACGGCCCGACGTACGAACCGCATTCTATCGTCCCGCGAGGCTTGGTAGGCCGTGCTGGATTCGAACCAGCGACCAACGGATTAAAAGTCCGCTGCTCTACCAAGCTGAGCTAACGGCCCGCGGGAAACATGCAATTTTAGCGGAATCGCCGAGGGCGCGCCACCCGCGACGCCTTTCCCGCCCTTCGGCACCGTTTCCGCGTGGCCGGTCAGTGGTGATCGCTGCCGAGGATTGGCGGGATCGGAGCGAAGTCCACGCCCTCGTCGGCGAGCGCGCGCGCCTCCTCGGTGGTGGCGGTCCCGCGGATCGGGCGGTGCGGCACCTCCTCGTAGTGGATCTTGCGCGCCTCCTCGGGGAAGCGGCGCCCGACGTTCTCGGTGCTGCGCACGGCTTCGCGCAGCTTCGCGAGCAGCTCGGGCGGCAGGCCGGCGACCGCTTCCGGCGCGGACGGCGCGGCCGCCTCGCCCCGAGGCACGCTGACCCGCGCCGAAGGCACGCGCGTGACCGACGCCGTGTCGCACGCCGGACAGCGCACGAGGTCGGCGGCGAGCTGGCGCTCGAACGCGTCGCCCGAGTCGAACCACCCCTCGAACCCGTGGCCCTGCGCGCACTGGAGGTCGAAGACGATCATGGTGCGATAACGTGGGGGCGGGGTCGCGCGCCGACAACCGGCGCCGCGGGCCTCACGCCATCCGGTCCAGCCGCCAGGTCTGGTAGCGCACGGCGAGCACGCTTCCGGCGATGATCGACGCGAGCGTCAGGAACGAGCCCGCCGCCAGCGTCGACACCCCGGTCAGCCCCTGCCCGATCGTGCAGCCGAGCGCGGTGACGCCGCCGAAGCCCATCATCGCCGCGCCGACGATGTGGTTGGCGACGTCCTCGACGCCGCCGAAGCCTTCCCAGCGGAACGTGCGCGACGCGAGCGCGTACGCGAGCGACCCCGCCATCATGCCGAGCACGCCCGCGATGCCGAACGTCAGCACGCGCGAGGTGTCGCTCCACAGCATCAGGAGCTCGAGCAGGTACGCGGCGGGCGAGACGAACGAGTACGACTCGAGCCGCCCCGAGTTGGTCGCGACGAACTTCTCCTCGAGCGTGGCCGGATCCTCCGCGAGGTAACCCAGGTGGCCGGAGACGTACCAGCCGCCGACGATGACGGCGCCGACGACGATGCCGCCGACGATCATCTCGCGCGTCGTGCGGAAATCGCGGCTCGCGAACACGAACGCCGCGATCGCCGCGGCGACGACGAACGCGACGGCGAGGCGCGCGGTGCCGGTCGCGCCGACGATCGACGCCAGGTCGGACGCCTTCGCGCCGACATCCACGCGCACCGGATCGAGACCGAACGCGCGCACCGGGGCGAACGCCCCCTTGAGCGTCATGTACGCGCTGACGCCGAGCACCAGGAGCACCACCAGCGACTTGAGGTTGCCCGCGCCGATGCGGATCAGCGTCTTGCTGCCGCAGCCGGAGCCGAGCGTCATGCCGAAGCCGAACATCAGGCCGCCGACGATGTGCGACAGCCACGGGACCTGCGCGCCGGTGTAGATCGACTTGTCGAGCTGGACCATCCCGGCGGACTGCAGCGCGGCCGCGCCGGCGATCGCCACCGCGATGGCGAGCAGCCACATGCGCATGCGGCGCCAGTCGCCGAAGTTCACGACGTCGGTCACCGCGCCCATCGTGCAGAAGCTGACGCGGTTGGCGACGAAGCCGAACACGAAGGCGAGCGCGAACGAGAGCCCGGTGACGAGCGGGGCGAGCTGGGCGGCGTCCTTCATGGGCGTGGGGCGCCCGCGCGGGCGCAGGCGGTCGAACGATTATTGCACGCGCGTTCCCGCAGCCCCCCGGTGGCCGGCGACGGGTTGGCGCCCTTTCCGGGGTCGGGGTCGCCGCCCGGCGTCACGCTAACCCCGTTCCCGACCGCGCTCCGTTAGCAGGTCTCGAAGGGCCGGCCGTGCCGGCCCGACGCCGGGAGATCCGCGATGCCACGCTGCAACGGTCCAACCCCCCCGTCGAGCGCGCGACCGGCGCGAGGCGTCCTGCGCCACGCCGTCATCGCCTTGCTCGGCGCGATGCTCGCCGCGCCGCTCGCGGCCTGCGCAACCTCGCCGCCGCCGATCGTGTCGAGCCATCTCGCGACCGTCGAGGTGCTCGATCGCGCCGACAACGCGCTGCTGCCGGTCTACGTCGCCGGCGGCGAGCGCTGGATCGTCGGCACGCCGGGGCACGAGTACGCGATCCGCATCCGCAATCACACCGGCACGCGCATCCTCGCGGTGCCCTCGGTAGACGGCGTCAACGCGATCACCGGCGAGACCGCGTCGCCGGGCCAGAGCGGCTACGTGCTCGAGCCCTACGGATCGGTCGAGATCGCCGGCTGGCGCAAGAGCCTCGCGCACACCGCGGCGTTCTACTTCACCAACCTCGCCGACAGCTATGCGGCGCGCACCGGGCGGCCCGGCGACGTCGGCGTGATCGGCGTCGCGGTGTACCGCGAGCGCGCGCCGGTCGCCTACGCGCCGCGCCCCAACGTCTACGACCGGCGCGCCCAACGCTCCGACGCGCCGGCGAGCCAGCCCGCGTCCCCCGCGGAAGCGTCCGCCGCGTCGAGCGCCGTCGCCAAGGAGGCCGACGTGAACCAAGTCGCGGGCCAGCGCGAGAGGCGCGACGAAGGCAAGCTCGGCACCGGCCACGGCCGCAACGAGTCCTCGTATGCGCAACGGGTCGCGTTCGAGCGCGCGACGAGCTCGCCCGAATCGGTCGTCGCGATCCGCTACGATCGTCGCGAAGCGCTGGTGGCGCGCGGCATCATCCCCGGGCCGCGCTACGCCGACCGCGCGCCGTCCGCGTTCCCCGCATGGCCAGGCTTCACTCCGGATCCTCGCTAGGCCGCGACCGGCCATGGGCGTGCGCATTGCCGCGTCGCGCGCCGGCCCGCATACTCTGCGGGCCATGCCCGACGCCCCGCGCGCGCGCGCCGACGCTTCGGACGCGACCGGCGAGAGCGCCGGCGACGAGGCGCTCATGCTCGCCTACGCCGCCGGCGACGCCGGGGCGTTCGACCGCCTCTACGCGCGCCACCGCGGCGGGCTGTACCGCTACCTGGTGCGCCACGTCGGCAACGCGGGCGTCGCCGACGAGCTGTTCCAGGACGTCTGGATGAACGCGATCCGCGCCCGCGCGACCTATGCCCCGACCGCGAAGTTCGCGACCTGGCTCTACACGCTCGCGCACCACCGGCTGGTCGACCACTGGCGCTCGCGCGGCAGCGTGCGCGTCGCCTCGCTGGACGACGAAGGCGACGAGGAGACTGGCGCGCTGGTCGACGCGATCGCGGGCCCGCGCACCGACGAGCCCGAGACGCGCGTCGCCTCGCGTGCGGCGCGCGAGCGCATCGACGCCGCGCTGCACGAGCTGCCGGCCGCCCAGCGCGAGGCGTTCCTGCTGCACATCGAGTCCGGGATGTCGCTCGCGGACATCGGCGCGCTCATCGGCGCGGGCGAGGAGACGGTGAAGAGCCGCGTGCGCTACGCCTACGCGAAGCTGCGCTCGTCGCTGGGAGACCTCGCATGACGCGCGAGCGCGACGAGCTCGGCGACGAAGTCGTCGCGCGCGCGTGGCGCGAGCACATGCGCGAGACGCCGCCCGCGGCGATCGACGATGCGATCCGCGCCGCGGCGCGGCGCGCGGTCGGCGCGCAGCCGCGCGAGAAGGCGCTCGTCGCCGAGGCGCGCGAACCGTGGCGCTGGTGGATGCCGCTCGCCGCGGCCGCGACGATCGGCGCGATCGCGATCGGCGTGCTGCAGAACCTGCCTCAGGACACGGGCGAGCCGACCGTGGTCAGCGATGCCGTGACCGCGCGACGTGCGGCACCCGCGTCGGTGCCGGCGGCGAGCCCCTCGGCGTCCGACGCGCGTTCGTCCGTCGACGCGATAGCGAAGCGGGAGGTGTCCGGGGACGCGCCGGCCCCGAAATCCGCCGTCGACGCGATGAGCACGCCCTCGCCCGAGCAACGCGACCGCGTGCCGTTGCCGCTGCCGCGAACGCAGGCGCCGGTCCAGGCCGCGCCGCCTCCGCTGCGCCAGGAAGCCGCCAAACCGGATGCGCGCGCGCGCTCCGACGCCCCGAGCGAGACCAAGGAGGCCGACGTCGCACCGCGCACCGACGATAAGCTCGTGGCACCAGCGCCGCAGCCGCCGGTCGCTGCGCTCGGAAAGCGCGCCGACGAGAACGCCGCGCCCGCGCGCAGGAACGAGGCCGATGCAGCCCCGGGATTCGTCGCCTCGCCGCCCGCGAGCGAGCCGGCGTCTGTCGCGGCCGCCAAGCAGGCGTATCCCGCGTCGCCTCCGCCCCAGAGCGAGCCTTCCGTCGTCGCCGCGGCGAAGCAGGCGGCGCCCGCATCACCGGCGCCCGCCGCTGCGGCGGAGGCCACCGGCGCCGCTCGCGCCGCGCCCGAGGCGGCGGAGAGCAATGCGCGCGCGAAGGTGCGTCCCGCGCCGCCCCAGGCGGCAGGCGATGTCGTCGCCGCGCGAGCGACGCGCGAGCCGCAGGCGATGGCCGTCACGCCGCCCGACGTCTTCATCGCCGCGATCCGGCGACTGCTCGCCGCGAACGATCGCGAGGGCGCGGTGCGCGAATTGCAGCGCTTCCGGCGCACGCACGCCGATGCCGACGGGCGGTTGCCGGTCGACCTGCGCGAATTCGCCGCGACGGTGCCGCGGCCGTAGCCGCGGGTCAGATTCCGGAGTCTG
>DATLIR010000269.1:0-15517 GCA_035539315.1 Casimicrobiaceae bacterium
TCCAGCTCGCCGGCGAGCGGGCCCCGCAGGCGCACGTCACCGCGCTCAACGACTCGGGGATCGGCCTCGAGCTGATCCTGTGGTCGAGCCACCCCGACGGCGGCCACGCCCCGCTCCGCAGCGCGATCCTCCGGCACATCGTGGCCGCACTGGCGAAGGCGGGGATCGCGATGGCCGCCCCGCAGCGCGACGTCCGGGTGACCGGCCTGGGCCCAACCCTGGCGGGAGGCCCCGCGGCGCCGCGACCCGGTCCTTGAAAAACAGCGGGTTAGCCCTGACGTTCGGAGCGCTCGGCCACCGTCCGGCCGCCTGTCCGCCGGCGATGCGCGCGACCTGTACAATGCTCCGTTACCCTCCTTCCTGACGGACGCCCGGCCTCCGCCGCGGCGCCCTCCGAATGAACGATCTCGATTCCCTGCTGGATTTCCTCGCCCGCGGCCTCATCCCGATGTCGTGGTGGGGCTACGTCGTCGTGACGCTGGTGCTGACGCACGTCACGATCGCGTCGGTGACGATCTACCTGCACCGTTGCCAGGCGCATCGCGCGCTCGACCTGCATCCGGCGGTGGGGCATTTCTTCCGCTTCTGGCTGTGGCTCACGACCGGCATGGTCACCAAGGAATGGGCGGCGATCCATCGCAAGCACCACGCGAAAGTCGAGACCGCCGACGATCCGCACAGCCCGGTGACGCGCGGCCTGTCGACCGTCCTGTGGACCGGCGCCGAACTCTACCGCGCCGAATCGCGCAACCCCGAGACGATCGAACACTACGGCCACGGGACGCCCGACGACTGGGTGGAGCGCACCGTCTACACGCCCTACAGCTGGCAGGGCGTCGGGCTGATGCTCGCGGTCAACCTGGTCCTGTTCGGCGCGCTCGGCGCCACGATCTGGGCGATCCAGATGATGTGGATCCCGTTCTTCGCCGCGGGCATCGTCAACGGCGTCGCGCACTGGTGGGGCTACCGCAACTACGCGACCGGCGACACGTCGACCAACCTCGTCCCGTGGGGCCTCATCATCGGCGGCGAGGAGCTGCACAACAACCACCACGCGTACGGCACGTCGGCCAAGTTCTCGGCACAGTGGTACGAGTTCGACCTGGGCTGGCTCTACATCCGCGCGCTGTCGGCGCTGGGCCTCGCCAAGATCCGCCGCGTCGCGCCTAAGCTCAAGCTCGACGCGTCCAAGCCGGAAGCCGACCATGCGACGTTGCAGGCGATCATCACGCACCGCTACCAGGTCGCGACGACCTACGCGCGTGCGCTCAAGGCCGCCTGCCGCAGCGAGATCGACACGCTTCGCGAGCGCGCGCGCGGTGTCGAGCTCCCCAGCCGCGCGCGGCTGAAGCGCTGGCTCACCGATCCGGACACGCTGCCCGAAGGCGAACGCAGCCGCCTCGCTCACGTGGCCGAGCACAGCAAGACGCTCGCCAAGGTCGTCGCGATGCGCGCCGAGCTCTCCGCGCTGTGGTCGCGCTCGACCGAGTCTTCCGAGCAGCTGCTCGCGCGCCTGCAGGACTGGTGCCGCCGCGCCGAGGCGTCCGGCATCGCGCCGCTCGCGCAGTTCTCGCTCAAGCTGAAGCGCTACGCCTGACCGCAGTGCCTGGCCGCTGACGCCGCGCTCGCGGCGTCATGCGGGCGGTCGGCCGACGACCCGCGACGGCGCGCGTCGCTCCGCGACGCGCGGATTGGCCGTCCCGACCCGCGGCGTCGCGCGCGGCGCAACGAGTGCTGCCAGGTCCGTCGCCCCCCGCTCGCCGCAAACGCTCCCGGATGAACCGGTCGCACGCCACCAGGATCCTGCTCGTCCAGGGACTGTTCCTCGTCTCGGGCTTCTGCGGCCTCATCTACGAGTCGATCTGGTCGCACTACCTCAAGCTGTTCCTCGGGCACGCCGCGTACGCGCAATCGGTCGTGCTCGTCGTGTTCATCGGCGGGATGGCGCTGGGGGCGGCATTCGCAGGCCGCATCGCCGACCGCTTGCGCGCGCCGCTCGTCGCCTATGCCGCGGCCGAATTCGTCATCGGCTGGGCCGGCATCGCCTTCCATCCGATCTTCACCGCCGCCACCGGATGGGCCTACGACAGCCTGCTGCCGGCCACGTGCGGCGGCGACGGATGGTGCCTCTCGTCGTGGGGATTCGCTGCGTCGCTGATCCTGCCGCAGTCGGTGCTCCTCGGCATGACCTTCCCGCTGATGACGTCGGGCCTGTTGCGCCTCGCGCCACACGATCCGGGCCGCCGCATCGCGCTGCTCTACTTCCTGAACAGCCTCGGCGCGGTCGCCGGCGTGCTGGCCGGCATCTTCGTCCTCGTGCCGCATGCCGGGCTGCCCGGTGCGTCGCTCGTCGCCGGAACCACCAACGTGCTCCTGGCCATCGCCGTCTACGCGTTGGCAGAAGGTGGGCGCGCGCCTCGTCCCGCGCTCGCGCGGGAGCGCCGTCACGGCGCGGCGCCGTGGCTCCTGTTCGCCGTGGCCGCGCTCACCGGTCTCGCCTCGTTCGGCTACGAGATCGCCTGGATCCGCATGCTGTCGCTGGTCCTCGGCGCGTCGACGCACGCGTTCGAGCTGATGCTCGCGAGCTTCATTCTCGGGCTCGCGCTCGGCGGCGCATGGATTCGCCGGCGCATCGACCGCCTGCCTGCGCCGCGCGTGTTCCTGGGCTGCGTGCAGGTGGCGATGGGCCTGGCGGCGCTCGCGAGCCTCGCGCTCTACGACCGCGCGTTCGACGCGATGGCGTGGCTGATCGGGGCGCTCGCGAAGACGGACGCCGGCTACCTGCTGTTCAATGCCGGCAGCGCGGCGATCGCGATGGCGATCATGTTGCCGGCGACGTTCGCGGCCGGCATGACGCTGCCGCTCCTCACCTTCCTCTTGCTGCGCGATGGCTACGGTGAGCGGGCCATCGGCTACGTCTACGCCTGGAACACGCTCGGCGCGATCGCCGGCGTGCTGCTCGCCGTCCACGTCGGGCTGCCCGGCCTCGGTCTCGCCGGCACGCTCATCGCCGCCGCGTCGATCGACATCGCGCTCGGCGTCGCCCTCATCGGGCTGCCGCGACGCGCACGCGGCGGCTTGTCGGCAGCCGCCATCGGCATCGCAGGCGTTGCGGCGATCGCCGTGGCGCCGTTCGTTCTCGCGATCGATCCGCAGCGCACGGTGGCCGCGGTCTATCGCACCGGACTGGCGAAGCTCCGCCCCGAAATGAACGTCCTCTACGACCGTGACGGCAAGACGGCGACGGTGAGCGTGACACGCACGGAGGATGGCGTCGTCACGATCCGCACCAACGGCAAGCCGGACGCCTCGGCCAACCTCGGTCCCGACCGCAGCTGGACGATGATCGACGAGGCGACGATGGTGGTGGCCGCCGCGCTGGCGCTCCGCTACCGGCCCGACGCGCGCGACGTCGCCATCATCGGCTTCGGCTCCGGCATGACGACGGCGAGCTTCCTCGGCGTGTCGTCGCTCGCGAGCGTCGACACGATCGAGATCGAGCCGATGATGATCGAGGGGGCGCGCCACTTCGGCGACAAGGCGGCGACTGCGTACACGGACCCGCGGAGCCGGATCGTCATCGACGACGCAAAGTCTTACTTCGCGAAGACCGGCCGGCGCTACGACATCATCGTGTCCGAGCCGTCGAACCCCTGGGTCGCCGGCGTGTCGTCGTTGTTCAGCGAGGAGTTCTACCGGCAGGCCGAGCGCCACCTGACGCCGGACGGCGTCCTCGTGCAGTGGATCCAGGTGTACGAGTTCGACCAGCGCCTGATGGCGTCGATCGTCAAGGCGATGCTGCCGTCGTTCCCGGCCATCTCGCTGTTCAGCAGCAACGGCAGCGACATGCTGCTCGTCGCCCGGCGCCGGCCCGCGTCCGGGGAGGACGCCTCCGCGCCGTTCGCGCACCCTGATCTCTCGGCGCGCCTCGCCAGCGTCGGCATCCTGTCGACCGCCGATCTCGACCGCCGCCAGGTAATCGGCCCGGCGACCGTGCCGCTGATGTTCCGGTCCGTCGACGCCCCGCCGAACTCCGATTACTTCCCGATCGTCGAACTCGGCGCCCCGGCCGCGCGCTTCAAGGGATCGTCGGTGGTCGACGTGGTCGAGTTGCTCGATGCGCCGCTTCCGGTGATCGACCTCATCGAGCGCCGCCCGCCGCCGTCCGCACTTCCGCCGCGGGAGGCGACCGGCTTCGCCGAGCGCTGGTCCCTCGCGCGGACTGCCTACGAGTTTCTCGCGGGCGCGGGATTCGCCGATGGCGCACCGCTGCCCGCAGTGCCCGCGGAGAGCGCGCTCGCCAACGCCCGCCTGCTGCTGGTGGACTGCGTGCCCGTGCGGAGCGCGCCAGCCGCGTGGGACAGCCTCGTCACGCTTTCCGGCGAGCTCGCGAGCGCGCTCCCCGCCGAGGACATGGAGCGCTTCGTCGCGACGATCGAGCGCTCGCGCTGCCGCGCCGCCTTGCCGGCGGCGACCGCGGACTGGATCCGCCTGTTCCGCGGCCTCGGCGTGCGCGACGCGGCCGCGACGGCGGACGCGGCCGCCACGCTGCTTCAGCGGGACGACCTCACGATCGTCCAGCGCGAGTACGCGCTGCTCGCCGCGATCGCGGGCTACCTGGGCTCGGACCGGCGCGGGCGCGCGCAGCAGGCGATCTTCGCCCAGAACCGCCACGTGCGGCCCGAGTTCCGCGCCAGCCCCTGGTACCGGTTGCTGCAGGACATCGCAATGCGGTGAGCGACACCGGAAATGCAAAGGGCCGCTCGCGCGGCCCTTGCCTGACGGCATCCCCGCCTGCGCGAGGACGACGGCCGCTCACGCGGCGGTCACTTGAGCTTGGTTTCCTTGTACTCGACGTGCTTGCGGGCGACGGGATCGAACTTCTTGATCACCATCTTCTCGGGCATCAGTTTCTTGTTCTTGGTCGTCGTGTAGAAATGGCCGGTGCCGGCCGACGACTCGAGCTTGATCTTCTCGCGCATGGCGCTCTCCGTTAGACGTGCTCGCCGCGCGCGCGCAGCTTCGCGAGCACCGCGTCGATGCCGTTCTTGTCGATCGTGCGGAGCGCGTGGTTGGTGAGGCGCAGGCTCACCCAGCGGTTCTCGCTCTCGACCCAGAAGCGGCGGCGTTGCAGGTTGGGCAGGAAGCGTCGCGGCGTCTTGTTGTTCGCGTGCGACACATGGTGGCCCGTCATCGGGGCCTTGCCGGAAACTTGACAGACTCGAGCCATCGCTCGCTCCTTCGAAAGCTTGGGGTGGGGCAAAGAGCGCGATTATGGCAGTTTTTCGTCGCAGGATCAAGTGCTTGGGTCCCCGGACCGCTAGTGGCGCGGCGTGCGCCCGGGGCCGGGCCGGGAGGCTGTTTTCCCTTGGGCGTCAAGGCATTAACCGGTCCCCTCACAGGAGCCCGCGCTCGGCGAACGACGTGACGCGCGAGCCGGCGACCACCAGGTGGTCGAGCGTCCGCACGTCGACCAGCGCGAGCGCGTTGCGCAGCGCCTGCGTGAGGAGCTCGTCGGCGCGCGAGGGCTCGGCGACACCCGACGGGTGGTTGTGCGCGAAGATCACCGCGGCCGCGTTCCGCGCGAGCGCGGTCTTCACCACCTCGCGCGGATACACGCTGGTCTGCGCGAGCGTGCCGCGCGCGAGCTCCTCGGCGGCGATCAGCCTGTGCTGGCTGTCGAGGAACAGCCCGACGAACACCTCGACCGTCTCGGCCGCAAGCGCGAGCTTCAGGTAATCGCGCACCGCGCCAGGCGAGGTCAGCGCGTCGCCGCGCGCGAGGTCGGCGGCGAGCGCGCGGCGCGCGATCTCGCGTCCGGCCGCGAAGCGCGCGGCCTTGCCGGCGCCCACGCCGGGCAGGCGCGCGAGCGCATCGGGAGGCGTGCGCGCGAGCCCGCCAAGGCCGCCGCAGCCATCGAGCACCGCGCGCGCGAGCTCGAGCGACGAGCGGCCGCGCGTGCCGCTGCCGAGCACGACCGCCACGAGCTCGGCGTCGGTGAGGCTCGCTTCGCCGCGCGCGGCGAGCCGCTCGCGCGGCCGCTCGTCGGTGCCCGGCAATGCGCGGTGGTCACGCGCCGCGCCGCCGCGCACGACGCGCGAGGGGGTGGCGTCCATCGCAAAGAGGGTAAACTCTCGCGCCCGACTCCCGCGATCCGACCGATGGCCGAACCCGCAATGGCGGCAGCCGCTCCCCAGGCGCTCGCGCGCGTGGTGCTTGGCGTGACCGGCGGCATCGCCGCGTACAAGGCGGCCGAGCTCGCGCGCCTGTTCGTCAAGGCGGGCGTCGCCGTCGACGTCGCGATGACCGACGCGGCGACCCACTTCGTGTCGCCGATGACGTTCCAGGCGCTGACCGGGCGCGCGGTCGCGACCGACCTGTGGCGCTCCGGCGCCTCGAATGCGATGGACCACATCGAGCTGTCGCGCGGCGCCGACGCGATCGTCGTCGCGCCGGCCTCCGCCGATTTCCTCGCCAAGCTCGCGCACGGCCATGCCGACGACCTGCTGTCGACGCTGTGCCTCGCGCGCGAGTGCCCGCTGCTGGTCGCGCCGGCGATGAACGTGCAGATGTGGGGCAACGCCGCCACGCGCCGCAACGTCGAGCAGCTCGTCGCCGACGGCATCGCGATCCTGGGGCCGGGCGCGGGCGACCAGGCGTGCGGCGAGTTCGGCGACGGACGCATGCTCGAGGCGCAGGAGATCTACGACGCGGTCGTCGCCTCGCGCGTCGCCAAGGTGCTCGCGGGCCGTCGCGTGTTGGTGACCGCCGGGCCGACCTTCGAGGCGATCGACCCGGTGCGCGGCATCACCAACGCGAGCTCGGGCAAGATGGGCTTCGCGGTCGCGCGCGCGGCGGCCGAAGCCGGCGCGGACGTGACGCTCGTCGCCGGCCCCACGTCGCTCGCCACCCCCGCCGGCGTCGACCGCATCGACGTCGTGAGCGCGGCGGAGATGGCGGACGCCGTGCTCGCGCGCGCCGGCGGCCACGACGTGTTCGTCGCGGTCGCCGCGGTCGCCGATTACCGCCCCGTCGAGGTGCACGAGCGCAAGGTCAAGAAGCGCGACGCGCCGATGTCGATCGCGCTCGAGCCGACCGTCGACATCCTCGCCACCGTCGCCGCGCGCGCCGACGCGCCGTTCTGCGTGGGCTTCGCGGCCGAGAGCCACGACGTCGTGCGCCACGGCGAGGAGAAGCGCAAGCGCAAGAAGCTCGCGCTCCTGGTCGCGAACCGTGCGCAGGACGCGGTCGGTGCCGACCACAACGAGGTGACGATCCTCGACGACGCCGGCGCGCACGCGCTGCCGCGCATGGACAAGCTCGCGCTCGCGCGGCGCCTCGTCGCGGAAATCGCGGCGCGCCTGACGCCGCGATGACCGCCTCCGCCGGCGCGACGCTCGCCGTCGACGTCCGCATCCTCGACGAGCGCGTCCGCGCCCTGCTGCCCGCCTATGCGACGCCGGGGGCGGCCGGCATGGACCTGCGCGCCTGCGTCGATGCGCCGCTCACGCTCGCGCCGGGCGACACGCAGCTGGTGCCGACCGGCATCGCGATCCACATCGGCGATCCCGGCTACGCGGCGATCCTGCTTCCGCGCTCGGGGCTCGGCCACAAGCACGGCATCGTGCTCGGCAACCTGGTCGGCCTGATCGATGCCGATTACCAGGGACCGCTGATGGTGAGCTGCTGGAATCGGGGCCGCGAGCCGTTCGTGCTGCAGCCGCTCGACCGGCTCGCGCAGCTCGTCGTCGTGCCGGTCGCGCGCGCGACCTTTCGCGTCGTCGCGTCGTTCGACGCCTCCGCTCGCTCGGAAGGCGGCTTCGGCAGCACCGGGCGATGATCAGCGGAAGGTCCGGGAGCGCTCCGCCTGCGTCCGACACGGCGGCAGCCCGCGCGGACGCCCGTGCGGCCGCGACCCGCGTCGCCGAATGGGTCGAGCGCGGCATGGCGCACTTCGGCGCGAAGCGCCACGAGCAGGCGCTTGCGGCGTTCGACCAGGCCCTCGCGCTCGATCCCGGCCACCTGGTCGCGCTCTACCAGCGCGCGAACGCGAAACTCGCCGCCAGCGCGTTCGACGCCGCGCGTCGCGACTGCGAGGACGCGTTGGCACGTCACCCCGACCAGCCCGACCTCCTGATGCTTGCCGGCGCGATCGCGGCCGCCGCGCATGACCCCCACGCGGCGCTGGAGGCGTTCGAGCGCGCACGCGCGCAACGAGCGGACCTCGCGGGCATCGACGAGCGCATCGGCGAGCAGCTTGCCGTCCTCGGCCGCGGCGCAGAAGCGATCGCGGCGTACGATCGCGCGCTCGCGCTTCAGCCGGACAACTTCCTGCTCGGCAGCAGCCGGCTGTTCCTGCTCAACCACTTCGGGCTGTTCGACCGCGTGCGCACCTTCGACGAGCACCGCCGCTGGGGCGAGCGTCTCGAGGAGGCGGTCGCGGTTCGCCGCCGGCCGCACCGCAACGATCGTACGCCGGAGCGGCGGCTGCGCGTCGGCTACGTCTCGCCCGACCTGCGCAACCATGCAATCGCCTACTGGATCGAAGGTTACCTGACCGCGCACGATCCCGCGGGCTACGAAGCGCACGCGTTCGACGTGTCGCCGTACGCCGAGGACGGCGTGTCGCGGCGGTTGCGCGGACACGTCGAGCATTGGTACCGCTGCGGCGCGATGAGCGACGACGAGCTCGCCGATCTCGTGCGCGGCCAGCGCATCGACGTGCTGGTCGATCTCGCCGGCCACACTGCCCATCACCGCCTCGGCGCCTTCGCGCGCAAGCCGGCACCGGTGCAGGCGAGCTGGTTCGGCTACATGAACACGTCGGGACTGGCGACGATCGACTGGAGACTCACCGACGCACAGCACGACCCGCCCGGAAGCGAGGCCTACTACACCGAGAAGCTGTGGCGCCTGCCGTTTCTCGCCTGCTTCACGCCCGACCCGGCGAGCCCCGATCCCGGCCCGTCGCCGTGTGCACGGCACGGATACGTCACGTTCGCGAGCGTCAACAATTGGGCGAAGGTGTCCGAGCGCGCGAAGGACGCGTGGGCGATGATCCTGCGCGCAGTGCCCGGTGCGCGCCTCAAGGTGATCGCGCGCGGCGGCGAAGAGCCCCGCACGCGCGATGCCGTGCGCGCGGAATTCGCCCGGCGGCGCGTCGATGCGACACGCATCGACGTCTTGCCGTTCCTGCCGCTCGCCGACTTCCTCGCGTTCTTCCGCGACGTCGATGTCGCGCTCGATCCGTTTCCCTACGGCGGCGGCACGACGACGCTGCACACGCTGTGGATGGGGGTGCCGGTGATCGCCCTGGAGGGCGACTCCGAGCTGGCTCGCGCCACGCCGGCGACGCTGCGCGGCGTGGGCGCGAGCGAGTTCGTGGCCGCGACGATCGACGACTACGTCGCGCTCGCCGTGGCGATCGGCCGCGAGCCCGCGCCGCTCGCCGGGGTGCGCGCGCGGCTGCGCGACGCGGTGCGGACGTCGGTGGCCATGGACTATGCGGGGCTCGCCCGCCACGTCGAGGCCGCGTTCCGCGGCATGTGGCGCGCATGGTGCGCGTCGGCGCCGGCTACTTGACCGCGACGCGCGTGACGATCGTGGTCGTCGCGTGATCGACGAACGCGTCGCTGTAGCCCATGTCCTTGAGCTTCCAGCGGAAGATGTTGCCGAGCTTGGCCTTCTTGTAGAGTCCGAGCTGCTTTTCGTCGCGGAAGCGCACGGCGCGCGTGCCCAGGCCCTCGAGGATGACGCCGAGCTGGTTCTTCGCGCCGGCATCCGTCCGCTTCTCCGACGCGGGCGGAAAGCGCCGACCGAGATCCTCGGCGAGCGTTGCCGCGAAGGCCTCGACCTCCTTCGTGTCCACCAGTCCCAGGAACGCCATCGCGCCTAGCTCCTCACCGCATGCCGTCGTAGGTCGGCTCCCGCGCCGTCAGCCCAATTCTACACAGCCGGGTGGCGACTCGCGAAGGTCGGCCTCCTCCGGCAACGCCAGCAGAAAGCGCTCGTCGCGCGCCTTCGCCTCGACATCCCAGGCGCGATAGCCGTAGCTGCGCACGCGGTCCACGACCGCGCCAGCACCGTCGAATGCGACCAGCAGCCAGGGTCGGCAACGCCACAACGTCGCTTCGCCGCCGTCGAGCGTCGCCAGCGTGGCGTCGGGGTCGTTCACCTTGAGCCCATCCAGCCGCTCGAGCGCCAGCGCGTCGATCGTGTCGCACGGCGACGTCTCGTTCGCGCTCGATGTCGCGTGCGATGCGCGCGCCAGCACGGTGACATTCGCCACGCGATTGGCCGCGAGGTTGTGCACGAGCATCCGTTGCGCTCGCTCGTCGCGCTCGATCGCGAAGCAGTCGCCCGCGGTTCCAACCGCGCGGGCCAGGCGGAGCGTGTGCACGCCGACACCCGCGCCGACCTCGATCACCGCGTCCCCAGCGCGGCAGAAGCGCAGCGATAGCGCCACGAGGTCCTCGCGCCATGCCGGATCGCGCTCGACCTGACGCACGCCCGGACCGGCGGTGCGGACCATGAAGATATCGCCGCGTGCCTCCACCACCGACGCCGACACGGCAGCATGATCGTCCGGAGCGAGGTCGACCGGCGGTGTCGCCCGTGCGACCGCACGAGGCTGCGCCTCCCAGGCGCGCGGCCCGCGCGCGAGCTCGTCCGCGACGCGAGTGATCACGTCGTCCCAGCGGCCGCTCGCGGCCTGGCGGAACAGGCGCATCGTCGCATACCACGGGCTGTCGTTGCGCTCCGTGAGCCAACGCAGATCCGCCGGCTCGGCGATCATCGTCCACACCGGCTTGGCCATCGCCCCGGCGATGTGCGCAGGACCCGTGCAAACGCTCAGCACGAGGTCCATGCGATCGATGGCGGCGACGAGGTCCTCGACGTCGTCGAAATCCGCACCGTGCCCCGCGACGGAGACGCCGGCGGGCAGCGAGGCGAGCTGCTCCTCGGCGTACCCTTTCTGCAGCGCGTGGAAGCGCAGGCCCGGCACGCGCAGGATCGGCACGAGCTGCGCGAGGTCGAGCGAGCGAAAGCGATCGCGCGGCTGCTCGCGCTTGCCCGCCCAGACGATGCCGATGCGCGGTGCCCCGCCGGCGGGCAGCTTCTCGCTCCAGCGCCGTGCGTACGCGGGATCGGGCGCCAGATACGGCACGTCCGACGGGACCGTCGCTAGCGTCGTGCGAAAGCGGTGGGCGAGGCTCATCACTTTCACGTGGTAATCGAGCCGGGGAAGCGGCTCGCCGTCGGACAGCACGTGATCGACGCCGGGCAGGCGGCGCGAGAGCGCCTGCATGTCGTCGCGCGGCAGCAGAACGACGCGGGCACCGCGCGACTTGAGCAGTGGCAGATAGCGAGCGAACCACACGACGTCGCCGATGCCCTGCTCGGCCTCGACCAGGATCGTGCGACCGTCGAGCGGCTCGCCGGTCCACGCCGGCGCGTCGTACCGGCGGCGCTCGTCCAGCATCGCGGCTTCGAACCGGCGGAACTCGTAGTAATGCCATCCGGTGCGGTAGCGTCCCTGCACCAGCAACGCCTCGGCGAGCATGAAATAGCCTGCGGGGTGCGGGCGGGCGCGCAGCGTCTCGTCGAGGAGCCCGGCAGCGACGTCGAACGCCCCGCGCTGGCGAGCGAGCTCGGCTCGCGCGAACGCGACCTCGAGCTCCGTCCCGTGCGCCGTCGCCGCGGCGGCGGCGTGGTCGAGTGCGGCGGCCGCTTCGTCGGTGCGGCCCTGCGCGGCCAGGAGCTGCGCCAGCAGCTCCCACGCCTGCGCATCCGTCGCGTCGAGCGCGATCGCCTCGCGCAGGCACGCCTCGGCGCGGTCATGGCGACCTTCGCGCCGCGCGCAGCGCGCGAGGATCGCGAGCGCGGCAGGGCGAGCCGGACCGTGCTGAACGTGGGTCTCGGCGAGCGAACGCGCCTCCGCGATGCGCCCGGCCGAGACCAGCATGCCTGCCCAGGCGAGTGCGAGATCGTGCGGCGCCGCAACGTTCGCGACGGCGGCGGTGAGGACGCGCTCGGCCTCGGCCGCCTCGCCCGTCTCCCACGCGGCCACGCCGAGGCCGAGCGCGATGTCGGCGGAGGCGCCGTCGCGGCGATGCGCTTCGCGAAACGCGCGCAACGCCTCGCGGCGTCGGCCCTGGTGCATGAGCGTCGCGGCGCGACGATGCCACGCGCGCGCATCGTCGGGAGGCGTGTCGAGCCGGTCCTGCGCCGCGACACGTTCGACTGCCGGAGCGTCGTCGACCCTGGCGGGCCCGGCGGCGGAGGTCGCCTGCGCGCCGTCCGCGCGCGCCTCGCGCGCGCTCAGCGATTTCACGAGGCCGGAGAGGAAGCCCATGGCGCTGGCGCTAGCCGTTCACGGCCACGGCGTCGCGCCGGGAAGCTCGGCACGCAGGTCGACTTCCTCGGGGAGCGCGAACAGCGCAAGCGCGCTCGCTCCGCCGAAGAGCCTGTCGTCGCGGCGGTTGAAGTTCACCGGTGGGTCGAGCGGCGTATCCACATGCCAGGCGCGGTAGCCGAGCTCGCGCAGTCCTTCACGCAGGCGCGCGAGCGCGTCGGCATCGTCGGCGCCCAGCATCAGCCATGGACGGCAGCGCCAAAGCGTCGCCTGCGCACCGGCGAGTATCGCCTCTGCGTCGGCGCCTTCCTGCACGACCACGCCGTCGCAGCGCGCGAGCGCCAGGTCGTCGATCGTCTCCTGCATGGCGTCGAACCCGTTCGGCGTGGGTGCGCCGAGCGTTCGCGTCATCGCAGTCGCCATCGGTATCGCGTGCGCGGCAAGGTTGCCCGCCAGGAGCCGGCGCAGCGGCAGCCGTGCCTCCCAGGTCAGGACCGTGCCCGACGCGCCGACCGCACGCGCGAACGCGAGCGTGTGTGCGCCGGCGCCGCCGCCTGCCTCGACGATCGTCATGCCGGGCCGCGTGAAGCGCAGCGCGAGCTCGAGCCGGGGCCACAGCCATTCGCCGTAGGTTTCGAGCGACGGACCGACGCGCGGCTCGCCCGGATCGAATTGCAGGAACCCGGTGCGAGTCTCCCCCGCGACGGCGATGCCGGGCACCGGTGACTCGACCGGCGCAGCTTCGGCGGAGCGCGCACGTGCGACGGCAGCCGCCGCGGCAGCGTCGCCAGGCTCGCGCCACGCGTCCCGAAAGCGGCGCAGCGCGTCCGCGACTCGCGCGATCTCCGGCGTCCACGCGCGCGGCGCGCGCTGCCTGAAAAGGCGCATCGTCGGATACCACGGCGTGTCTTCGCGGCCGGCGAGCCAGCGATAGTCGGCCGGCGACGGCAGCAGCATCCACACGGGCTTGCCCATCGCGCCCGCGATATGGGCGAGCCCGGTGTCGACGCACACCAGGAGGTCGAGCTCGCTCAGCACGGCGGTGGCATCGTCGAGGTCGTCGAGCTCGGCGCCCACGGCGCGCCAGTCCACCGACTCGGGGACCGTTTCCGCCTGTACCGCGGCGGGGCCCTTTTGCAACGACACGAACGTGACGTCCTCGACGGCCAGCAGCGGCGCAAGCGATTCGAGCCGGATCGAGCGATGCCGGTCCTGGCGGTGCTCGGGTCGACCCGCCCAGGTGAGCCCCACGCGCGGGCGGTCATGCGCTCCCAAACGGCCGGCCCACTTGGCGCGATACGCGGCGTCGGGAGCGAGGTACGGGATCGTCGCCGGTATCGTCGCGAGCGTCGTGCCCAACGCGAGCGGCAGGCTCATCAGGTTCACGAAATAGTCGAACGGCGGCAGAGGCTCGCCTTCCAGCACGACGTGGTCGACGCCGCCGAAACGCCGCGCGATCGCATCGATGCCGCGCAGGGGCTGGAACAGCACGCGCGCACCGCGCGCCTTCAGGAGCGGCAGGTAGCGCACGAACTGGAAGACATCGCCCAGTCCCTGTTCGGCCCGCACGAGGACCGTGCGGCCCTCGAGCGACTGTCCGGTCCACTGCGGCACGCCGTAGTCGGCGCGCAGCGACGCGAGCGGCTCGACCAGCCAGCGGTGCTCGAACTGGCGCCAGCCTTCGCGGAAGCGGCCCTGCGACAGCAGCGCGGGCCCGAGCTGCAGGTAGCCATTCAGCGCCGGGTGCCGCGGCAGGCTCGCGAGCAGCGTTTCGATGCCGGCGGGAATCGCGTCGAGCTCGCACTGGCCGATGGCGAGGTTCGCGGCGATGCCGCCGATCTCGTCGTCGGAGGCGAAGCGGCGCGCACGCTCGAATGCGGCGATCGCCTCCGGTTGTCGATCGAGCGCGGCCAGCGCCACGCCAAGCGCCTCGTGCGCGCGCGCGGCCTCGGGTGTCGCGTCCAACGCGCGGCGGAACCACGGTTCCGCATCCTGGGGCCGCTTTCGCGCGAGCTCGTTGTTCCCCAGGGCGAGCAGGAGCGCGGCGCTGTGCGGTTCGCGCTCGAGCGATGCTCGCAACGCCTCCGCAGCCTGGTCGTGCCGCCCGAGCGCCTGCAATGCGCTGGCGAGGTCGATCGCGGCGTCGACATCGTGGCCCGCGGCGACGACGCGACCAAGGTGGGTAACGGCGTCCGCCATGTGTCCGGCGCGCAACCCGGCCCACCCGCGTTGGCGCGCCAGCTCGATCTCGTGGCCGGGCGCGATATCGAGGTCGGCGACCGTCAGCGCGGCCTCGTGATCGCGCCCCCAGCGCCGCAGGACCGCCGCCCGTGCCAGGCGCCATCCCGCGGATCCCGGGGCGTCCTGGAGCGCCCGTTCGACGAGCGCGAGGGCCTCCGGCAACCGGTCGGACCCCACGAGATGCCGGACGTCGGCGATCGCGCGTTCGTCGCCCGTGACGTCGCCATCGTCGCGCGCGCCGGCGGCGGGCGGTTCGCGCTGGCGCAGCAGCGTGGCGACGGCGGAGCGGAAGATTCCCATGCGGGGCGGAAGGCGAGCGATTCTAGCGCGCGCCGACGTTCTGGGCCGGCGGCGGGCAGCCTCGGCACAAACGCAAGGAACGCGCTGCGCAACGCGTTGACGCGTCAGGCGCAGGTCGAGGGCTTGCAGATCGCGGTGGACGAGCAGACCCAGCTCACCGCGAGATCCGGCATCGACGGCGGGATGGGCGCCAGCGTGACCGTCGCGCCGATCACGCAGGGCGACACGCCTGTCGACTTCATCGTGACCACGACCGCGCCGGCGTCGACGACCAGCGAATCGACGTAACGACCCGCTCCGGAGGAGACGTCATTCGGGATGCTGCCGGCGCCACCGTTGATGGACGACATCGCGGCCCCCATGATCAGCGCCTCGGCGATGGCCGACTTGCGCGCCTCCGTCATGTGGATGGCCTCGGCGAGCTGCGCGCGGCCGCTGTAGATCTGGTACTGCGGGATTGCGATCGCGGACAGGATGCCGACGATCGCCACCACGATCATCAGCTCGATCAGCGTGAAGCCCTGGGCGATTCGCCGCGCGACGCGGGTGCGGATGCGTCGATCCAGCAACGGTGCGCGGTGGGGATCCACGATGTCGGCGACAGGTTGTAGCGGACGCGGA
>DATLIR010000270.1:0-3151 GCA_035539315.1 Casimicrobiaceae bacterium
TCCTTCGATGGCAGCGTCACCGCCAGGCACATCTCGCTGTGGCCGATCAGGTAGGTCCACTCGGTGGGGCGCAGGTCGGCATGGATCGGAACGATGCTGATGCCGAGCGAGTTGAGCGCGAGCCAGTGGGTGAAGAATGCCGGCCGGTTCTCGAGCAGAAGGCCGACGCGGTGGCCATGGCCGTAGCCCGCCTGCGCGTAGGCGCCGCGCAGGCGCTCGACCTCGCCGGCGACCTCGCGCCAGCTGCGCGGGCCGGCGTCGATGCCGTAGGCAGCGGCGGTGACGGCCTCGACGCACAGGAACTCGGCGTCGCCGCGACGTGCGGCGACCCGGCGAAATACCTCGTAGACGGTGGCGGTGGGTGCGTTCATATGAAGAGCTGGACGGCGGGCAGCGCGGCCTCGCCGTTGAGAAGGTCGACCCGCTTCAGGCGCAGGCGCAGCGCGCCGCCGTCGCGGACGAGATGGTGGAACGCGGTGCCGACGAACGACTGGATCTCGTCGCCTTGCGCCTCGCTGTAGTGGAACGGCGTGCGCAGCACGAAGCGCTGCGCGGCCGCGTCGCTCGACTCGAGCGTCGGCGTCTGCAGCACGTGCAGGGCGCGGCTGGGCGGCTGCTGCGAGTAAGCGCGCTGGCTCTTCAGGCGCTCGACCCGGAGCGTCCGCAGCAGCTTGTCTTCGTAGAGGTGCGAGTTGTGGTGGATGCCCTCGCTCTGCTCGGGCGTCAGCGGCACCCAGTAGATGCCGTCGTCGGTCCAGAGGTCGAGCCACTCCTGGTAGCGCCTGTCGTCGAGCAGGCGCGCTTCGCGAACGACGAAGTCGACCAGCTCGCGCTCTTCGGATTCACTGCCGATCATGATCACATTGTCGCGGTCATGTACTGCACCCAGGCGCGGTACTGGTTGCGCATCGAGACTTCGCTCGTGCCGGTCGCCGTGACCTCGGCCTGGCCGATCTCGGCCGGGTCGAAGTCGCGCAACAGGCTGACCCAGGGGTTGCCGCTCGCCTGCAGCCCTTTCTGGATCGCCCGGTAGGCGTGCAGGTCGTCGTGGCCGACGACCGAGAACGGCGAGTTGATGAGCCGGTTGTAGGTCACGGTGCGCGCGAGCAGCGCCTCGGGCGCGCCCTTCAGGCGAAACGTCCAGCTCTCGATCACGGTCTTGTCGACGGCGATCGGCCGGACGACGCGGATCGACTGGATCGCGCCCTTGATCGTCAGGCTCGGGTAGTAGACCGTGTTGTGGCGCGCGACCTTCATGATCTCGGTGCTGCGCTCGGGCCCGTAGGCCGAGTGCATCGCCTCCTCGTAGCCGGCGATTCCCGAATAGCCGCTGTGGATCGAGAAGTGCACGCCCGAGTAGCTGTGGCCGTTGGCGAAGACGCGAACGCCCATGTCCTCGTAGAACTTGTAGTCGGAGACGAAAGGGACGAACTGCTCGATCGCCATCGGCTTGGGCTTGTCGGCCGGCTCGCTCCTCCACATCGACTTCGCGGTTCCCGCCGACGACTCGTGCACGACCATCGGGTGCATCGTGTCGTTCAGGTTCTCGACGAACATCTTCCAGTTGCACGCGTGCAGGAAGCGCAGGCACCCGCCGGTGATCTCGAGCTCGCCCTCGGGCGAGCGGTCGGCGAGGTTGTCGATCGACGTCAGCGACGCGCCGAAGTAGCTCGCGAAGTCGGGCCCGGCGTCGCTCAGCTTGCAGAAGACGAAGCCGCGGTAGCTCTCGACGTTCCGGACCGGCACGAGCCCCCGCGACGCTTCGCATTCGGCCAGCCGCGTGCCCTCGTAGCCGCGCTTGAGCGGGATCGCGCGCAGGCTGCCGTCGGTGTTGTAGGCCCAGGCGTGGTACGGGCAACGGAAGAACTTGCCGGTGTTGCCGGCAGGCGCGCTGACGACGCGCGCGCCCTTGTGCGCGCAGCGGTTCATCAGGACGCGCACGCTGCCGTCGTCGTGGCGAACCGCGACCAGCGGCCGGCCAGCGATCTCGAGCGTGACGTAGTCGCCCGCGTTCGCCAGCTGGCTCTCGTGGCAGACGTAGCTCCAGGTGTTGGCGAAGAAGTGTTCCTGCTCGAGCGCGAAGATCTCGGGGTCGATGTAGAGATCGCGGTGGACGCGGTCGGGCTCGACCAGGGCGCGGATCGCGTCGGGGTGATCGCGATAGCGCGAACGGTGCGCGGCGGTCGTGGTGCTCATCGTGCTCGCCGGCTCGCTTCGATCAGGCCAGCGCGTGCCGCTGCAGCGCCGCGGCGAGGCCGTGGCCGTGCTCGTCGGCGAGGGCGGCGTCGCGCAGCTCGGCGAGGGTGGCGGGCGCGAGCGCGCCACCGGCGCGACCGACGACGCCCATCACCACGCCGAAGTTGCGCCAGCCGCGCTCGTGCGTGTCGCCGTAGCCCTTGACGAGGCGCTGGCATTGCGCCACCTCGACGGCGAGGGCAGTATCGGTCGCGGCGACGCGGGCGATCTCCGCCAGCCACGCGTCGATGCGCTCGCCCTCGACCGCGAAGCGAACGCTCCGGCGACGAAAGCGGCGCAGGCCCGCGACCGCATAGAGCAGCAGAAAGCCCGAGAGCGAGCTCGTCGTCACGACCTTGCCCTTCTCGGTCCAGCGCTCGACCCACCGGCGCGGCCACCCCGGCCGCTCGAGCCAGCGGGCGAGCCCGGCCGGCAGCGTCTCGCAGATCTCCTGCACGCGCGGATGGAGGTACTCGTCGATCGCGAGGACCTGGCCGGCACTGACCCGCACTTCGCCGTGGACGCGCTCGAAGCGGGTCGCCCGCGTCTTCAGCGCGTCGACGCGGATCGTGTCCTCGTAAGTCATCCAGAGCGCGAGGTGGCGCGCGGTCTCGGCGAGCAGGCGCGGCGGTGCGCCGGGCGCGACGGCACGGACGCGATCGAGGCGATCGAGGTAGAGGCGCGCGTGCGCGACGTCCTGCCAGTCGATCGTGCGGCGCACGCCTTCGACGACGATCGCCTGCGCCTCGACCGGAACGCTCGTGCGCACGCGCTCGACGAGCGCGGCGACGTCCGGATCCCGCGGCGACGATGCAGTCACGGGCGCCGGCGCGAGGGGTTGCGGCGACGCGGTCGCCGCCGACGGCGCGGCGAGCTCGGAGCCGTCGGAGACGCTCGCCGTGCGCGCGCTCGCCGG
>DATLIR010000271.1:0-11351 GCA_035539315.1 Casimicrobiaceae bacterium
TCCCGCCCGCACGTCTCCCCGATGAACGCGCCCGACGCCCCCGCCGCCGTCGTGGCGTCGCCGCCCGCCACGCTGCCCCGGCGCCGGCGGGGCAGCGCGTCACGCTCGCGCCGCTCGCCGGCTCCGCCGATGCGCTGGCGCTCGCGCAGCTCGCGCTCGAATGCGTCGCCGCGGGCCGCCCGCTGGCCGTGCTCGCGGCCGATGCGCTCGCGGCGCAGCGCCTCGCCGACGAGATCCCGTGGTACGCGCCGGGTGTCGACGTCGCGTTCTTCCCCGACTGGGAGACGCTGCCGTACGACCCGATCTCACCGCACGAGGACCTGATCTCGGCCCGGCTCGCGACGCTGTACCGGCTCGCGCAGCGCGAGTCGCGAGTCGTCGTGACCGCCGTGTCCACGGCGATGCACCGGCTGCCGCCGCCATCGTTCCTCGCCGGCCGAGCGTTCTTCCTGAAGCAGGGCCAGCGTCTCGACGTCGAGAAACTGCGCGCGCAGCTCGCGCTCGCGGGCTATGCGCACGTCACCCAGGTCGTGTCGCCCGGCGAGTTCTCGGTGCGCGGCGGACTGATCGACCTCTACCCGATGGGCGCGAGCCTGCCCTACCGCCTCGATCTGTTCGGCGACGAGCTCGAAGGCATCAAGACCTTCGACGCCGACACGCAGCGCACCGTCTACCCGGTGCCGGAGGTCCGCCTGCTGCCGGCGCGCGAGTTCCCGCAGGACGACGAGGGACGCACGCGCTTTCGCACGCGCTTTCGCGAGACGTTCGAGGGCGACCCGTCGCGCTCGGCGCTCTACAAGGACGTGAGCAACGGCGTCTTCGCCGGCGGCATCGAGTATTACCTGCCGCTGTTCTTCGATACGATGGCCACGCTCGCCGACTACCTGCCGGCCGACGCGGTCGTCGCGCTGCACGGCGACGTGCACCCGTCCGCCGCCGGATTCTTCGCCGAGGCGGAAGGCCGCTACCGCCTGCTGCGCGGCGACAAGGCGCGTCCGCTGCTCGCGCCGCGCGAGATCGTCGTGCCGCCCGACGAGTTCGCCGCGCGGCTGAAGGCGTTCGCGCGCGTCGAGGTGCCGCGCCCCGATCCGTCCGCCGCGTTCCCGCCCGACGCGCCGACGCGGCCGCTTCCCGACGTCGGCGTCGACCGGCGTGCCGCCGATCCCCTCGCGGCGCTCAAGCGCCTGGTGGCGACGCCCGAGGTGCGGGTGCTGGTGTGCGCCGAAAGCGCGGGGCGGCGCGAGACGATGCACCAGTATTTCGCCGAGTACGGGCTGAAGCTCCCGGTCGTCGACGACTTCGCCTCGTTCGCGGCCGGCGCGACGCCGCATGCGATCGTCGCCGCTCCGCTGCACGTAGGCTTCGCGTGGCGCGAGACGCGCATCGCGTTCGTCACCGAGGCGGAGCTCTACTCGGGCGTCGTGAGGCGCGCGAAGCGCGAGGCCGGCCGGCGCTCGAACGTCGACGCGATGGTGCGCGACCTCTCGGAGGTGCGCGTCGGCGACCCGGTCGTGCACGAACAGCACGGCATCGGCCGCTACCTCGGCCTCACCCACCTCGACCTGGGCGACGGTCCGTCCGAGTTCCTCGAGCTGGTCTACGCGAACGCCGCGAAGCTCTACGTGCCGGTGTCGAGCCTGCACCTGATCTCGCGCTACAGCGGGGCTTCGCCCGAGGCGGCGCCGCTGCACGAGCTCGGCAGCGGGCAATGGGAGAAGGCGAAGCGGCGCGCGGCGCAGAAGGCGCACGACACCGCGGCCGAGCTCCTCAACCTGTACGCGCAGCGTGCAGCGCGCACCGGCCATGCGTTCGCGTTCAAGGCGCACGACTACGAGGCGTTCGCCGAGGGCTTCGGCTTCGACGAGACGCCCGACCAGCAGGCCGCGATCGAGGCCGTCATCGCGGACCTCACGTCGGGCAAGCCGATGGACCGTCTCGTGTGCGGCGACGTCGGCTTCGGCAAGACCGAGGTCGCGCTGCGCGCCGCGTTCATCGCGCTCGCCGACGGCAAGCAGGTCGCGGTGCTGGTCCCGACGACGCTGCTCGCCGAGCAGCACTTCCACGTGTTCTCCGACCGCTTCGCCGACTGGCCGGTGCGCATCGCCGAGCTGTCGCGCTTCCGGTCGCCCAAGGAGGTGAAGTCGGCGCTCGACGGGCTCGCCCGCGGCACGACCGACCTCGCCATCGGCACGCACCGGCTGATCCAGGCCGACGTCAAGTTCGCGAACCTGGGACTGGTGATCATCGACGAGGAGCACCGCTTCGGCGTGCGCCAGAAGGAGCGGCTGAAGCGCCTGCGCGCCGAGGTCGACGTGCTCACGCTGACCGCGACGCCGATCCCGCGCACGCTCGCGATGTCGCTCGAGGGCATCCGCGACTTCTCGGTGATCGCCACCGCGCCGCAGCGGCGTCTCGCGATCCGCACGCTGGTGACGACCTACTCGTCGGGCATCGTGCGCGAGGCGGCGCTGCGCGAGCTCAAGCGCGGCGGTCAGGTCTATTTCCTGCACAACGACGTCGACACGATCCGCTCGACCGCGGAGCGCCTCGCCGCGCTGCTGCCCGAGGCGCGCGTCGCCATCGCGCACGGCCAGATGGGCGAGCGCGAGCTCGAGCACGTGATGCGCGACTTCTACGCGCAGCGCGTCAACCTGCTGGTCTGCTCGACCATCATCGAGACCGGCATCGACGTACCGACGGCGAACACGATCATCATCGAGCGCGCCGACCGCTTCGGGCTCGCGCAGCTCCACCAGCTCCGCGGCCGCGTCGGCCGCTCGCACCACCAGGCCTACGCCTACCTGCTCACGCCGCCCGAGGAGGCGCTCTCGGCGCTCGCGAAGAAGCGGCTGGAGGCGATCCAGCTCATGGAGGACCTCGGCTCGGGCTTCTACCTCGCGATGCACGACCTCGAGATCCGCGGCGCGGGCGAGGTACTGGGCGACGAGCAGTCGGGCGAGATGGCGGAGGTCGGCTTCCAGCTCTACGCCGACATGCTGAAATCGGCGGTCTTCGCGCTCAAGGCCGGCCGCGAGCCCAATCTCGCCGAGCCGCTCGGCGTCACCACCGAGATCCAGCTGCACGTACCGGCGCGGCTTCCCGAGCACTACTGCAACGACATCCACGAGCGCCTGGTCCTCTACAAGCGGCTCGCGACCGCCGACGACGCCGAGAGCATCGAGGCGATCGTCGAGGAGCTGGTCGACCGCTTCGGCCCGCTGCCCGAGCCGGCGATCGCGCTGGTCGCCTCGCACCGTCTGCGCCTCGCCGCGAAGCCGCTGGGCGTGCGCAAGATCGACGCGGGACCGGAGCGCACGACCGTCCAGTTCGTGCCCGACCCGCCTTTCGACCCGGCCAGGCTGATCCTGCACATGCAGCGCGACGGGCGCACGCGCTTCGCCGGCCCCGACCGCGTGCGCATCGAGCGGGCGGCGCCGGCGCTCGACGAGCGCGTCGCGCTGGTGCGCGGCTTCCTCGCCACGCTCGCATGACCGCCTCCGCCGCCCTGCCCGTTTCCGTGCACGTCTTCGTGCGCGACTGGCTGTCGGCGAACCACGTGCTGCTGCGCAGCCGCCACGACGGCCACGTGCTGGTCGACACCGGCTACGGCGCGCACGCGGACCTGACGCTGGCGCTGATCGGCGGCGTGCGCGGGCTCGCCGGCGCCCCGCTCGCCAAGATCGTCAACACGCACGGCCACTCGGACCACGTCGGCGGCAACGCGGCGATCGCGCGCCGCTACGGCTGCCCGATCGCGGTGCCCGCGGCCGAGGCGCCGCTGTTCGAGGCGTGGGACGAGCGGACGCTGCTCTACGCCTACGCCGACCAGGCGGTCGAGCGCTTCGCGGTCGACGAGCGCATCGAGGCCGGCAGCACGCACTTGTGGGGCGGGCTCCCGTGGCTGGCGCTGGCCGCCCCGGGGCACGACATGGGGGCGCTGGTCTTCCACAACCCCACGCACGGCGTGCTGATCTCGGGCGACGCGCTGTGGCAGCGCGGCTTCGGGTTCGTGATGCCGCGGGCGATGGATCCGCGGGCGTTGCCGGCGACGCGCGCGACGCTCGACATGATCGCCGCCCTCGACGTGCGCACCGTGATCCCCGGCCACGGCGAGCCGTTCGGCGAGGTCCGCGCGTCGCTCGACTACGCCTACCAGCGCCTGGCGGCGTTCGAGGCCGACGACGAGCGCGTCGCGCGCTACGGCGCGAAGGCGATCTTCAGCTATGCGCTGCTGCACCGGCGCCGCTTTCCCGAGGCGCTGCTCCCGGAGTACGTCGACACCGTGGGCTTCTTCCGCGACCTCAACGCCGCGGTGCTGCGGATGGCGCCCGAGGCGCTCGCCGCATGGCTCGTCGACGACCTCGTCCGGGCCGGGGCGATCCGCCACGACGGCGCGGACCTGGTGCCCGTCACCGGAGAGGCCGGCTGAGTTTCCGGGCACGTCCCCGCGACAAGGACGCCCTACGCTTCGCCCAATGTCGTGGAATATGATTCGCGCAGGCGCTGTTTCCCGACGGTGCCCCCCATCCGTTCCTTCCCGGAGACCTTTGCATGAAGCCCGTCATTTCCGCCCTGATCGCGCTGGCCTTCACCGGGGCCTTCGTCGCCACCGTCCATGCACAATCGGCCGACCGCCAGATCAAGTACCGGCAATCGGTGATGTATGCGCAGGGGTACCATTTCTACGGGGTGCTCGGTGACATGGCCAAGGGCACGCGACCCTACGACAAGGACGTCGCGGTGCGCAGCGCGAAATTCATCGACACGACGATCGACATGCCCTGGGATGGGTTCACTCCGGGGAGCGAGACCGGAGCGCCGACGAAGGCCAAGCCCGACATCTGGAAGGACAAGGCGACCTTCGACAAGCTCGGACGCGAGGCCAAGGTCGAGACCACGAAGCTCGTCTCGGCGGCCGCGGTGGACCTCGCGACGCTGCGCACGCAAGTCCAGGCGACCGGAGCGGCCTGCAAGGCGTGCCACGACAAGTTCCGGAACGACTAGCGTGCGCAGCGGACGTCCGGCGCGCTGAAGTGCACGATGACCGGGCGCCAGCGGCGCCCGGCTCGCTTCAGTAGGCGAGCGACAACAGACCGAACACGATGGCCAGCGCCAGCGCCAGCAGCGCAAGCATGCGACCGGGCGAGGCGACGCCGTCCTCGGGGCTCGCCACCCCGGGCGGGAAGACTTTGGTCCCGCGAATCATCGACACGACGAGATTTTCGCGCCATACGAACCAATAGGTGAGCACCGCGGCGACGTGCCCGCCGGCGAGCGCGAGGACGATCCACCAGAAGCGTCGGTGGAACCAGGCAACCGCGTTCGACAGGTCCTGCGTGACGAGGTGCGCGAGCGGACCTTCCCACAACTCCCCGTCGTTGCTGAACAGGCCGGCGCCCGCCTGAAGGGCGAGCGTGGCGAGAAGCGCGACCGCCATCCAGCCTCCCGCCGGGTTGTGCGAGACGTGGACCTCGGGCGCGCGCGCGAGCCGCGAGCGGACATAGCGCACCACAGCGGCCGACCCGCGCACGAAGGTGCGGAAGCGGGCATTGCGGCTGCCCGCGAATCCCCACAGCACGCGGAATGCCACGACCGCGAGCAGGACCTGCCCGAAGCGCATGTGCCACTCGAGCCACGCGCCGCCGACCCATCCGGTGACGAGGAGGCCGGCGAGCAACAGCACCAGAACCCAATGCGTCGCGCGCACCGCGCGGTCCCAGACGAGGACGCGCTCGACGGCGATCGGATCCCCCACGGGTGAGTCAGGCGGCGTCATGCGCGTTCTGGCGCGCGCGCCGCGACCCACACCAGCGCCGGCGGCAGGTTGCGCCACACGCGCTCGACGCGCCGCCAGCGCAACGCCGGCGCGTCGAACCGGAACGGCTCACGCAGCCCGTAGCTGTATTGCACGAGCCGCCGCTCGGGGTGGGCGAGCAGGAACTGCTCGAGTTCCACGATGGTCGGCCGCGCGAGGTCGTCGGGGAGCGAGCGGAACGGCAGCGACGAGACCGCGACGGCGTGCGCCGGCTGCGCATGCAGGCACGCCGCGCGCTCGTGGACGCAACCGGCGTGCACGCGTGCCCTCGGCCAGGCGCGGGCGAGGCGGCGGGCCATGCGCGGCTCGCGCTCGATGACGGTAAGCGCCGTGCGCGGGTGCTCGGCGGCGAGCCAGCGCGTGATCGACCCCGCACCCGCGCCCAGTTCGACGATCGCCTCGAAGCCGGCCGCGTGCCGCGACAGCGTGCGCGCAAGCGCGCTCGACGAGGGCACGATGCCGCCGACCAGCGCCGGCGCGCGCAGGAAATGCGCGAGGAAGCTCTCGTCGAGCGCGACGCGGCGCGACCGCCGCCGCTGCCGCGCGGGCGGCGTCGCGTCGTCGTCGGTTCGTTGCCACGAGCGTGCGCGCTCGATCGCCCGCGACGCCGAGCGTCCGCGATCGTCGCCATGCCGGGAGTCGGGCGGCGCCATGCGGTCAGCCGCCGAGTTGCTCGACGAAGGTTCTCACGCCGGCCAGCAGCATCTCGACCGCGAGCGCGGTGAGCACGAGGCCCATCAGGCGCTCGAGCGCGACCACGCCGCGCTCGCCGATCACGCGCTGCACGCGGTCGGCCGCGAGCAGCACGACCACCATCACCAGCATCGCCACCGAGATCGCGACCACCAGCGTCGGGAGCGTGGAGGCGCCGCGGGAGCCCATCAGCATCACCGTGGCGAGCGCCGACGGGCCGGCGATGGCGGGGATGGCGAGCGGGACGATGAACGGCTCGGCCGCGCCCGCATCCCCGAACACGCCCTCCGGGTGCGCAAACACCATGCGCAGGGCGATCAGGAACAGGATCACGCCGCCGGCGATCGACAGGGAGGTCTCCGACAGGTGCATCAGCGCCAGGAAGGCCTGGCCGCCGAACAGGAACGCGAGCAGCACCGCGTACGCGATCAGGCATTCGCGCAGCACCACGCGCGCGCGTCGCGCGCGCGGCACGCCACGCAGCGACGCCACCGCGAGCGGGACGTTGCCGAAGGGATCGGTGACCAGCACCAGCAGCACGATCGCGGAAACGAGGTCGGGCGACATCAGGCCGTCCGGGCGTCGCCCGAGTATAACCGCGCGATGGCCATCGCCATGGCTAGTGGAGCTTGACGCGCGGCTCGACGCCGCCGGAGAGGAAGCGGCCGATCGTGTCGAGGGCCACGCGCACCACGCCATGCAGCGCGATCTGGTGCATCTTGTAGAGCGACGCGTACATCCAGCGCGCGATCAGCCCCTGCACGAGCAGGCTGCCGCCGATGAGGCGGCCCATCAGCGTGCCGACCGCGGAGAGCTCGCCGAGCGAGACCAGCGACCCGTAGTCGCGGAACCGGAACAGCGGCAGCGGCTTGCCGGCGAGGCGCGCGCGCACCGTCTTCACCAGCAGCGAGGACTGCTGGTAGGCCACCTGCGCGCGCGGCGGCACGATGGCTTTCTCGCCGTGCCCGGGCCAAGGACAGGCGGCGCAGTCGCCCAGCGCGAACACGTCGGGATCGACGGTCGACTGCAGCGTCTGGTGCACGACCACCTGGTTGGCTCGATTGGTCGCAAGCCCGATCCGTGCGAGCCACGACGGCGCGCGGATGCCCGCCGCCCACACCACGAGATCCGCCGGAAACCGGCGGCCGCTCGCGGTCTCGACCGCGTCGTCGGTAACCTCGACGACGCGCTCCCCGACATGCACCGAGACGCTCAGCGCCTCGAGCAGCTGCGTCGCGGCGATGGCGATCCGCTCCGGCAGCGGCGGCAGGATGCGGCCCGCCGCCTCGATCACCGTGATGCGTATGTCGCGGCTCGGATCGAGGTGGTCGAGTCCGTAGGTGGCGTGGGTTCGCGTCGTCTGGCGGATCTCCGCGGCCAGCTCCACCCCGGTCGCGCCCGCGCCGATGATCACGATCTCGACGACGCCTTCGCCGCCCGCGCCCTTGCGCGCGTCGGCGCGTACGCTCGCGGCGAGCAGCCGGCGATGGAAACGCTCGGCCTGCTGCGGCGTGTCGATGTTGATCGTGTGGGCGGCGACGCCCGGCACATTGAAGTCGTTCGATTCGCTGCCCACGCCCAGCACGAGCGTGTCGTAGCCGACGCGGCGCTCGGGGAGCACGATGGCGCCGTCGTCGTCGCGCACGGCCGCGACGGTGATCGTACGCGCCGCGCGGTCGAGCGCCGTCATCGCGCCCTGCCGGAAGCGGAAGCCGTGCCGGTGCGCGATCGCCGGATAGTCCACGCCGTGCGCGTCGGCATCCATCCGCCCCGCCGCCACTTCGTGCAGCAGCGGCTTCCACACGTGCGTCTCCTGCGCGTCGACCAGCGTCACCTCGACGGCGTGCGCGCGCGCATGGCGGTCGCCGAGCGCGGCGGCGAGCGGCAATCCGCCGGCGCCGCCGCCGACGATCACGACGCGATGCGCGGGAGCAGGAGGCATCTTGTTGTTCTTGGCTGGCGCGGCGATGATCTCCCGGCGCGCGCGATCCGGCAAGCGTGCCCGCACCCGGCTCACCGGCCGCGCACCGTGCCTTCGCGCCGCGGATCCGCGCCGCCGATCCAGCCGCGCGGCGTACGAGCGATCGCCTGCGTGCCGCTGGGCTGCGGAATGACCACGACTTCGTGGCCGAGCGCAGCAAGGCGAGCCGCCAGCGCCGCGGCGGCCGTGTTCCTCTCGAGCTCCGTGGGACCGTTGCGGCTGCCGACATTGGGAAGGTCGATGGCCGATTGCGGATCGAGATGCCAGTCGACCATCGCGACGATCGCCTTCGCGACGTAGCTGATGATCGACGACCCTCCGGGCGAGCCGACCAGCAGCAGCACGCGCCCGGCCCGGTCGTAGACGAGCGTCGGCGCCATCGACGTGCGCGGGCGCTTGCCCGGCTCCACGTGGTTCGCGACGAGGCCGAGCGCATCGCGCGGCGCGAACGAGAAGTCGGTCAGCTGGTTGTTGAGCAGAAACCCGCCGGCGGTCATCAGGCGCGCCCCGAAGGCATCCTCGATCGTCGTCGTCATGGTCACCGCGTTCCCGTCGGCATCGACGATGGAGAGGTGCGAGGTCGACGGTAGCTCGACCGCCTCGACGTCCGAACGGGCGACCTTGCGCGCCGCTGCCGGCGCCGGCGGCTCGCCCGGCGCGGCGCGGCCGAGGCTGGCCGTCGCGCGGATCTGCCGCGAGCGCTCGCGCAGGTACGCGGGATCGACGATGCCCGCCGGCACGTCGACGAACGCCGGGTCGCCCACGTAGCGGTTGCGGTCGGCGAAGGCGAGCCGGCCGGCCTCGCTCAGGAAATGCGCGCTCCACAGCGATCCTGGCCCCATCGACGCGACGTCGTAAGGCTCGAGCATGCCGAGGATCGCGAGCACCGTGGTGCCTCCCGACGAAGGCGGCGGCATCCCGCACACGCGCAAGCCGCGGTAGCGCCCGCACAGCGGCGTGCGCTCGAGCGCGCGATAGCTCGCGAGGTCCGCGAGCGTGAGGTCGCTCGGCAGCATCGGGTGACCGCGTGCGGTCCCGACCACGTCGTCGGCGATCCGGCCGCGGTAGAACGCCTGCGCGCCATCGCGCGCGAGCGTGCGCAGCGTGGCGGCGTACGCCGGGTTGGCGAGCAGCGCACCCGGGGCGAGGGGCCGCCGCGCCGCGTCGAGGAAATAGGCCGCGGAGCGCGCGTCTTGCGCGAGATGCGGATCGCTCGCGATCGCGGCGGCGAGGCGCGGCGACACGGCGAAGCCGCGCTCGGCGAGCGCGATCGCGGGCTCGAACAGCCCGGCCCACGGCAGCCTGCCGTGGCGCGCGTGCGCGAGCCCGAGCGCGGCCATCGTCCCCGGCACGCCGACGGCCCGGCCGGTCGCGACGACGTCGGCGAACGCGAGCGGCGCGCCCGCGGCGTCGAGGAACCGTTCGGGTCGGGCCGCCGCAGGCGCCGTCTCGCGACCGTCGTAGGCGTGCACGCGCGCCTCGCGAGCGACGTGGACCAGCATCACGGTCCCGCCGCCCAGGCCCGAGGACTGCGGCTCGACGAGCCCGAGTACCAGCTGGGCCGCGATCGCCGCATCGACCGCGGTGCCGCCGCGCGCGAGCATCGCGTAGGCGGCGTCGGTCGCGTGCGGATTCGCGGTCGCGGCGATGAACCGGCGCGCCTCGACCGCCGTCTTGGGCGTCCAGCCCGTGGGCCGCTCGGGCGCCGGCTGCGCCCACGACGCCGACGCCAGGGCAGCCACGAACAGCGATGCGCAGGCGACAGTCGGGCGGCGCATCGGCGCGATTCTACGCGGCGCGGCTGTCGGGTTCCTTCCGACACGACCGCGCGTGCAGGACCGATACGCCGCCGTGCCTGCCCGCGCCATCCTCGGCTCCTGACCGCGAACCGAGGGAGGGCGTCCATGGACACGATCATCGCCGGCCGTTACGACGGATTCGAGGCGGCCGAGAGGGGCCGCGAGCGGCTCGAGTCCTGCGGCTTTCCGCAGTCGTCGATCCGCGTTTTCGTCGACCTCGGCCGCGGACGCGGCGTGCGCCGCCCGGTCCGCGTCACCGTCGCCGTGCACCTCGGCGACTCCGACCGCGACGACGACGCGATCCACGTGCTCGACGCGACCGGCGCGAACAGCATCGAGCGCGCGCAAGGCGACTGGCGGGATGTCGCCGCGCTCGCGCACGAGCCGCTTCCGGGCAAGCGCCCGGTGGATTCGACGCGCCGCTCCCATGGCGTGCCGATCACGGCAGGCTGACCCACGACGAGCCCATGAGCGCGTCGGGCTGAAGCCCGGCCCACCACGAAGCGCTGAGGGCTTAGGGCTCAAGCCGGAGCCTCCACCCCTACCTCCCACGTCCCAGGAGCCGACATGAACGCAACCGCCGCGCCGCTCACGCCCGGAACGATCATCGCCGGACGCTTCGACACCTTCGACCAGGCCGAGGACGCGCGCGATCGTCTCGAGGTGGCGGGGTTCCCGCGCTCGTCGATCAGCGTGTTCTTCAACAACCCGCCCGGACGCCACGACCTCACCGAGGTGGGGGGCGACGAGCACGCCGATCCGCAGGCCCATCATGCCGCGGGCGGCGCCATCGCCTGCGCGGACTCGTCGCGCTCGTGCGGCAGTCGCGGCATCGGCGCTTCGCCGCCGTCGGTCGCCCCGCGAGCGCCCGCGTCCGGAGCGGTGAGGCCGGGCACGCGCGGGCGCGCGGGGCGCTGGCGCCCGGCGCTCATGGCCGCGCCTCCGGCGTCGAACGGAGCGCGTCGCCCGGCGCCGGGGGCGCATCGATGAGCTGCGGCGTCGCGACGGGATCGAAGTCGGTCCAGTCGCCGTCGCGCAACGTTCCCTCGGCGCGCTCGACGTG
>DATLIR010000272.1:0-4809 GCA_035539315.1 Casimicrobiaceae bacterium
CTGTTGCGCCGCGCTCGACTGCGCCGGCAGGTCGCCGGGCGCGCCGTCGCACCAGGTCGTCACGAGCTCGCGCGTCATCTCGATGTGGCACTGGAGCCCGATGTGCCGGTCGTCGAGCACGAAGGCCTGGTTCGCATGCACGGCGCCGGTGAGCACGCGCGACGCCCCGGGCGGGAGCGTGAAGCCGTCGTAGTGCCATTGGAATACCGTCATGCGCTGCTGGCCGCCGAACCACTGGCGCGCCGCGTCGGCGTCGCTCGCCTCGGCGTCGAGCCAGCCGATCTCGGTCACGGGTGCGCGCGCCACGGTGCCGCCGAGCGCACGCGCGAGCACCTGGCCGCCGAGGCAATGGCCGATCAGCGGAATCCGGCAGTCGACCGCGCGCCGCAGGAACGCAGCCAGCGGCTCGCGCCACGGCGTCGCGTCGTTCGCACCCATCGGACCACCCATCATGCCGATGCCCGCGAACGCGTCGGGGTCGCGCGGCACGCTCTCGCCCTGGTCGAGCGCCACCAGACGCGAGGGCCGACCCTGCGCGGCGAGCCACGCGCCGAAATAGCCCGGCCCCTCGGTGGGCGAGAAACGCAGGATCGCGACAGGAAGCATGGGCGGGCGACGAAGCGCGGGAAGGCGGGCATGCGCGAGGCGGGGTTGCGGCGCCCGCGCCGCTACAATCGGCGTTTTCATTCTAGCAGCGGTGCGGTCTCCGCCCGCGCCTGGAGTCCCACGATGAGCCGCGCACATTCGTTCCGTTTCCCGACGCTGGCCGCCGCCGTGCTCGCGATGTGCGCCGCGACCGCCGCTGCCCAGGACGCCGTTGTCCCCAACGCCAACCTCCAGGCGCAGGGCATCCCGCCGATCCCGTCGGCGCTCGCCGCCAAGGTCGCGCCCTACACCGAGTTCCGCCCCCGCTCGCTCGCGTCGTGGCATCCGGTGCGCCACGAGCTGATCGTCGCGACGCGCGCCACCAACACGGTGCAGCTCTTCGACGTCAAGCAGCCGCTCGGCACGCCGGTGCAGCTGACCGACTACAGCGAGCCGGTGCGCTTCGGCGCCCGGTGGCCGGCGAAGCCGGACGCGCTGGTGTTCGGACGCGATGTCGGGGGCAACGAGCAGGCGCAGCTCTACCGGCTCGATCCCGGCGCCAAGGAGCCGCTGCTGCTGACCGATGCCACCCGGACCCACCGGGCGCTGGCGGTCAACCGCGCGCGCGACCGGCTCCTGATCGGGTCGACCGACGTCGACCGCACCGGCGGCCGCCGCGCCGAGCGGATCGACGAGCGTGACGTCGAGCGTCGGGCTCTCGCGGCGGCGCCGAGGAAGATCGCGACGCTGCCGGGCACCGGCTGGGGCGACTTCAGCTACTCGTTCGACGATGCGCGGCTCGCGATGAACGAGTTCAAGTCGGTCAACGAGACCTTCGTCTGGGTCATGGACCTCGCGTCCGGGCAGCGCAGGCGCGTGCTTCCCGCCGAGGGTGACGCGCGCACGATGGCGTCGAGCGAAGTCGCGTTCTCGCGCGACGGCAAGGGGCTGTTCCTGACGACCGACCGCGACGGCGAGTTCCAGCGCGCGTCGTACCTCGACCTCGCGACCGGCAAGCTCGAGCCGTTCGGCCCGGACAACTGGGATGTCGAGCAGATGGCGCTGTCGCGCGACGGCAGGCGCCTCGCGCTGGTAGTCAACGAGGCGGGCGTCGGCGCGCTGCGTCTCTACGACGCCGACACGCGACGCGAGCTGCCGCGTCCGCAGGTTCCGATCGGCACGGTGAGCAACGTTCAGTGGCACGCCGACTCGACCGCGCTCGCGTTCAACCTCAACTCCGCGCAGAGCCCGGGCGACGTCTACGTGCTCGAGCTCGCCGGCAACCGTGTCGCGCGATGGACCGAGACCCGCGTCGAGGGCCTCGATGCCTCGCGGTTCGCCGTGCAGTCGCCGATCGACTGGAAGAGCTTCGACGGGCGCACGATCACCGGCTTCATCGCGCGGCCGCCGTCGACCTTCGCCGGCAAGCGCCCGGTGATGATCCAGATCCACGGCGGCCCCGAGGGCCAGGCGCGCCCGGGCTTCCTCGGCCGCTGGAACTACTACGTGAACGAGCTGGGCATCGCGATCATCGAGCCCAACGTGCGCGGCTCGACCGGCTACGGCAAGACCTTCGTCGCGCTCGACAACGGCCGGCTGCGCGAGGATTCGGTCAAGGACGTCGGGGCGCTGTTCGACTGGATCGCGGCGCAGCCCGACCTCGACGCGTCGCGCGTCGTCGTCGCGGGCGGCAGCTACGGCGGCTACATGAGCCTCGCGGTCGCGACGACGTACGACGCGCGCATCGCGGGCTCGATCGATGTCGTGGGGATCGCCAACTTCGTTTCGTTCCTCGAGCGCACCGAGAGCTACCGCCGCGACCTGCGCCGCGTCGAGTACGGCGACGAGCGCGATCCGGCGATGCGCGCGTTCCTCGAGAAGATCTCGCCGGTGAACAGGGCCGCGGCGATCAGCAAGCCGCTGTTCGTCGTGCACGGCCGCAACGACCCGCGCGTGCCCTACACCGAGGCCGAGCAGATCGTCGAGACCGCGCGCAGGAACGGCGCGCCGGTCTGGTACCTGCTCGCCGCGAACGAGGGGCACGGGTTCGCGAAGAAGGAGAACGCCGACTTCTACTTCTATTCGACGATCAGGTTCCTGCAGGAGACGGTGCTGAAGTAGAAGGGCGGCGATAGGCGATGGGCGATGGGCGATAGGAACACCATCGCCAGCCTCGACGCCGCCGTCCAATCGCCTATCGCCTATCGCCCATCGCCGCCTTTGCTTCACATCTGCTTGAACAAATGCGTGAACTGCCGCGAGATCGGCAGCTTGTCGGGGCGCGCCTTGAACAGCGCGAACTGACGCTCGGCGTCCTCGCGCAGCACGCCCGACAGCGCCGACACGTTGACGATCGTGCTGCGGTGGATCTGCCAGAAGCGCTCGGGGTCGAGCTCGGCGAGCAGGTCCTTGAGCGGCGTGCGGATCAGCGCCTCGGACTGCGCGAGCACGACGCGCGTGTACTTCATGTCCGACTGGAAGTAGACGACGTCGTCGACCGGGATCAGCTTGATCTGCTTGCCGACCGCCGCCTTGATCCACTTGAGGCGCGCGGACCCCGGCGGGCCGCCGCGTGCGCGCAATTCCGCCACGATCTGCGACAGGTCCGCGGGCGCGCTCGCGAGCTTGGCCTTCACGCGCTCGACGGTCTGCGCCAGGCGCTCGGTCTCGACCGGCTTCAGCAGGTAGTCGACCGCGCCCGCGTCGAACGCGGCGATCGCGTACTGGTCGTAGGCGGTGATGAACACGACATGGCAATCGCCCCCGATCGCCGCGGCGACGTCGAGGCCGGTGCGTCCGGGCATCCGGATGTCGAGGAACGCGATGTCCGGCTCGTGGATGTCGACCAGCGCGAGCGCCTCGTCGCCGTCGGACGCCTCGGCGACGACGACGAGCTCGGGCCACACGTCGGCGAGCTTCTCCTTGAGCCGCTCGCGCATCAGCGGCTCGTCCTCGGCGATCAGCGCGGTGGGGCGGGCATCGGTCATCGGGCGGCCATGACGGGAACGAACGGGACGGTCGACGGCGGCGCCTCGCGCGGGAACACGATGCGCGCCACGAATCCGCGCGGCGCGTTCTCCTCGAGCTCGAGCGCGGCCTGCTCGCCGTAGAGGAGCGCGAGGCGCTCGCGGATGTTGGCGAGCCCGATGCCCGTGCCGGCGGTCGACGGACCGTCGACGCCGGCGCCCGTGTCGGCGACGACGATCTCGAGCTTGTCGTCGCGCGAGTACGCGCTGACCTCGACGCGCCCGCCCGGCGGCCAGGGCTCGATGCCGTGCTTGATCGCGTTCTCGACCAGCGTGATCAGCATGCCGGGCGGCAACGGCGCGTCGCCGAGCGCGGGCGGGATCGTGACCGCGAACTCGAGCCGCCGGCCGAGCCGCGTGCGCATGATCGACAGGTACGCGCGCACCAGGTCGGCCTCCGCCCCGAGCGAGGTGCGCGCCTCGCGCATCGCCGGCGTCGCCGCGCGCAGGAACACGATCAGGTCGCCGATGAGCTGCGCCGCATGGGGCGCGCCGCGCTCGGCGAGCTGGCGCGCGCTCGCCAGCGTGTTGAACAGGAAATGCGGCTCGACCTGCAGCTGCAGGAGCTTCAGCTGCGACTCGGCGAGCTGGCGCGACAGCTGGCTCTGCCGTGCTTCGGATTCGAGGCGCGCCGTCAGCGCAGCGTACTCGCGGTTGCGCAGGTGCGCGATCAGCGCGACGACGAGCGCGTAGAGGAAGCCGAACACCAGCCCCGCCGTGACGACGTGGCGCAGCTTCGCGCTGTCGTGCAGCCAGTCGAGCGGGTCGACGCCCTTGACCAGGCCGGCGATGCCCGCGCCGACGAACGCGCCGGCGAGCGCGAGCAGCGGTCCGACGACGACGAAGCGGAAGATCTTGCCCTGGAAGCGGCGGTAGCCGAACCACGCCGACAGCCCGGCCCAGATCAGCATCAGCACGACCAGGTTGAACAGGATCGCCGCCTCGACGAACGTCATGTTCCACGGCAATTGCGCCGCGATCCACGCGAACGCGGTCGTGGCGCCGACGATCACGAACAGCCAGCGCCAGCCGCCGGTAGCGTAGAACCAGCGGTCGAATGCGCGCACGTCCTCGCGCTCGACCTCCGACAGCGTCGAGAGCACGCGGTCGGCGAACGAGTCGTAGCGGGAGCGCAGGCGCGGGGGCAGCGGCACGGGCGACGCGGGGCGGACGGGGATGGGGACGGGGGCGATTCTAG
>DATLIR010000273.1:0-4651 GCA_035539315.1 Casimicrobiaceae bacterium
GCCTTCGAGGATCGTGCCCACGCCGAGTCGTTCCGCGACCGCCGGCAATTCCATGTCCTTGCCCTTGAACGCGAACGACGAGGTCCGCGACGAGACCCGCAGCTTCGGCAGCTTGGTTAGCAGGTTCAGGATCTCTTCCGAGATTCCGTCGCTGAAATATTCGTTGTCTGGATCGCCGCTCATGTTCAGGAACGGCAGCACGGCGATCGAGCGGCGATCCTCGTCCAAGGCATGCGCAGGCGGCGCGCGATCCCGCGATTTCGCGACTGGCTCGCTGTCGGTGGGTAGCGGGACTGCAGCGCCGGCGCCAAGCGGCCTGTGCGCCACCTCACCCGGTATATCCGGGACGCCGCTGCGAGAGATTCGTCCGTCCTCTACGTCGAACGCCCAGGCCAGGATTGCAGCGAACGGCAAGCCGAGCGCGACGAGCACGATGACCAGCGTCACCGACCAGGCGGGGACGTGGAGACCCGGCAGCACGGTCGAAGCGACCTGGATGATCACCCAGCCGGCGATCGCGTACAGGAGGAGGACGCGTATGACGCGCCGGCGGCGCAATTCGGCCAGAAACGCCTTGAGCGAGAGACTTCGATTCACCATCAACAGCCTGGGCCTGCCGGTCGGCTGGACGGGATGATCGCATCGAAGGTCCAGTGATCCAACCCCGGGCGGCACCCTCGCGAGAGGCAAGGTCCTGCGCGCCGGAGCCCTCGGACGCACTGAGTGGCACCGCGGCAAGGTCGGCGTCGATAATGTGATCCCATGGGAGAGTCCGAAGCGCGGTACAAGAGTCGTTGGCAGAACCTTAGATCGGGTCGTGTAGCGCGCGTCGCGCTCGCGTATGCCGCCGCCGGCTGGCTACTCGTCCAGGTGGTCTCGACGATGCTCGTGCCGCTCGGTCTACCCGACTGGGCGCTGCGGTTCATCATCGTTCTTGTGATCGCGGGCTTTTTCGTTGCGGTCGCGGTGGCGTGGGGCTTCGGCGCTAGCAAGGGCCCGCAGGCGGACGTCGCGCCGCCGGTGCCAGAGGCCGATTCCGATCGAGCGAGCGCGCGGCGGTCGGGCGCCCTCCCGGCGGCGGCTTCCGACCCGTCCGTCGCAGTGCTCGCCTTCGCCGACATGAGTCCAGGCCGCGACCAGGGGTATTTCTGCGAGGGCGCTGCCGAGGAGATCATCAATGCGCTCGCCGGGGTGCGCGGGCTGCGCGTCGCATCCCGGTCCGGATCCTTTCAGTTCAAGGACCGCGCCGTAGACAACCGCGAGGTCGCGCGGCTGCTCTCGGTGCGCGCGGTGCTCGACGGCAGCGTGCGCAAGGCGGGCGAGCGCGTGCGGGTCGCCGCCCAGCTCGTCGCCGCCGACGGCGCGCTGCTCTGGTCGGAGACATTCGACAGGCTGCTCCAGGACATCTTCGCGATCCAGGAAGAGATCGCGCGCGCGACCGTGCGCGCGTTGCGTCTCACGCTGCTCGAAGGTGACGCGGCGCGGCTCGAGCGACGCGGTACCGAGAACCTCGCTGCCCACGAGTTCTTCCTGCGCGGCCGGCAGCTCATGCGCCGCGAAAAAACGACCGAGCAGCGCTCCGCCGCGGAGTTCTTTCGCGAGGCGATCCGCCTGGATCCGCGGTTCGCCGAGGCGCACGCCGCGCTTGCAAGCGTACTCGCCCACATGCGGTTCCGATTGGCCGACCGGTCAGTACCGTTCGACGATGCACGTGACGCGAGCCTGCGCGCGCTCGAGCTCGCGCCCGGGCTCGCCGTGGCTCACGTCGCGCGCGCCCAGGTCCTCGCCAGCGACGGTCAGGTACCGGAAGCCGCGGCGGCCTTCGAGCATGCGATCACGCTCGATGCACGTTTGTTCGACGCGCACTACTACTACGCCCGATTCCTCGTCACGCAGGGTGATCATGCACGCGCCGTCCGTCACTACGAGATCGCATTCGCATTACGCCCGGACGACTACCTGCCGATCACCATGGCGATCCAGGAGTACCAGGCGCTCGGCGACCGCGCCGGCGAGCAAGGCGCTATCGAGCGGGCCTGGGTCGCGATCGAGCGGCGCCTCGCGATCGATCCGGACGATTCCGCCGCCTACGATCACGGCTCCGGCGTGCTGGCAATGCTCGGGCGGAAGGACGAGTCGCGCCGCTTCATCGAGCGGGCCGTGGCACTGCGCCCGGATGATCCGCAGACCCATTACAACGCCGCCTGCACGGCGATGCTGTCGGGTGATCAGGGGACCGCGCTCGATCTGCTCGAGCGCGCCGTTGCCCTCGGCTGGTCCAATACGCGATGGCTCATGAACGATAACGACCTCGTGCCGCTGCACGACCATCCGCGCTTCAAGCAGATCGTGGCCGATCTCGCGTGAGCACGATGATCGCCCTCGTGCTCTCGGCGGGTGTGCTCCTGTGGGGAATCGTCGCCTACAATCTGCTGGTCCGCGACCGCAACCGAGTCGCGCAGTCCTGGAGCGACGTCAGCGTGCAGCTCGCGCGCCGCCATGACCTGATTCCGAAGCTGGTTGAGGTCGTAAAGCAGCACGCGGGCTACGAGCGCTCGGTGTTCGAAAACGTCGCCGAGCTACGCTCGCGCGGTATACGCGAGACGCGCCCCGCGGCGCGGGCGCGTGTCGAAGATGAACTGGGCGCCGGTCTCGGACGCCTGATCGCGATCGCCGAGGCTTATCCCGAGCTGAAAGCGAGCGTGAGCTATATCGAGCTCATGAAGAATCTCACCGACGCCGAAAACCAGATCCAATACGCGCGCCGCTACTACAACGGCGCGGTCAACAACCTGAACACCCGGATCGCGACGTTTCCGGACGTGATCCCGGCCCGGCTGTTCGGCTTCGGCCCGGCAGAGTATTTCGAGTTCGAGCCGGCGAAGGTGGCGTGATGCGACGAGCATGTCTCGGGCGGGTTCTGCGCACGGTCGTGCCGCTCGCCCTCGCGTTCCTCTTCGCGGCGGCCGGCGCACGAGCCGACGAGCGCATTCTCGCCTGGCAGAGCGACATTCGCGTGCGTCCCGACAGCACGCTCGAGGTCCGAGAGACGCTGAGCGTGCGCGCAGAGGGCGTCGGTATCCGGCGTGGGATATTCCGTGACTTCCCGACGGTGTACACGAACAACCGCGGTGAGCGCGTGGTAGCGGGCTTCGACGTGCGGGGGGTGACGCGTGATGGTCGGGCCGAGCCCTACCGCGTCGAGAAGCGCTCGAACGGCGTACGCGTCTGGATCGGCGATGCGGCGGTGGAGCTCGCCCCCGGCGAGCACACGTACACCATCGCCTATGCGAGCGACCGACAGCTCGGGTACTTCGCGGATCACGACGAGCTCTACTGGAACGTCACGGGCAACGGCTGGGCGTTTCCGATCGACGAGGTCGTTGCCGAAGTCGTGCTGCCCGCCGAAGTGCCTGCGGAGACGATCCGCGTCGAGGCGTACACCGGGCCGCAAGGGGCGAAAGGCCGCGAATGGACCGCCGGCCTCGACGCCGGCGTCGCCACCTACCGCACCACGCGCGGACTCGGGCCGGGCGAAGGACTCACCATCGTCGCGAGCTGGCCAAAGGGTCACGTCACGCCCCCGGGAGCGGCGCGCCGCGCCGGCTACCTGTTCCGCGATGCGTGGCCGGCGCTGCTCGCGGCCACCGGGCTCGGGTTGCTGATTCTCTATTACTGGTGCGCCTGGAACGCGGTGGGGCGCGATCCGCCCGGGCGCATCGTCGTGCCGCACTACGAAGCACCCAAGGGGCACTCGCCGGCCTCGATGCGCTACCTCTCGCGCATGGGCTACGACGATCGGTGTTTCGCGGCCGCCGTGCTGGCACTCGCCGTCAAGGGCGGGCTGCGCATCGAGCAGGCGAGCAAGGGACTCTTTGGCCGCAAGAGCGAATACACGCTCTATCGTATGGAGCCGAAGGCGGCGGAGGCATTCGCCGAGGATGAATCGACGCTCCGCGACAAGCTGTTCGCGGCTGGCTCGAGCGTCGAGCTCGACGACAAGAACCACATTCTGGTTGGCGGTGCGAAGCGGAGTCATGCGGCGGTGCTCAAGAAGCAGCACACGCCGTCCTTCTTCCGCATCAACGGCGGCTGGCACGCGGGCGGCATCGCGCTCAGCCTGCTGCTCGGAGCGGGCGTGGTGCTGCTCGGAGCGACTCTGGGCGGGTTCGGTCCCAACTGGTGGTTCCTGACACCCGCCGGATGGGTCGCGATCGGCGCTGCTCTCGCAGCACTGCTCGCGAACGGCGTATTCGGCAAGCTCCTCAAGGCACCCACCGTTGCCGGCCGCGCCGTGATGGATCACATCGCCGGCTTTCGGCTCTTCCTCGATGTGGCCGAGGGTGACGAGCTCAAGCTCGTCGATGCGCCGCCGCTCACGCCCGAGCTCTACGAGAAGAACCTGCCCGCGGCGCTCGCGCTCGAAGTGGAACAACGCTGGGCCGAGCGGTTTGCGACGGTGTTCGCGACCCAGGCCGCCGCCCAGTCGCCCAGCTGGTACAGCGGCGATAACTGGAACACGCGCGACATCGGCCGCTTTACCTCGAGCCTGGGTTCCTCCTTCAGCACCGCGATCACCTCGGCATCGACCGCGCCCGGCTCGAGCTCAGGCAGCGGCGGCGGCGGCTCCTCAGGGGGCGGCGGCCTGGGT
>DATLIR010000274.1:0-12949 GCA_035539315.1 Casimicrobiaceae bacterium
CCCCGCCCCCGGCCGCCCGCACGCGCGGCAGCCGACCTGCGACCGCGGCGCCCGCCTGGGCCGCCCGGCCGCGCGACGACGGCATGGACCTGGCCCGACGGCTCGGCCTCGACGCGGTGCCGCCGTGGGCGTCCTACGTCCACCGCGGAAGGCGCGAATGCGCGTTCTCGCAGCTCAAGCTCGTCGGACGGGTCGTGAACACGCTGTACGACAAGGCGCTCGAGCCGGTGGGACTGCGCGCCAACCAGCTCGCGCTCATGTGGGCGATCGTCGCGATGGAGCCCGTCGACCTGACGTCGCTCGGCGCGGCGACGCTCACCGACCAGACCACGCTGTCGCGGACCGTCGAGAACCTCCGCCGGTCGCGGCTGGTGAGCGTGAGGCCCGGGAGCGACCGCCGCGTCAAGGAGCTGCGGCTCACCGCGGCGGGGAAAGCACGCTTCGCCGCGGCGCTGCCGTACTGGGACAAGGCGCAGCGCGAGGCGTCGCGGATGATGTCGCTCGACGTCGTCAACGCGCTCGGGCGCCAGGTGCGCCGCGCGATGCGCGAACCCGCGTAACGACGCCGGTCGGGACCCCGGCGTCGCGCGTCGCGGGCCGGGCGGGAAGCGAAGCATGCGGAGCCGCGCGAGCGCTTGCCGAGGCGACTGGGGGTCCCCGCCGGTGAAAGCTCCGGAGCGGCTCCGCACACCCCCGACGCTACGCGCGCCGCCCGGCGCGTGCGCGCGATTCCGTCAAGCGGCGTGGCGCGGGGGCGAACCGCGTCCCACGCGCCGCGAAACGTTTCGTCGGCGCCCGCGGCGTTTCGTCGCTCCCCCACTTGCGGCTGCGCCTCCGTTGCGCTAGGTTCCGGTCATATCGTTGCACATACATGGAATGGGGCGGGACCAAGGGGAGACGGTCCGGTCCGGTGAATCAGCGCCCGGAGCGCCGCGATGGATGACCCGTTCGTGCTTTCGATGCCCGCGCCCGCCGACGGCGAGAGCGCTGTCGGCAACGGCGCCGACTATGTCGCGCCGCCGCCTTCCGGCCCGCCGTGGCTCACTCGCATTCCGGTGCGCTCGGTGCACCGCATCGTGATCGTGCCGGTCGAGACGATCACGCGGCTCGAGGCCGAGGACAACTACGTCCGCATCTGGGCCGAGCGTCCTTTCCTGCACAAGGAGACGCTGACCTCGCTTTGCTCGCGCCTCGACCCTGCCGTGTTCCTGCGCGTGCACCGCTCGCACGCGGTCAACCTCACGCTCGTGCGCGAGCTGCGCCCGCAGTTGCACGGCGAGTACACGATCGTGCTCGCCGACGGAACGGCGATCGTGTCGGGGCGCAGCTACCGCGCCCGCATCCAGCAGGTGTTCGGACTCGGGCGCGTCGACCCGGCGTGACGCCGGGTGCTTCGCCGGCCGCTTCGCCTTCGCCTCCCCTCGCCCCCCGTCGCCCGGTCCGCGAGTCGCGCGAGTTGCCCGCGCGCGCGCGCCGGGCGACACTCCGGCCTGCCCGGCGCCAGACCGGGTTTTCAGGCGGAGGGTCCATGGACGGCAGGCGCATCCTCGCGGTCGTCGTCGCGGCGGGGGTCTATTTCGTGATCGGCGCGCTGTGGTACGGGCAGTTCTCGGCGGCGTGGCTTGCCGGCATCGGCAAGACGATGGCCGAGCTGCAGGCCGCCAACCCGGGCAACCTTCCCTACGCCGTCGCGTTCCTGGCGGTGTTCCTCGAATGCGCGGTGCTCGCGCTGCTCCTCGCGCGAAGCAGCAGCGCCGGCTGGCTCGAAGGCGCGAAGCTCGGCGCCGTTCTCGCGCTGGCCCTGGTCGGCGCGCAGCTCGCCCTCAACTACGCGTTCGAGGCGCGCGGCGTCACGCTGTGGCTCGTCAACACCGGCTATGCGCTCGTGGGGCTGACGGTCGCCGGCGCCATCATCGGCGCGTTCGGCTCGTCGCGGGCCGGCTGACCGATGGGCACGCTGGCCGCCCGGCTGGGGCGCTGCTACACCGGCGCGGTGCACGACGTCCTCCGCATGATGGGCCACGAGCGCGTGGTGCTGCCGCCCGACATCAAGCCGCTCGATCCCGCACAGACGCTCGCCGGCCCGGTCTGGACGGTGTCCGGGCACATCGATCGCACCAAGTCGCGCCACGAGACGCTGCTCGGCTGGTGCACGCTGCTCGCCAAGGCGCCGTCCGGCCACGTGGTCGTCTGCCAGCCGCACAACCGCGAGGTCGCGCTGATGGGCGAGCTGTCCGCGCAGACGCTCGCCGCGCGCGGCGTGCTGGGCTACGTCGTCGACGGCGGCTCGCGCGACACCGCCCTGGTGCTCGAGCAGGGATTCCCGGTCTGGTGCGCGTTCCTGACGCCCTCCGACATCGTCGCGCGCTGGATCCCGGACGCCTACGGGGCACCGATCGACATCGGCGGCGTGACGATCGCGACCGGCGACTTTCTCCTGGCCGACCGCGACGGCGTCGTCATCGTGCCGCACGCGATCGCCGACGAGGTCGTGCGACGGACCGAGGAGGTGATGTCGACCGAGAGCGACATGCGCAAGGCGCTGGTCGGCGGGATGGACCCGGTCGAGGCGTACAACACCTACGGCAAGTTCTAGCGCGGCATGACCGGAGCCGGCGTGGGCGACATGCTGGTCAAGCTGTGGGAGCTGCCGCCGCTCGCGCCGGCGCTCGCCGCCTGCGCCGGGCGCGGCGTCAACGTGCGGCGCGCGCTGGCGCCCGAAAAGTACGTGCTGGTCGACTGGACGCGCGCCCACTGGCCCGCGTGGGCGGCCGAGGTCGACGTCGCGTTCGCGCGCCTGCCGGTGGCGTGCTTCGTGGCCGTGAAGGAGGGGCGGCCGGTCGGATTCGCGTGTCACGACGCGATCGCGCCGGACTTCTTCGGGCCCACCGCTGTGCTCGACGCGGCGCGCGGCCAGGGCATCGGTCGTGCGCTCGCCCTCGCTGCGATGCATGCGCTCGCGGCGCAGGGCTACGCGTACGCCATCGTGGGCGGCGTGGGCCCGGCGGCGTTCTACGAGAAGGCCTTCGGCGCCGTCGCGATCGCCGGCTCGTCACCGGGGATCTACGCGGGGATGCTGCGCCAGCCCCCGGGGGTCGGGTAAGACCTCGCCGACCCCGCCGTCCTTGATCGCGGTCAACGAGGGCCGGCCGCAATCGTTCGACCATGGCGCCATCGCGCGTCGTCCACCGACGCGCCGCCTGGAGCGCCGCCGTGACCGATCCCATCGCCGCCTGGCACACCGAGCACGCCTACTTCGCCCAGCTCCTGCGCCTGTTGCGCAAGGAGGTCGACGTCTTCCACGCGGGCGGCGAGCCGAACTACGAGCTGATGGTGGACATCGTGCGCTACCTGCGCGAGTACTCGGACCACGTCCATCACCCGCGCGAGGACATCGCGTTCGATCGGCTCGCGCGGCACTGCCCCGACCTTAGGCTCGTCCTGGCGCGCCTCCAGCAGGAGCATCGCGTCATCGCGGTGGCCGGCGAGGAGCTGCTCGCGATGATCGAAGCGGTCGTGACCGGCTCGGTCGCGCGGCGCGAGCGCATCGAGAGCGCGGCGGCGACCTACCTCGTGTACTACGAGAGCCACATCGCCCGCGAGGAGAGCGAGGTGCTCGCTCGCGCGGGCGCCCACCTGACGCCCGCGGACTGGGACGCCGTGCGCAACGGCGTGCCCGCGTTGCCCGATCCGCTGTTCGGCAAGGATCCGAGCGAGCACTTCCGGGAGTTGCGCCGGCAGATCGCGCGGGAGTCGTAGGCCGCTCGGGTCAAAGCGGCGGCAGCGCCGCCACGAACCGCTCCATCATCGCCAGGCCGAACGGCGTGGGGCGCTGCGCGGGCGCGCGGTCGCTCACGTCGGGGAGGCCAAGCCGTCGCGCGACGATGCGCTTGCCGTAGCAGACGAACGTGTCGATCGAGCTCGTCATGAAGGTGACGAGCGGCAGCATCGCGCGGTAGTGCGCGTCGGCCTCGTCCTCGCGCCCGGCGCGGAACGCCTCGTAGACCGCGACCTGCAGGTCGAAGCACTCGGGGGCGGGGATGATGCCGACGCAGCCTGCGCGCAGGCAGTCCGGGAGTTCGAGCCCGCCGCGCCCGTTGAACACGCGAAACGCGCCGGCGGTGTCGTCGACCAGCCGCGCGATGACATGCGCCGGCGCCTCGCCCTTGAGCAGGCTCACGTTCGGGTGGTTGCGGTGCAGCGTCGCAAGCCCTGCGTTCGACAATCCGATTCCGAGGAACTGCGCGGCGTTCTGGATCGCGACCGCTAGCGGCGCCGCGTCGGCGACCGCGCCGAAGAAGCGCAGGTACTCGATCTCGGCGAGTCCCGCCACCGGCGGCGGCTGCAGGATCACCCAGTTCGCTCCGGCCTCGTGCGCTGCGCGCGCGAAAGCCACCTGCCCGTGCACCGAAGGCTCCGCGATCGTGACCGCGAGCGGCAGGCGGCCGTCGAGCGCCTGCGCCGTCCATTCCATGATCGTGCGCCGCTCGAGCGCGTCGAGCTTGTTGGTCTCGGTCGCGATGCCGAGCACCGCGACGCCGTGCGCGCCGTGGCGCACCGCGGCCTCGACCTGCGCGACGATGCCGTCGCGCGACGGCCGGCCGTCGGCGTCGAAGAAGGCGTACAGGATCGGGTAGATGCCGTGGAAGCGGTCGAGCGTCATCGCGGAGGTCGCATGGCGCGGGCGACGTGCCCGCGCCGCGATGGTACCCGCTGGCGCCTGTCCCGATGTTGCCCGGGCTTTCGAGGGGAGGCGTCCGCGCTCGACCGGCCTCCTGCTCCGAAAAGCGTACTCGCCGCCGGCCGGTGCTGGAGCTCCGGTTCCTCCGTTTCTATCGAAAAGCGCCTCGATTCACTGGGTCGCGACGGCGTGCGCATCGATGCGCGCGAGGATGCGCCGGCCCCACTGCGCCTCCGGCTTCGACGTGAGCCGCTCGGCAAGCACGTGCTTCGCCAGCGAGACGCGTCCGGCGCGGTGCGCCGCGTCGATCAGCGTCAGCGAGACGAGGTCGCGCTGCGCGTGGCTGCCGCCGAACCGGTGCGCGATGTCGCGCACCGGCGCGATCAGGTCGACCGCCTCGTCGTAGCGCCCGCGTCCGTAAGCGGCCACTGCCCGCACGAGCGGAGCGCCGACCTCGCGCGTCATCGTCGCGTTGGCGTCTTGCCCCTCGGCCGCCCGCGCCATCCGCTGCAGCAGCCGCACGATCGCGCTCTCGCGTCCGGTCGCCGCGAACGCGAGGGCCGCGTGCAGGTCGTTGAACGCGTAGAAGCCCGCCTCCTCGCCGAGCTTCGCCTCCCATTCGTCGGCGACGTCGTCGAAGCGGCCGCCGACGTCCGCACCGTCGAGCTTGAGGCGCCACAGCAGGGCGGTCGCGTCGACCAGCGCCAGCAGCATCGGCGCCGGCCCGGCATGGATCGCGCTGTCGTAGAGCGCCAGCACCCGAGCGTGATCGGCGCGGTCGAGGTGGAACAGCGCGAGGTGCCAGTAGTTGTGGAATGCGAAGCCGTTGTCCGGCGACCAGTCGCGCTCGCGCGACGTCAGCCACGCGATCCCCTCGTCGATGCGCCCCTGCATCTCCATCACGTGCGTCCCGGCGTGCACGGCCCAGCCATCCTTGCGCTGGAGCGCAAGCGCGGCACGCGCGGTCTCCTCGGCTTCGCCGTACTGGTTCATCTCCTCGAGGCCGAACGCGTACATGCCGAGCACGTACGAGTAGCCGGGCACGTCGTGGCTCCAGTAGGGCAGCACGCGCGCGACGCGGTTGCGCAGGTTGAGCGCGTCGCCGCGGTAGAAGTCCATCAGGTGCGCGACCTGCAGCGCGAGCGCGTCGCGCGGATGGTCGACCAGCACTGCGTCGAGCGCGACACAGGCCTCGTGCCACGCGCCGGCGGACAGGTGCTGCGCCGCGGCCGCGAGGCCGCGCTCGCGGTCATTGGCGTGGGCGCCGTGGCGGCGAGCCGCGTCGATCGACGCGGCGATCGCCGGCGCGTACTGGCGCTCGGCGAAGGTTGCCAGCACCAGCGCCTTGGCGAGATGGCCGGCGATGAAGTCGGGCGACGCGGCGACCGCGCGATCGAGCGACGCGACCGGGTCCCCGACATAGGAGTGGAGCTGGCCGATCGCCGTCTCGTAATGGGCGATCGCTTCGGCGGAGCCGGACGACACCGGGATTCCGCGTGCATCGTGTCTCATCGTGGTTCCTCGTCCTCGGAGCAGGGGGCCTTCGCGCCTCGTGTGTCATGGTGCCTCTGCGCCCCGGCCCCGGCCATGGAAATTTCAATACGCGTAACCCGTGAAGTTCACGGACGTCGACGCCTTCTGGGTGCCGCGCTTGACGACGTGCCACGCGCCGCCGTGCCCGTCGCCGAGCACATCGCCGGGCTTCGTATCCCCCGCGAAGCGGTAGAGCGGCTTGCCGTCGATCGCCCACTGGCGGCCGCCGTCGTTGCGCACGACGATCGAGTAACCGCTCGCCGGCTTGGCGCCTTCGGCCGTGGCGAACGGGGGCCATGCCGCGGCGCAGCCGCCGTTGCAGCGGGAGCTGACCGCCGTGTCCGGGTCGAACGTGTAAAGGGTGCGCCCTTCCGCGTCGGTCAGGACGCCATTCTTCTCCGCGGTGGCTTGCGCAGACGCATAGCTGACGACGAACGCCAGCACGAGCCCGACCACGAGCGGCAGGGCGGTCAAGGCGGTGGCATTGAGGGTATTGCGTGCGTTCATGGTGGTCTCCGATTCGGCTGAGGGACGGCCACGCTCGGCCGTGTCCAAAGCGAATACGGAGCGATCGCGGGTTCGGAGACACCCGCTGCGGCGGCATCGCGCGCGCGAATATTCGCCCGCCAGGCAGGCCGCTCCGGCTACCAGAGCTTCACGCAGTGCCCGGTGAGGATGAACCCGGACGGCGGCGCACCCGTCGACGCGGGCCGCTCTTCGATCGATACCGCGAGCCGGGGCACGTTCGACAGGAGCTTCTCGGACGTGTCGGACATCTCGAAGCTGCCCTTCCCTTCGCGCGGCACCACGCCGAGCGGGAACGGCTCGCCGTCGCGCGGCAGGGCCCAGAGCTGCAGCACGCCGCCGGCGGGAACCTCGATCGGGCGCAGCACCTTGATCGACATCGTGCGGCCGTGACGCGTCGAGCTCGCGAGGATCGTCGCCGCGCCGGTCGTGTCGGTGAGCAGGCCGACGTAGCTCTGCGGCAGCGTGCCGCGCTCCTGCACGATCGCCTCGATCGGCACGATCGCGTCGGGCGCGAGGCGCACGACGCCCAGCGTCGCGACGACGCCGAACGCGAGGCCGGCGACGGGCGCGAGCCAGCGCCACCATCCCGCCCCGGCGCGGGCGCGCGCTTGCGCGGTTGCTTCCCCGGTCCCGCCGGTGCGGCGGTCGATCTCGCTCCACACCTGCGGCGACGGGGCCGCCGCCGGCACCGAGCGCGCCAGCGGACCGCTGCGCGCCTCCCAGGCGACCGCCGCGGCGTCGGCAGCGGGCAGTGTGAGGCGGAGGCGCTCGAACCGCCGACGCACCGGCCCGGTCATCGCCCCGAAGACGTACTCGGCCGCGAGGCGCTCGAGGAGGTCGGGGCGGTCGTAGTTCACTTCGCGCGCTCCAGGCAGCGGCGGATCTTCTCGAGCCCGCGGCGCAGCCACACCTTGACGCTGCCGATCGGCGAGCCCAGGTGCGCCGCCATCTCGGAATGCGTGAGGCCGTGGTAGTAGGCGAGCGCGAGGCATTGCCGCTGCGAGCCGTCGATCGCCTCGAGGCAGGCGCGGATCGCGAGCGCGTCCGCGGCCTGCGTGAGCAAGCCGAGCGGATCGGGGCGATCGTCCTGGATGTCGGTCATCTCGTCCTCGTCGTCGGTCAGCGAGTCCGCCGGATGGCGCGCCTCGCTGCGCAACGCATCGAGCGCGCGGTTGCGCACGATCGCGGTGAGCCAGGTGAGCGGGGAGCCCGCCTCCGCACGGTAGCTCCCGGCCCGGTGCCAGATATTGACGAACGCGTCCTGGAGCACGTCCTCGGCGCGGCTCCGGTCCCGGACAATACGAAGCGCAACGCCCATCAGAGACGGGCTGGTGGCGTCGTAGAGCTGCCGGAACGCCGTGCGATCGCCCAGCGCGACGCGGGCGATCAGCAGGGCGTGGTCGGCGGAAAGCGCCATGAAGGCAGGGGCAGGCGGGTGCGGAGCAGGTTGTGGTCGAGGCATCGGCAGGCCCTGTTGCAACCTACTCCTTCCGGGTCGGGGCCGCGTTCAACCGCTCGTCGCCTCGAACAACTCGACCGGATTGCCGGCCGGGTCCTCGGCCAGCACCTGCCGCCCGCCCGGACCATCGATCGGGTCGTTGCGGAAGCGGGCGCCGGCGTCGCGCAGGCGCCCGATCGTCGCGTCGAGGTCGACGACCTCGATCACGATGCGGTTCCAGCCGCCCGGGACCGGCCTGGCGCCGTCGGGCATCGGGCGCGCGGCCGACGTCCCGGGCCCGGCCAGCCACAGCGCGAGTCCCTCGCGCTCGAGGATCGCGAACGGCGGCCCCCAGCGGTCGACCTGCCGGAAGCCGAGCGCCGCGTAGAACGGCAGCACCGCGTCGACGTCGTGGACGAGGTAGCGAACGGTGGGCATGGCGAGACCGGCACGGGGGAGTCGGGGCGTCGATTCTAGCCGCGCGCGCGCGGCACGGCGACCTAGAGGCCGAGCAGCTTCGCGATGATCGACTTCGCGACGAACCCGATCATGCCGAACGCGAGCACGAAGAACAGCACGAAGGTGCCCAGGCGCCCGGCCTTCGACTTCCGCGCGAGGTCGAAGATAACGAACAGCATGTAGAGCATGAACGCCCCGATGCCGAACGTCATGCCGAACTCTGCGATCGCCTCCTCGGAGAGGTCGAGCATCACTGCCCCCCCTCGCGGGGCGCCGCGGAGCTCGCGTCGACGACGTCGCGGTACGCATGCCAGCTCGCGTGCCCGATCACCGGAATCGCGAAAGCGAAGCCGACCATCACGGTGGCCATCGACAGCGCCGTCAGCACCATGATCGCGGCCGCCCATAGCGCCATGGCGAACGGGTTGGCGCCGACCGCGCGCACGCTGGTGGCGAGCGCGGCGCCCAGGTCCACGCGGCGGTCGAGCAGCAGGGGCACCGACACGACCGTCGCGGCGAACACGAGCGCCGCGCCCACGCCGCCGACGAGCATCCAGATCCAGAACAGGTTCGAGCCGCGCGACACGACGATGTAGCGCAGGAAGCCCTCGAGGCCGACGATCGGCTCGCGCACGAACAACGCGACGAGCAACGCGGACACCAGCACCCAGGCGGTCGCCGCGAACGCGAGGCCCACGCCCAGCCAGACCAGCGGGCGCGTGCCGCGCCGCCATGCGCCGAGCGCGTGCGCGAGCGTGGGCCGCTCGCCGCGCTCGAGGCGGCGCGACAGCTCGTAGAGCCCGGTCGCGAGGATCGGCGCGACCAGCACGAAGCCCGAGAACGCGCCGGGAACGACCGGCCAGACGTGCATCGCGACGGCCGCGATCAGGATGCCCGCGAGCATCACGATCATCCCGTGGAAGAGGCTCGGGCCGAAGGCGCGCGTGAAATCGCGCCAGCCGAGCGCGAGCCAGCGGAGCGGCGCCGTGGTCGCGACGACGCGCACGGGTAGCGCGCCGGCGTCGAGCGGGCCCGAGGATGTCGTGTCGGTCACGGTGCGCGCGTCAGGGGTCAGCGCCCGGCGCTGCCACTCCCGGGATCCGCCCCCCCGACGATGCCTTCGCTCCGCTGCGGAATCAGAGTCTTACCTCGAGCAGGCACCCGAACTCCCGCGGAAAGTCGAGCGATACGCGCGCGTGCACCGCTCCCTGCTGGTCGAAGAAGCGCTGCGAGCCGGCGACCGCGAACACGCCTTCGTGCCAGACGTTGGCGTGGATGTACAGGCCGCGCGTCCCGTCGAAGCGGAACGCGACGAAGTCCTCGGGACGCACGTCGTCGCCGGGCCGCGCGAGCGGGACGACGAATGGACGCGCGTCGAGCGGAAAGAACAGCTGCCCGCCGTCCGGATGGTAGTTGGCGTGCCACAACAGCATGCGACCCGGCGCTCGATCGTGGTCTTCGCGCGCATCGCCCGGCTCGCACGCGTAGGCGAGCACGTAATGACCGCCGACCGCTTCGTTGCGCCCGTACAGCACGTCGCCGCGCCAGTCGCAGTGGAACGTGCCCTGCGTCGTGCCGCCCTGGTCGCCCGAGTCGTCGTCGATCGTGCGCCATCCCGTCGCGGGCCAGCGCGTGATCTCGACGTGCACCTTGGCGGGATCGTCGACCAGCCGCCCGTAGCCGGCGAGCGCCGCGTCGGTCGCATCGACGACCGGAAGCACGACGCGCCGCATGCCGGCAGGCACGGCGGGATTCAGGTAGTCGGGCGCGTTCATGGCGAAAGGGCCGTCATTGTCGCGTGGCGCAGCCGGTGTGGGAAGATCGCGGCGAGGCGGGAGCGCCGCGAGCCGTCGCCCCGTGCACCCTTGCCGGAGGAAGCATGCCTGCCCGTCCCGCGTTCCACTTCGTCCTCGCCGCGCTCGCTTGCGCCGGTGCCATGTTCGCCGCGGCCGCGGTCGCGCAACCCTACCCCAACCGGCCGGTGCGGATGATCGTGCCGTTCGCGCCCGGCGGCGCGACCGACATCATCGCGCGCCTGGTCGGTCAGAAGCTCGCCGAGCGGATGGGGACCAGCATCGTCATCGAGAACAAGCCGGGCGCCGGGACGACGGTCGGCAACGCCGAGGTCGCGAAAGCGCGCAACGACGGCTACACGCTGTTGTTCGCACCGACGCCGTTCGTGATCTCGCAGGTCGTCTACCCGAGCCTGCCCTACGATCCGCAGAAGGATTTCGCGCCGGTCTCGCTGCTCGCGGTGTCGCCGTTCATCCTCGTCGTCAACACCGCGTTCGCGCCGAAGTCGACCGCGGAGCTGGTCGCGCTCGCCAAGGCGCAACCGGGCACGATCTCGTTCGCCTCGGCGGGCAACGGCACCGTGCCGCATCTCGCGGGCGAGCTGTTCAAGCTGCGCGCGGGCGTCGACCTGCAGCACGTGCCGTACAAGGGCGGCGGGCCGGCGATCGTCGACCTCGTGTCGGGCCAGGTGCCGATGATGTTCGCCACGCCGATCGAGGTGAACCAGCACGTGCAATCCGGTCGGCTGCGCGTGCTCGGCACGACGTCGATGCAGCGCCTCGCCGCGTTGCCGGACGTGCCGACGCTCTCCGAAAGCGGCTACCCGGACTTCGAGGTGCTGTCGTTTTTCGGCGTGCTCGCGCCGACGGGGACGCCGGGCGAGATCGTGCAGCGCCTCGCGTCCGAGCTCGCCGCCGTGATGGAGCTCGCCGACGTGCGCGAGCGGTTCGCGCAGCAGAGCGCGGAAGCGCGCGTGCTCGGCCCGCCGGCGTTCGCGGCGTTCCTCGGCCGCGAGCGCGACAAGTGGGCCGATATCGTCAAGCGCTCGGGCGCCAAGGTCGACTAGCGCCCGACCACCGCACGGCGCCCGGGCTTTCGTGGCCGTTGCCGCACGAACGGCGCCCGGCCGTCCGAAGCTCTTCGTGCTGAATGGATTCGGCGAAAAGCAGGTCTGTACCTTTCGCCGCTCAATGGCTCGGCCGGCCGACGCCGGCGCCCGAATGGCCCACCAGGAAATCGAGGTCGACCCCCTTGTCCGCCTGCTGCACCGTGTCGCAATAGAGCTTGACCCAGCCGCGGTCGCTGTGCGGCCTGGGCGCCTTCCATTTCGCGCGCCGGCGCGCGAGCTCCTCGTCGGTAACGTGCAGCACCAGGCGGCGCTTCGCGACGTCGAGCTCGATCGTGTCGCCCGTGCGCACCAGTGCCAGCGGACCCCCGATCGCCGCCTCGGGCGACGTGTGCAGCACCACGGTGCCGTACGCGGTCCCCGACATGCGCGCGTCCGAGATGCGCACCATGTCGGTGACGCCCTTCTTCAGGAGCTTCTGCGGCAGCGCGAAGTTGCCGACCTCCGGGAAGCCGGGGTAGCCCCTCGGCCCGCAGTTCTGCAGCACCAGGATGTCGTCTTCCCTGACATCGAGCTTCGGGTCGTCGATGCGCTTGTGCAGGTCGTCGATGTCGGTGAACACGACGGCGCGCGCCTTGTGGCGCATGAGCTTGGGCGTCGCGGCCGAGGGCTTCACGACCGCCCCGTCCGGCGCGAGGTTGCCGCGCACGACGGCGATGCCGCCGAGCGGCTTGAATGGCGCCGCGAGCGGCGTGATCACCTTCGCGTTGTAGTTGACCGCACCCCGGCTGTTCTCCCACAGCGACTTGCCGTTGACGGTCAGCGCCTTCTTGTGAAGGAACTTGCCTATTTCGCGGATCACCACCGGCAACCCGCCCGCGTAGTAGAAGTCCTCCATCAGGTATTGCCCCGACGGCATCAGGTTCACGAGACACGGGATCTCGCGGCCGAGCCGGTCCCAGTCGTCGAGCGTGAGCTTGACGCCGAGCCGCCCGGCGATCGCGAGCAGGTGGACGACGGCGTTGGTCGACCCCCCGATCGCGCCATTGACCATGATCGCGTTCTCGAACGCCTCCTTGGTGAGGATCTTCGACATGCGGAGGTCCTCGTGCACCATCTCGACGATGCGCCTGCCGGCCATGCGCGCGAGCACGCGGCGGCGCGAGTCGACCGCGGGAATCGCCGCGTTGGTCGGCAGCCCGATGCCGAGCGCCTCGACCATCGACGCCATCGTCGACGCGGTGCCCATCGTCATGCAGTGGCCGGTGGAGCGGCTCTGCGCCGCCTCGGCCTGGGCGAGATCGTCCATCGTCATCTCGCCGGTCTTGAGCTTCTCCGTGAATTTCCAGGTCGACGTGCCCGAGCCGATCAGCTCGCCGCGGAAGCGGCCGTTGAGCATCGGCCCGCCGGAGAGCGCGATGGTCGGCAGGTCGCAGCTCGCCGCGCCCAT
>DATLIR010000275.1:0-8150 GCA_035539315.1 Casimicrobiaceae bacterium
CCGTCCGGACGTCCCCTTCCGCACGCTCCGCCCTCCCAAGGCGGTTGTGACGCCCGCGGTGCGAGCTGGTGGACGCGAGCCCGTCTGTCATCCCGTCACCGCGCGTCCGCCGGTGTCCTACTCGCGATGGCGGTGCGCCCCGATTCGACTCGGGCGGGCATTTCGCCAGCATGGCCGATGTCCCGCGCGCCGGGTTCGCCCTTCGGGGGCCCCGGCCCAGAAAATCCACAGGAGTCACCATGCCTTCGAAGAAATCCGTCATCGCTACTCTCGTTGCGGCGTCGTTCGCCACGTCCGTGGGGTTCGCATTCGCGCAGTCCAGCTCGTCGGCCGGCGGGTCGACCAACTCGCAGACCACGCCGCCCGCGGCCACCAATCCTGCGATGCCGAGCGGTGCGACCGCTCCGGCCCCGTCGACCGGCCAGTCGAGCTCGGGCTTCAATGCCGGCACGTCGCCGCCGTCCGCCTACCCGAGCAACAATCCGCCCGGCGGCACCGGTGCGGCAGTGAACTCGGGCACGTCGCCTGCGCCGACCACGTCGTCGACCGGCTCGTCCGGCACGATGAGCGCGCCGGCGGCGTCGGCCACGACGAGCAGCCCCGCGCCGACCTACACGCAAAGCACGACGACCACCTCCCGCGACAGCATGCGCACCGAGCGCACGGCCCGCGTGGACCGGAACTAGATGGTCGAGCAACCTTCCCAGCCGGCGCCCGCTCCGGGCCGGCTGACCGACTTCGACGCGAGCGCACGCCCCGTGCGCTGGTGGGATCGCGATATCGCGACGGGCGCCGCCGCCGGTCTCGCCATCGGCGCGCTGGCGCTCGCGTTCCTGTGGCTTCCGGCCGCGCCGCGTCCTGCCGCGAACGCTCCTGCGCCCGTGCCGGTGCGCTCGGCGTCCTTCGGCGACGAGGTCGTCTCGCAGGACGTCCGGCTGCTGGCGCAGTGGGTCGCCGCCTCGAACGACGCCGGCGACGCGCCGTTCGTCGTGATCGACAAGCGCCAGGCGCGCATGCACGTGTTCGGCGCGGATGCCCACCTCCAGGCGTCGACGCCGATCCTGCTCGGCGGCGCGCGCGGCGACGATACGGTGCCGGGCATCGGCGACCGCGCGCTGGCCGACGTGCTGCCGCACGAGCGCACGACGCCAGCGGGACGCTTCGTCGGCGAGCGCGGCCACAACGCGCGTGGCGAGGACGTCGTGTGGGTCGACTACGACGCCGGCGTCTCGATGCACCGCGTGATCACCACCAACAAGAAGGAGCGCCGGCTCGAGCGGCTGGCGACGCCGGCGGTCGACGACAACCGGATCTCCTACGGGTGCATCAACGTGCCGGTCGCGTTCTACGAGGCGCACCTCCGCCCGCTGTTCGCGGAGCGCGACGCGCCGATCTACGTGCTGCCCGAGGTGCGCGCGATGGCCGAGGTGTTCGGCTGGCGCGACGCCGCGGGGCAGCGCCCGCGCGGACCGCTCGCGCGCGCCGTCGCGCTGCATGAGGCGCGTCCCTGACGCGCCAGCGGTGCGGCGATGCTGTTCTGCCCCGACGATCTACGGCCCTGCCGCCGCGACGGCTGCGGCTCGGGGCAATGCCGGCGCACCGCCGAGCCGCCGCTGACGACCTGCCTCGAATGCGGCGTCGTCGTCACGCGCCACCTGGTGGTCGCCGTATGCGTCGAATGCGCGGCGCACTATGCGCCGCACGCATCCAAGGAGGCTTGACCATGGCACGCGCCTTGTGGAAGGGAGCCATCACGTTCGGGCTGGTGAGCATACCGGTCGAGCTCTACCCGGCCGAGGACCGCAAGTCGTTCAAGTTCTCGATGCTCGACAAACGCGACTTCTCGCCGGTCGGCTACAAGCGCTACAGCAAGAAGAGCGGCAAGGAAGTCGAGTGGGCGGACGTGATCAAGGGCTACGAGTACGAAAAGGGCCAGTACGTCGTGCTCTCGGACGAGGACTTCCGGCGCGCCAACGTCAAGGCGAGCCAGACCATCGACATCCGGGCGTTCGTGCCGGCCGACGAGGTCGCGATCGAGTATTTCGAGACGCCCTACTACCTCGCCCCCGGCCCGCGCGGCGAGAAGGTCTACGCGCTGTTGCGCGAGACGCTGCGCGAGAGCAAGCGGATCGCGATCGCCGAGTTCGTGCTGCGCACCACGCAGCACCTCGCCGCGGTCGTCGTGAGCGGCAAGGCGCTGATGCTGAACACGCTGCGCTACCAGGACGAGCTGCGCAAGCCCGCTGGCTTCGAGCTGCCCGCGCAGGGCAAGTCCGCCGGCGTCACCGCGAAGGAGATCGCGCTCGCCAAGCGCCTGGTCGACGACATGACCGAGCACTGGAAGCCGGGCGAGTTCTCCAACACCTACCACGACGACCTGATGGCCCGCATCGAGGAGAAGATCAAGAAGGGCGAGACCAAGGAAATCACCGAGCCGGGGAAGGACGCGGAGGACGCGCCGCGCTCGGCCCAGGTCATCGACCTCGCCGATCTGTTGAAGCAGAGCCTCGGCAAGCGCGGCGGCACGTCGACCGAGCGCAAGGCCGCGGCGTCGCGCGCGAAACCCACGCTCAAGGTCGTCGCATCACGGCGCCCTGCCGCCAAGCAGGTCGCGAAGCGCAAGCGCGCCTGACCGGGCGAGCCCACGCGTGGCTCTCGAGAAATACCGCGCCAAGCGCAACTTCGCGGTGACGCCCGAGCCGCGCGGCAAGGCGGCGCGCTCGCGCAAGCGCGAGCTCTCGTTCGTCATCCAGAAGCACGCGGCGAGCCACCTGCACTACGACTTCCGGCTGGAGCTCGACGGCGTGCTCCTCAGCTGGGCGGTGCCCAAGGGGCCGAGCCTGGATCCTGCCGACAAGCGCCTCGCGATGCACGTCGAGGACCACCCGATCGAGTACGGGGACTTCGAGGGCGTCATCCCGCCTCGGCAGTACGGCTCGGGCACGGTGATGATCTGGGACCGGGGCACCTGGCACCCGGGCACCGACCCGGGCGAAGGCTACCGGAAGGGCCACCTGAAGTTCACGCTCGACGGCGAGAAACTCAAGGGCGCCTGGACGCTGATCCGCACGCAAGGCAGCAAGTTCGGCGGCAGCGGCGGCAAGCAGGCGTGGCTCCTGATCAAGGAGCGCGACGCCGAGGCCCGCAACGGCGGCGTGCCGATCGTCGACAGCGCTCCCAACAGCGTCACCACCGGACGCAGCCTCGACAAGATCGCAGCCGCGCGCTCGCACGTGTGGCAATCGAGCAAGTCGGTCGCGCAGAACGTGCGGGCTGGCGCGATCGCAGACACGCCCAGGCGCACCGCGAAGCGTGCACCGCGCGCGGCCAAGCGCGCGGCGAAGTCGTCGACGGCGAAGCGCGACGCCCCTCCCGAAGGCGCGAAGCCCGCGAAGCTTCCGGCGCGGCTCGCGCCGATGCTGACCACGCTGGTAGCCGCCGCGCCATCGGGTGACGACTGGATCCACGAGATCAAGTACGACGGCTACCGGATGGTCTGCCGCATCGACGGCAAGGACGTGCGCATCGCGTCGCGCAACGGCAAGGACTGGACCGCGGCGTTCCACCGCATCGCCTTGGATCTCGGGCGGCTGCCCGTGAAGAGCGCGTGGATCGACGGCGAGGCGGTCGTGCTCGACTCGACAGGGCGTTCGTCGTTCCAGGCGCTGCAGATCGCGCTGTCGGCCGGCGATGCTGCGTTCTCGTACTTCGCCTTCGACCTCCCGTACGCCGACGGATACGACCTGCGCGCCGTGCCGCTTGTGGAGCGCAAGCGGCGCCTGCGCGAGATCGTGGGCGAGGGGGTCGGCGTGATCCGCGTCGGCCCCGAGGTGGTCGGCCATGGCACCGAGTTCTTCCGGCAGGCGTGCTCGCTGAGCCTCGAGGGCGCGGTGTGCAAGCGCGCGGACTCGACCTACCGCGACGGGCTGCGCACGCGCGAATGGGTGAAGGTCAAGTGCACACGCCAGCAGGAGATGGTGATCGGCGGCTGGACCGACCCGCAGGGCGCGCGCTCGGGCTTCGGCGCGCTGATGCTCGGCGTCTACGAAGGCGAGCGCCTGCGCTACGCAGGCAAGGTCGGCACCGGGTTCGACGAGAAGGTCCTGCGCGACATCCACCGCCAGCTGAAGAAGCGCGAGCGCGCCACGCCGGCGTTCGACGACCCGCCGCGCGGCTACGAGGCGCGCGGCGCGCACTGGGTCGAGCCGGACCTGGTGGCCGAAGTAGCGTTCACCGAGTGGAGCAACGACGGCGCCCTGCGCCACCCCTCGTTCCTCGGCCTGCGCATCGACAAGAAGGCGCGCGAGGTGGTGCGCGAGAAGGAGCAGGCCCTGCGGCCGCGCGACGGCGAGGCGGCGCCCGGTTCGCGCGGAAGCAAGCGCGCCGCGGCAGCGCCGGACGCCGCGCGCGTCGCGGGCATCGCGATCTCGAACCCGGACAAGCCCTATTTCCCGGAGTCGAACCTCTCGAAGATCGACATCGCCCGCTACTACGAGACGATCGCCCCGCACCTTCTGCCGCACATCCGCAACCGCCCGCTCTCGCTGGTGCGCTGTCCCGACGGCTGGAACGGCCAGTGCTTCTACCAGAAGAACGCGGACCGGGCCGTGAACGAGGCGGTCGACCGCATCGAGGTGCCCGAGAAGGAAGGCACCGCGACGTACATGGGGGCGGCGAGCCCCGCAGCGCTCGTCGCCCTGGTGCAGTGGGGCGTGCTGGAGATGCACCCGTGGGGATCGCGCAAGCCGCGGCTCGACCGTCCCGACCGGCTCATCTTCGACTTCGATCCCGACGACGCGGTGCCCTGGCAGGAGGTCGTGACCGCCGTCGAGCTGATGCGCACGCTGCTGGGCGAGCTCGAGCTCGAAGGCTTCCTCAAGACGACCGGCGGCAAGGGGCTGCACGTCGTGGTGCCGATCCGCGCCACGCTGGACTGGGAAGACGCCAAGGCGTTCACGCGCGCGGTCGCCGAGTTCATGGTGCGCACGTTCGGCGATCGCTTCACGGCGACGGTGTCGAAGGCGCGCCGCAAGGGCAAGATCTTCATCGACTACCTGCGCAACGCCGAAGGCGCCACGGCGATCGCGCCGTTCGCCGTGCGCGCGCGGGCCGGCGCGCCGGTGGCGATGCCTATCGCGTGGGAGGACCTCGCCGGCGGCGACGTCCGCTTCGATCACTTCAGCGTGATGAATGCGCGCGAGCACCTGGCGAAGCGCAAGCGCGACCCCTGGAAGGACTTCGCTACCACGGCGCAGTCGATCACACTGGCCCACCGCAAGCGGATGGGCATGTAGATCGACGTGGATGCCCTCTCCCCGCCGCGGGGAGAGGGTCGGGAGAAGGACCGTTCAGCGCGGCAGACCGCCCCGCATCGAGCAGGCCTCCATGAAGCACGAGTTGCTGCCGTCGCCGTAGCGGTTGCGCACGTTGATGTAGTAGACCTTGCCGGGCTCGATCTTCACCGCGGTCGTCGTCGGGTTCCCGAGCGTGTACTTGAAGTTGAACGCGATCGAGCCGGCCGGGTAGCGGGCCACGCTGCCGAGCGAGGTCCTGAGCGCGTACGTGTTCGAGAAATCGCACGCCGCGGTCGTGAAGATCGCTTCGCGCGCGATCGGCCCGGTGCCGAACTCGACCCAGGACGACGAGCGGATGTAGGTGCCGGTCGCGTTCGCCGGAACCGCGACGCGGATCGACAGGATGTTGGTGCTGAAGTAGCCGAAGTCGAACGTCGAGATCGCCGTGTTGCCCCACTGACCATCGATCTTGAGCGCGTCGTCCGGGCACCCTTCGAACGGCGTTCCCCCAGACGGCGACGGCGGGGGCGTGTGCGGGTGCGTCTGCACGCTTGTCACGCACGTCAGCGTGTTGCAGATCCACGTATACGACGTGCAATGCGAGTATTCGTAGGTCTTCGGGGGAAACGGCGGCACCTGCAGGATGAACGACGCGGCGTGCCCTGTCGACGGCAATGACGACGCGGCCAGGCCGAGCGCGAGGCACACGAGCGCGACGAGCCCTCGCGGCGGCACGGGATGGGATGCATGCATGGGGAGACCTCCGGGAAGTCGGGTTTGGATCGCGGGCCGTCGGACCCGCCGCGTGACGTAGCCGGGACCGGTGCCGCAGCGAGGCGATCCCCTCGCTGCCGCCGCATGCCTCGGTCCATCACCCGCAAGCGCGGCGTCGCTCCCCCCGGGGCGCCCTGCCGCTCCTTGCTCCAGCGTCTACGTCTTCTTCAGTGTGCCACCGTCCGGCGAAGGATGCGACCCTTGGACGCCGAACGGTGCTGGCGAATCTTATCGGGGGCCGCGGGCGTCGCGGCGACACGAAACACTCACAACCGTGTCGGACGGGACCTGCAAATTCGTCCCGCTCGCGCCCGCCTTGCTGCGTGCGGTTTCCGACCGCACCAGCCCCGGCATTATCCGTGGCAGAGCCGAGACGGAACACCTCGCGGGGGTGGCCCACGCCGCAAGGGACATGCTGGAGGCCGCGGACACCATCGCCGCCGAGATCAGGGCGGGGCCGGAATCCGAGCTCGGCCTCGCGCTCGTTCGCCTTCGGAACCTTATCGGGCAAGGGCGCCAGGAAGGGACGAAGGGCTCGATGGCCCTCTAGCCTTCCCTGCGTTACCGCACTTCCGTAGACCGAGCTACCGGGGCATCCTCTTGAGTGCGTGGTCAGGCGACATCGCGACAAGTTCGCTCGTCACGTAGGGGAGAACCTCCGCGTCGTTCGACGCCTATCGGCTCCCGGCTTCGCCACCTCTGGAGGGGCCTCCTCCGCTCGATGCGCCACCGCGAGCCGGATACATTCCAGCTTCGTTGCCCGGTTCGGAGCGCCCGCCACCCGAGGATCGGTACTGGCCTTTGCCGCCTCCGCCCTCGTAGCCCCACTCGTAGAAGTAATAGTCCCCGGGCGGATATCCGGTCGCATACGTGGCGCAACCGCCGAGCATCGTCACGCCCAGCATCGCTGCGATCATCAGCATTACCTTCATATCGATGTCCCCCACCGGGGGCTAACGCACGGCGGATTTGCGGCGCCTGGCGGGTCAGCTCCGAGGCTTATGATCGTCCTGGCAAATGCGCTGGACGATCATCTCCGTACACATTGGTCATTGCATCAAGGAACTCTTCGTCGAACGCGCTTTCGACACGTTCAGTGATCACGACATGATTGCCGTCATACCTAGCGCGTCTCTTTCCGTAGTCCCGTTGCAAGGGATTGAAGGAAACGGGCTGTTGCACTAGGGCCATGTCAGAAGCAAGGGCCATGGGGGTCTCCTGGTAGACGGAGAGAATCTAAACGACACCTATCGCCTATTGGATCGGCCGGCGTGCTCAAGTGGCGTCAGCGATCACCTACTTGTCCTGTTACATGGGTCGTCGCGACGTTCGCGCCCGGCGGAATCACCCACGTTCACAACGTGCCTGGCTGCCTTTGCAGCCGTATTCGTCGATGATCCGCGTCGGGCGTGGATACCTCGATGTGGCAGGCTCGTGCGACGCACCTCGACCCCGCGCTCTACCGGATGCGCCGGTAGCGCAGTGCCCTCCGGTGTCGGTAGCGGCAGGCCGGCTGCAGGGCCCGGCCTTTTGCGTCGGCCGGTCCGTGCGGGTGGCCTACTTACCAAGATAGCGCTTCACGTTCTCCGCTTCGGTGCCGACCCTCGCAACCGCAGCCTTGAGCTCTTCAGGCGTTACGCCGAATTTCTTCGCCCAATCGCGGAGCTCGTACTCTTCGGACGTGCTGATCCGCTGGCGATCGGGGTTACCAGTCGTACTCTTGTCGTCCATGACATGCCTCCTTTGGACCCATGGAGGCATCCTGTCGCGGACCGAGAAATAATTCCGTCGGTCGACTTCTCCGCGTTCTGTGAGCAGGCGGCTGATGGCCACCTACCCCAGGTTGGCGAGCGTCCGGTGTCGATGTCCTACATACGGGAAAGAGACCCGTTAGCTTCGCTTTAGGTAGCCTCCCAATATCATGACGGTGTCGGTTCAGGGGCGCTAGCGTGCAACGACGCACTTTCATGGGGATCCTGGCGTTGGCGGCCTGCGCGCGGCCGTCGAGCGCCACGGCGCAATCGTCCGAGAAACTGCGCAGGATCGGCGTGCTGATGGCGTACGCGTCGACCGACGCGGAAG
>DATLIR010000276.1:0-12333 GCA_035539315.1 Casimicrobiaceae bacterium
GATCAACCGCGTGGTGCGCGCCGCGTTCGACGAGTCGCAGGCGTTCCGCATCGACCACTACGTCGGCAAGCCGGCGGTGCAGAACCTGATGGCGCTGCGCTTCGGCAACGTGCTCTTCGAGCCGCTGTGGCGGCGCGAGAGCATCGCGAACATCCAGATCACCATCGCCGAGGAACTGGGCGTCGGGACGCGCGGCGATTTCTACGACCGCACCGGCGCGCTGCGCGACATGATCCAGAGCCACGCGCTGCAGCTCCTCACGATGATCGCGATGGAGCCGCCCGCGCGCCTGGCGGCCGACGACATCCGCAGCGAGAAGCTCAAGGTCCTGCACGCGCTCAAGCCCTTCACCGGGGCATCCGCGCTGCGCGACGTCGTGCGCGCCCAGTACCGGGGCGGCATCGTGAACGGCGTTCGCGTGCCGGCCTATCTCGAGGAAGCGAAGGTCCCGCCCGCGAGCCGCACCGAGACCTTCGTCGCGCTGCGCGCCGAGGTGCAGAACTGGCGCTGGGCGGGCGTGCCGTTCTTCCTGCGGACCGGCAAGCGGCTCGCCGCGCGCAACGCCGAGATCATCGTCGAGTTCCGGCCCACGCCGCACAACATCTTCCCGGGCTCGAGCCGGCCGAACAAGCTCGTCATCAAGCTGCAGCCGGAAGACGGGCTCGAGCTCCACCTCGCCGCGGCGAAGGGCTCGTCGCAGGGCGAAGCGCTTGCGCCGGTCTTCCTCGACCTCGATTTCGAGAAGGCCTTCGCGCACCACCGCGTCGGCGCGTACGAGCGCCTGATCCTCGACGCGATCGCCGGCCGGCTCAACCTGTTCGTGCGCAGCGACGAGCAGGAGGAAGCGTGGCGCTGGGTCGAGCCGGTCCTGCGCGCGTGGGAGAAGGAGAACGCCGTCTCGAACGGACTGCTCACCTACGCGGCGGGCTCCGCCGGGCCGCCGGCGGCGAGCGCGCTGGTCGCGCGGGAGGGGTTCGCCTGGGACGATGAGCGCTGATCGCTCGATCCCGCCCTGGACGACCGGCGAGCGGACGCACTTCTGCGCGGTCGACGGCTATCGGCTCGCCTTCGTCGAGGCAGGGACCGCGCTCCCTGCGCTGCTCCTGGTCCACGGCTCGATCAGCGACTACCGCGCGTTCCAGTCGCAGGTTGCGCCGCTGTCCGCCCACGCCAGGACGATCGCGGTCAGCCTGCGGCACAGCTACCCTGAGCGCTGGGACGGACGCGGCGGCGACTTCAGCGTCGAGCGGCATGCCGACGACCTAGGCGAGTTCATCGACGCACGCGGGCTCGGCGCGGTCCACGTGCTCGGGCACTCGCGCGGCGGTGCGGTCGCGCTGGAGCTTGCGCTGCGACGCCCGGCGAGTGTCCGTTCGCTGCTGCTCGCCGATCCCGGTGGCCTCGAGGCGCTGCTGCCGGACACGCCCGAAGGTCAGGCGATGGCGCGGCAGACGCAAGCCATGTTCGCGAAGCTCGCGTTGACGCTAGCCGGCGGGAACGAGGAGACTGCCGCGCGCGAGTTCGTCGACGACCTCAACGGCCCCGGTGCGTGGGACCGGCGCACCGCGGAGCAGCGCCGAATCCTTCTCGACAATATCCGGACCGGACCCGCGTGTGCGCAACGGCCTACGTTCACGACGGCGCAGATCGGCTCGCTCGCCATGCCGGTCCTGCCGATCACGGGATCGGGCAGTCCATCGCGCTACCGGGCGATCTTCGACGCGATGCGCCGCCTCAATCCGAACGTGTCGCCGCTGGTGACGATCGAGGACGCCGGGCACGCGATGCACCGCGACCGTCCCGCGGCGTTCAATGCCGCCGTCGTCGCGTTCCTGACCGGGCAGGCGCAGCGACGCTGACCGCGGCGCGGCCCGCCATCACACGAACGCTTCTTCGCGTCGCCGGCGGATTCGCGGCAGGATCGCGACGACCAGCAGCAACACGGTGAGCGCGAGCAATCCGGCGGAGATCGGTCGTGTGGCGAACACCGTCGGATCGCCGTTGGAGATCACCATCGCGCGGCGCAGGTTCTCCTCCATCGCCGGGCCGAGGACCAGGCCGAGCAGCATCGGCGCCGGCTCGAAATCGTGCTTGACGAGCCAGTAGCCGGCGAGCCCGAACAAACCGGTCAGCACGACGTCGAACGACGAGTTGTTCACCGAGTAGCCGCCGATGCAGCAGAACGCGATGATCGCCGGGAACAGCAGGCGGTAGGGCACGCGCAGCAGGCTCACCCACACGCCGACCAGCGGCAGGTTGATCACCAGCAGCATCAGGTTGCCGATCCACATCGAGGCGATGAGGCCCCAGACGAGGTCGGGCTGACGCACCATGACCTGCGGACCCGGGATGATGCCCTGGATCGTCATCGCGCCGATCATCAGCGCCATCACGGCGTTCGCCGGGATCCCGAGCGTCAGCAGGGGCACGAACGACGTCTGCGCGGCCGCGTTGTTCGCGCTCTCCGGCGCCGCCACGCCTTCGATCGCGCCGGTTCCGAGCCGCTCGGGATGGCGCGACACGCGCTTCTCCAGCGTGTACGCGGCGAACGACGCGATCACGGCGCCGCCGCCCGGCAGGATGCCCAGGATGGCGCCGATGAGCGTACCGCGACCGATCGCGGGCGCGGACTGCGCGAGGTCCGCGCGCGTCGGCATGAGGCCGGTGATCTTGCCGGGGATCACGCCGCGCTTCTCGGGCGACTCGAGGTTGCGCATGATCTCCGCGAAGCCGAACACGCCCATCGCGATGACCACGAACCCGACGCCGTCGGCGAGCTCCGGAATGCCGAAGCTCATGCGCGGCACGCCGCTCACCAGGTCGGCGCCCACCATCGACAGCACGAGGCCGACGAGGATCGTCGCCACGGCCTTCGGCACCGAGCCGCGCGACAGCACCACGGCGAACGCGAGCCCGAGGACCATCAGCGAGAAATACTCGGGTGCGCCGAAGGCCAGCGCGACGGTCGTCAGCGGCGCGCTCAGCGCGGCGACGAGCATCGTCGCCACCGTGCCGGCGAAGAACGACCCGATGGCCGCGATCGCGAGCGCAGGCCCCGCGCGGCCCTGGCGCGCCATCTGGAAGCCGTCGAGCGAGGTCACCACCGACGACGCTTCGCCGGGGATGTTGACGAGGATCGAGGTCGTCGATCCCCCGTACTGCGCGCCGTAATAGATCCCCGCGAGCATGATCAGCGCGCCGATCGGAGGCAGACCGAACGTCATCGGCAGCAGCATCGCGATCGTGGCGACCGGCCCGATGCCCGGGAGCACGCCGATCAGCGTGCCGATGAGCACGCCGGCGAGGCACAACCCGAGATTGGCGGGCGTCACCGCCACCGAAAAGCCGAGCGCGAGGTTGGCGAGGAGGTCCATCGCGCGTGGCTACCAGCGCGGCCAGAGCGCCAGCGGCAGCCCCAGCCCGTAGGAGAACAGCAGCGCGCAGAACACGCTCAGCCCCGCCGCCCACGGGATCGCCTCGCGCCACCGGGTTTCCGGACTCGACGCGCTCGCGACGAGCACGGTGACGAAGGTCGCGACGACGAGGCCGGCGGGCTTGACGGACGCGGCGAACACCAGGATCGACGCGAGGACCAGCAGCGGTCCGCGGACGGCGTAGCGACCCACCGCAGGCCCCTTCGTCACCAGGCCGAGCACCGTGACGATAACGCCGACGACGACCAGGAGCCCGGCGAACAGGCGCGGCGCGGTCCCGGCGCCGAAGGTGAGGCCCTGCGAACCGGTCAGCTCGCGCGTCGACCAGAACGCGATGGCGGCGAAGGCGACCAGCACCAGCCCGCCGTAGAAATCCTGCGGATTGCGGATCGGTGACTTGCGCTGGCCCGCGGGAGCGCTCATTGCGCGCTCCGCACGGCCGCGACCGGGAACGGACGGCGCCGCGAGCGCGCGCCGCCCGGGCGCTCACCGGCGCGTGCCGGCCGCATCGGACGACGCCTAGTTCACCTTAAGCTTGTATTCCTCGACGATCGGCTTCCACTTCGCGCGGTCGTCGACGATCATCTTCGCGAGCTGCTCGGGCGAGGTGGGCATCGGCACGCAGGCGACAGCCTCGAGGCGCTTGGCGACGTCGGGATGCTTGAGCGCCTCGAGCGAGGCGCGGTTCAGCGTCGCCACGATCTCCGGCGAGGTTCCCCGGGGCGCGTAGAACGCGTTCCAGCCGACGAGCTGGACGTCGAGCCCGAGCTCCTTGAACGTCGGCACCTTGGGCAGCAGCGGCGAGCGCTCCGGGAGCGTGACCGCGACCGGGACCACGGTGCCGCCGGTCAGCGACCCCATCGCCGACGGCATCGCCTCGATCACCGTGTCGGTGTCGCCGCGCATCAGGTCGGGGAAGAGGTCGCGGTTGCCGGCCATGTACGGCACGTTGGTGAGCTGCACCTTCGCAGCCTGCCGGAACATCTCGAAGATGACGCGCGACGTCGTGCTTGCCAGGCCCATCTTGAGCGGCGGCGAGGCGGTCTTCGCCATCGCGACGATGTCGGTGACGCCCTTGTCCTTGAGCTTCGGGCCGACGGCCATCACGTAGCCGGTCGAGGCGATCCCGGTGATGGGCACGAGGTCCTTGTCGGGATCGAACCCCATCGACGAGTACAGCAGCGGGTTCGCGACGTGCGTCGCATTGCCGGTGCACAGCAGCGTGTAGCCGTCGGGCGCGGCCTTGGCGGCCTCCGCGGCGCCGAGGTTGCTCGCCGCGCCGACGCGGTTCTCGATCACGATGTTCTGCTTCAGCACCACCTTGAGCTGTTCGGCGAAGACGCGGCACATGACGTCCGTCGCCTGGCCGGGGCCGTACGGGACGATGAGCTTGATGCTCTGGCTGGGGTAGGGCTGCGCGTGCGACGCGCCCGCCGCGACGACGAAGCACGCTGCGACGATGCGTCGGCCGAGGGTTCCGATCATGTGATTCCTCCGTGGGCCAGCGGGGGTCGTCCCGTTCGCGGCGACGCCTGGTGACTTTGCGCCTGCTGCCGGAAAGGTCACGGTCCCGGCGGCGGATTCCAGGAATTGTGCTCCTTCTTGACCCATGGCACGCCGTTGTCGCCGAAGTCCTCGTCCTGCCATTCCACCAGGTGGATGTAGTCGTGCCGCACCGGCGAGAAGACCTCGATCAGCGAGACCTTCTCGGTGCCGAGCGCGTAGCCGCGGTGCATCGCGTAGGCCGGGACGTCGACGACCTCGTTGGGGCCGATGTCGTAGGTCTCGCCGTCGATCTCCATGCGCATCGTCCCCTTGACGACGATGAGCAGCATGTCGTGCGGATGGTCGTGCGGCTTGCGGTGGTTGTGCTGGGCGCCCATCGGCTGCGGCGTGATCTCGGCGAAGACGATCTGCGCGTTCTTCGTGCGGATCGAGTAGCGCGTCATGCGCCCCTCGTGCAGGTTCTTCTCGCGCGGGATGTCGGCGATCTTGTAGACCGGCAATCGTGGCATGGGTCCTCCTGTTGATGGCATTGCCCAGCAAGTCGACGCTCGCGCCGGAGGCGTCGCCGCGACCGGTCGGCGTCGTCGGGCATCGACGCCGGCGTCGGTCGCGGAAACGCGCCGGTACGGGAAAGTCGTGGCGTCCGGCGCGCGGCGCGGGACGCGGCATCCTCCTGCGGCGAGGCCCTGGGCGTGTCGGGGTCCTGCTCGCAGCGACCATCATAAGGACCGGCCGAGCCTTGACCTAGGTGGGAATCCGGATTTCTGCTTTGCGTACAATGCAAGGCTCGCATGGACGTGAAGCGACTCTCCTGGTTCCTGTGCATCGCCGAGACGGGTAGCCTCAGCAAGGCCGCCCTGCAGCTGCAGGTGTCGCATTCGATGCTGAGCCGCGGCATCCAGGACCTCGAGCAGGAGCTCGGGCACCGGCTGTTCCACCGGACCGGCCGCGGCATGCACCCCACTGAGTTCGGGCGGCGCCTCGCGCCGCTCGCGCAGCGCGCGACGCTCGAGGTGACGCGTTTCACCGACGAGGCCAAGGCGCTGCGGGGCAAGCTGTCCGGGTCGGTCGCGATCGGGTTGCCGGGCTCGATCGCCGCCCGCCTGGTCGGGCCGCTGGTCCGGGTCTCGCGCACGCGCTATCCGGAGCTGTCGCTGCGCTTCGTCGAGGGCCTGAGCGGCGGCGTCGAGGAATGGCTCGCCGCGCGGCGCATCGACATCGGGCTCGTCTTCGCCCGCGAGACCGGGGTGGGTCGGGGAGCGATTCCGCTCGCCTCGTCGAGCCTCTACCTCGTCGGCCCGGCGGGCGATCCGATCACGGCGAAGCGCACGGTCCCGCTCGCGCATCTTGCGCGCTGCGAGATCATGCTGCCCGGCCGGCCGCACTCGGTGCGCACCATGGTCGAGGACGCGTGCTCCGCCGCCGGCTTCAGGCTCAGGCTGCTGTGCGAGATCGACTCGCTGCTGGCCATCAAGGAGACGGTGGTCGGCGGCTGCGGCCACACGATCTCGGGCTACGACTCGGTGGCGGACGACGTCGCCGCGGGCCGGCTGCAGGCGGCGCTGATCAAGGATCCGACCATCTCGCGCGTCCTCGTCATGACGACCGGTCCGAAGCACTCGATCACGACCGCCACGCGCGCCGTGGCGAGCCTCATCGCGTCGGTCGCTGCGACGCTCGTGGCCAAGGGAACGTGGCGACCGCCCGGGGGGTGACCTCTGGCGGACGGCGGAGCCTCGTCGCACGAAGGGCGACTGCGTGACGACCGCACCCCTCGTCCTCATGCGGGCGAAGGCTGAAGCGAGGGGCGCTCCTCAGTACTTCGGCGTGGCGTCCTTCCGCACCGATGGGTCGAGCGTAGCCTCCTCGGCCGCGTCGTCTTCGTTCACCTCGAGCCACATCGCGTTCAGGATCGCGAACGCGCAGGCGAGGCCGATGCCGAGGATCCAGGAGAAGTACCACATCGCATCGCCCTCGCTAGTGCACGCCGTGGCTCTGCTTGACGTGCTCGAACGACACGCGCCCGCGCATCACGCGGTAGACCCAGCCGGTGTAGAGCAGGATCAGCGGCAGGAAGATCGCCGTCGCGACCAGCATGAGCCCGAGCGTGTGGTGGCTGGACGACGCGTCCCAGACGGTCAGGCTGCTCTTCGGGTCGACGCTCGACGGCATCAGGAACGGGAAGAGCGCGAAGCCGACCGACAGCACGGTCAGCTTCACCGCGCCGGAGCTCGCGCAAAACGCAAGCTTCTCATGGCCACGGCGCGCGAGCAGCGCGCAGGCGAGCGCGGCGACGATCGCCACGACGCCGAGCACGATCGCCCAGGTTCCCAGGGGCCCGTTGGTGAACCAGGTGCCGCCGATCGACACGGTCTTGCCGAGGGGATTGGACGGCACGTCGATTGCCGCGGGCGAGTCGAGGCGATAGCCGGGGAGGCCGGTCGCGAGCCAGAGCCCCGCGAGCCCGTACAGCGCGGCATAGCCCACCGCGAACGGGGTGAGCCAGCGGGCGGCACGCGCCGCGAGCTCGTCGTGCGCCTTCATCTGCAGCCAGGCGAGCCCATGCATCAGGATCATCGCGAGCGACACGAGCCCGCACAGCAGCGCGAACGGGCGGAGGAGGCCGACCAGGCCGCCCTCGTAGGTCATGCGCAGCGTCACGTCGAAGCGCAGCGGCACGCCGAGGAACAGGTTGCCGAGCGCGACGCCGAACAGCAGCGACGGCACCACGCCGCTGAAGATGAGCAGGCCATCCCAGGTGGCACGCCAGCGCGGATCGTCCATCTTGTTGCGGACGCTCAAGCCCACCGGTCGGCCGATCAGCGCGAGCAAAATGGCGAGCATCGCGAAGTAGAAGCCCGAGAACGACGCCGCGTACAGCAGCGGCCACGCGGCGAACGTGGCGCCGCCGCCGAGCACCAGCCACACCTGGTTGCCTTCCCAGAACGGCTCGAAGGTCTCGATCAGCGCGCGGCGCTCTTCGTCGTTGCGGCCCAGCGTGCGCACGAACGCGACGGCGCCCAGGTCGAAGCCGTCGGTGACGGCGAAACCCGCCAGCACGACGCCCAGCAGGAGCCACCAGATGATCCGCAGGGTCTCGTAGTCGAGCATCGGGGTCGCCCGTCAATCCGCGCGCGCGGTGGACGGGCCATCCTTCCCGACGGCCCGCGTTTTCCACATGCCGAGCCCGTCGGGCCCCTTGAGGATGTACTTCCTCATCATGATCACGTCGACGACCAGCAGCGCCGTGTAGAACACGACGAAGCCGGTGAGGCTCGTGGCGACCTGCGCCGTCGAGACGGACGACACGCCGAGTGCGGTCGGCAGCACGCCGTCGATCGCCCACGGCTGGCGGCCGTATTCCGCGACGATCCAGCCCAGCTCCGCCGCGACCCACGGCAGCGGCAGGCTGTAGAGCGACAGCCGCAGGAACGCGCGGCGGTGATCGAGCTGCCGCACCGAGGCGTACCAGAACGCGAGCGCGAAGAGCGCGATGAAGTAGAAGCCCAGCCCGACCATGATGCGGAACGACCAGAACAGCACCGGGACGTTCGGGATCGTGCTGGTCGCCGCGCGCCTGATGTCGGCGTCGGTGGCCTTCAGCGGGTCGTCCATCCAGCGCTTCAGCAGCAGAGCGTAGCCGAGGTCGTCGACGTGCTTGTCGAGGGTCGCCTTGGCCTGCGCGTCGCGCGGATTGGCGTGAAGCTTCTGCAGCGCCCCGTAGGCCACGAGGCCGTTGCGGATGTGCCCCTCGGCCGCCTTCTCGAGCTGGTTGATGCCGGGGAGCTCCTTGTCGAACGAGCGCGTGGCGATGATCCCCATCATCCACGGGATGTGGATCGCGAAGTGCGTCTTGCGCGCCTCGACGTCGGGGAAGCCGAACACCGTGAACGAGGCGGGCGCCTTCTCGGTCTCCCACATTGCCTCCATCGCGGCGAGCTTCATCTTCTGGTTCTCGGACAGCGCGTAGCCGGATTCGTCGCCGAGCACGACGACCGAAAGCGCGGACGCCAGCCCGAACGACGCCGCGACCGTCATCGAGCGTTTCGCGAACGCGACGTTGCGCCCGCGCAGCAGGAACCACGCGCTGATCGACAGCACGAACATCGCGCCGGTGACGTAGCCGGCACTGACCGTGTGCACGAACTTGGCCTGCGCCACCGGGTTGAACATCACGTCGGTGAACGACGTGACCTCCATGCGCATCGTCTGGAAGTTGAACTCCGACCCGACCGGGTACTGCATCCAGCCGTTGGCGATCAGGATCCACAGCGCCGAGAGGTTGCTGCCGATCGCCACCAGCACCGTGACGATCAGGTGCTTGACCGGCGACAGGCGGTCCCAGCCGAAGAAGAACAGCCCCACGAACGTCGACTCGAGGAAGAACGCCATCAGGCCCTCGATCGCGAGCGGCGTGCCGAAGATGTCGCCGACGTAGTGCGAGTAGTAGGCCCAGTTGGTGCCGAACTGGAACTCCATCGTGATGCCGGTCGCGACGCCCATCGCGAAGTTGATGCCGAACAGCACGCCCCAGTACTGCGTCATCCGCTTCCAGATCTCGCGGCCCGTCATCACGTAGACGGTCTCCATGATCGCGAGCATCCAGACCAGCCCGAGCGTCAGCGGGACGAAGAGGAAGTGGTACAGCGCCGTGACGGCGAACTGGAGGCGCGACAGGTCGACGACGGTTTCGTCGATCATGGCCGGGGGGCGGAGTCAGCGGGCGGCGACACGAGGTGCCTGGCGACCGAGGGCGGCGCGGTGTCCGCGCGCGGCGCGGGCCGGATCGCCACCATCCACAGCAGGGTGAGCAGCACGACCTTCAGCACGATCAGCGCGACGATCTCCCAGCCGAAGCGCCGGGCGGTCGGGGTGCGCGACCACGGCGACGCGGTCGCCGGGTCGACGGACCCGCCGGAGCCGGCGTGCGGGACACGCGCCATGCAGGCACTTTGGCGCGAGGCCATCCCAGCGTCAATAGGGGCGGCGCCGCCCGCGCGCTGTCCCGAGGCCCCGCGACGCGGATCGTGCGTCCGCCGGAGCATCCCGGCATCGAGCGGACCGCGGCGCATGCCGCCGCCGTCCTCGCTAGCCGGTCGCGGTCCCCTTGAGCGCACTGAGGAGATCCATCGGAAGCGGGAACACGATCGTCGTGCTCTTGTCGCCGGCGATGTTCCCCAGCGTCTGCAGGTAGCGCAGCTGCATCGCCTGCGGCGCCTGCGCCAGCATCTGCGCCGCCTGCAGCAGCTTCTCGGAAGCCTGCAGCTCGCCTTCGGCGTGGATGATCTTGGCGCGGCGCTCGCGCTCGGCCTCGGCCTGGCGCGCGATCGCGCGGATCATCGTCTCGTTCAGGTCGACGTGCTTGATCTCGACGTTCGAGACCTTGATGCCCCACGCGTCGGTCTGCACGTCGAGGACGCGCTGGATGTCCAGGTTGAGCTTCTCGCGCTCGGCCAGCAGCTGGTCGAGCTCGTGCTTGCCCAGCACCGCCCGCAGCGTCGTCTGCGCGAGCTGGCTGGTCGCATCGAGGTAGCGCACCACCTGGATGATGGCCTTCTCCGGGTCGACCACGCGGAAGTAGACGACGGCGTTCACCTTCACCGACACGTTGTCGCGCGTGATGACGTCCTGCGGCGGCACGTCGAGCACGACGGTGCGAAGATCCACGCGGACCATCTGCTGCACGACCGGGATCAGGATGACCAGGCCGGGACCCTTCACCTTCCAGAAGCGGCCCAGCATGAAGACCACGCCGCGCTCGTATTCGCGCAGCACGCGAATCGACGTCGCCAGCAGGACCAGCAGGACGAGGACGACGACGCCGAGCTCTGCGAGTACGACCATGGCCGGTTCCTTTCGGGATCGCGACGATCCTCTAGGCTTCCTTGTGGGTCGGGACGACTGTCAGCACGAGTCCTTCCTTGCCGGTCACGCGCACCGTCTGGCCGCTCGCGAGCGGGTGCGTGGAACGCGCGCGCCACAGCTCGCTGTGCACGCGCACCCAGCCCTCGCCGTCGGCGTCATCGATCACCACGCCGTGGCTGCCGATCATCTGCTCGCGACCAGAAACCACCGGACGCTGCCGGGCCTTCATTGCGGCCGCCGCGATCCCGAACAGGAACAGCAGGCTCGTGACCGCCAGCGTCGCGATCAGCGACCAGGGCACGCCGAAGCCGGGGACGTCGGTCTCGATCAGCATCAGGGCGCCGACGACGAACGCAATGACGCCGCCGATCCCCAGCGACCCGTACGCGGGGACGAATGCCTCGGCCACGATGAACGACAGCCCCAGCAGGACCAGCGCCAGTCCCGCGTAGTTGGTCGGCAGCATCTGCAGCGCATACATGCCGATCAGGATGCAGATCGCGCCGACCACGCCCGGCAGCACCATGCCCGGGTTCATGACCTCGAAGATCAGTCCGTAGAAGCCGACCGTCAGCAGGATCAGCGCGATGGACGGATGCGTGATGATCGCGAGGAACCGCGTGCGCCAGTCGGGTGCCGCGACCGTGATCGTCGCGCCGGCGGTGGCCAGCACGCGCTCTCCGGCCGCGGTCCGTACCTTGCGGCCGTCGAGCTTGCGCGCGAGATCCGGCACATCGCTGGCGACCAGGTCGATGACGTGCTGCGCGAGCGCTTCCTGCGCCGGCAGGCTCACGGCGTCGCGGACCGCGCGCTCGGCCCACTCGACGTTGCGGCCGTGGAGCTGCGCGAGCCCGCGGATGTACGCCGCCGCGTCGTGCACCTGCTTGCGCGACATCGCGTCGTCGGACCTGCCGCCCTTGGCCGACGTCTCGCCCTTGTCCGTGTCCTTGTCCTTGCCCGGCACCGTCGGGGCGGACGGCATGGAATCCGGGGCGCCGATGGCGACCGGCGTGGCGGCGCCGAGATTGGTGCCCGGCGCCATCGCGGCGATCGGCGACGCGTAGAGGATGTAGGTGCCCGCGCTGGCGGCGCGCGCGCCGCCCGGTGCGACGTAGGTCGCCACCGGCACTCGTGCGGCCAGGATGGCCTTGATGATGTCGCGCATCGACGTGTCGAGGCCGCCGGGCGTGTCCATCTGCAGGACGACGAGCTCGACGGCGTCGGTCTCGGCGCGGTCGAGGGCGCGCTGCACGAAGTCGGCGGTCGCCGGGCCGATCGGTCCGGTGACCGGGACCACGCTGATGACGCGTGGCGCGTCCGCGGCGCTTGCGACGCCCACCGCGCAGGCGAGCGACGTGAACGCGATGATCCGGAGCAGGGGAGCGGGCCGCATGCGAGGACCCTCCTGTGACGATTATAGGCGCCCGCTCGACGCGCTTGGGCTCCCTATCCCCGCATGCGGGGAGAGGGTTGGGGTGAGGGGCGTTCCGCAACGATATGCCGCACGCCTGCCGGCGAGCGATTCGCT
>DATLIR010000277.1:0-5559 GCA_035539315.1 Casimicrobiaceae bacterium
CACCAAGGCCGATATCCAGTACGCGGAGGAGCTCGGCTACCGCATCAAGCTGCTGGGGATTACCCGCAGGGCGGAAAAGGGAATCGAGCTTCGTGTGCATCCCACCCTGGTTCCCAGCCGCCGCCTGATCGCGAACGTGGAAGGCGTGATGAACGCCATCCTGGTGAAAGGCGACGCGGTCGGCGCGACGCTCTACTACGGCGCCGGCGCCGGCGCCGAGCCGACGGCGAGCGCAGTGATCGCGGACCTGGTGGACGTGACGCGCATGCACACGGCCGACCCCGAGCACCGCGTGCCGCACCTCGCGTTCCAGCCCGACCAGCTCTCCGACGTGCCGGTGCTGCCGATCGGCGAGGTCGAGACCAGCTATTACCTGCGCATGCGCGTCGACGACCGGCCCGGCGTGCTGGCCGACATCACGCGCATCCTCGCCGACCGCGAGATCTCGATCGAGGCGATGATCCAGAAGGAGCCCGCCGAAGGCGAGGACCAGACCGACATCATCCTGCTCACGCACCGCTCGATCGAGAAGCAGGTGGTCGACGCGATCGCGAAGATCGAGGCGCTGCCGACGGTGCGCGGCGCGATCGTGCGCATCCGGCTCGAGGACCTGGCGTGACGGCGCGACACGCCCTGGCGCGGGCGGCGGCGCTCGGCGTCGTCGCCGCGGTCGCGCTGGTCGCGTGCGGCAAGCGCGACGTGCCGGAGCGCTTCGGACGCGAGATGGTGCTCGGCACGTCGCTGCCGGCCGACGCGATCGAGCGTTTCAACGCTTTCGTCCCCGCACCGCGGAAACCCGGGACCAGCGCGATCGACGCGCTCGCGGCCGACACCGAATCGTGGCGCGCGGCGAGCGAGGTGACGGTATCCGCCAACGCCAACCCGTACGTCGTCGTGCTCCGGGTCACCGGACGCGTTACCGGCGACGACGGCGCGGTGACGTTGTGGCTCGCCGGATTCGAGCGTCGGGAGAAGCCCGGCGGCGCGCCGTTCACGATGACCCGGCCGATCCCCGGGCTCAATGCCCCGAAGGGCGGCGCGAAGGGCGACGGACGCTTCGAGCGCGTCGGCGCGTCGGGCGGGGTGAGCTTCCGCGAGGACGAAGTCGTCCATCCGGTCGTCGAAATCCAGCGGCGCGCCGGCCTGGCGATCGAGCGTGTCGACGTCGAGGTATGGTCGGGCCTGCCGAACCCGACCTGGCGCGAAATGCTCTTCGGCTGGCAGGGCGCGCTGGTCGGCGTCTTCATGTTCGTGTTCTGGTGGTTCGCCTTCCGCCGGCGTGGCTAGGTCCCGCCCATGAAGTACGTATCCACGCGCGGTGCCTGGCGCGACGCGCCGCAGCCGTTCTCGGCGATCCTGCTCGAGGGCCTCGCGCCCGATGGCGGCCTCGCGGTGCCCGAGCGCTATCCCGCGTTCGTGGCGGGCGAGCTCGACGCGCTCGCCGGCGCGCCGTACCGCACCGTCGCCTACGCGGTGCTGTCGAAGTACATCGACGACATCGCGGCGACCGAGCTTCGCGCGATCGTCGACCGCACCTACACGGCGCAGGCATTCGGCAGCGACGCGATCGTGCCCCTGACCTGGCTCGAGCCGGGACTTGCGCTGCTGCGCGCGTCGAACGGACCCACGCTCGCGTTCAAGGACGTCGCGCTGCAACTGCTCGGCGGGCTCTTCGAGCACGCGCTCGCGCGCGCCGGGCGGCGCATCACGATCCTGGGCGCGACGTCGGGCGACACCGGATCGTCGGCGGAGGTCGCGCTGCGCGGGCGGGCGCACATCGACGTATTCATGCTTTCGCCCGCCGGCCGCATGAGCGCGTTCCAGCAGGCGCAGATGTTCTCGCTCGACGAGCCGAACATTCACAACCTCGCGGTCGACGGCACGTTCGACGACTGCCAGGACCTGGTCAAGGCGCTCGCCGGCGACGCCGCGTTCAAGCGGCGCTACGCGATCGGCGCGGTCAACTCGATCAACTGGGCCCGTATCGCCGCGCAGGTCGTCTACTACGTGCATGGCTGGCTGGCGGCCCGCCAGGCCCCGGGTGCATCGGTCGACGTGGCGGTGCCGTCGGGCAACTTCGGCAACATCCTGGCCGCGCACGTCGCGAAGCGCATGGGCGTCCCGCTGCGGCGCCTGATCCTCGCGACCAACGAGAACGACGTGCTCGACGAGTTCTTCCGCACCGGCCGCTACCGGCCGCGGCGGGCCGCCGAGACGCACGCGACCTCGTCCCCGTCGATGGACATCAGCAAGGCGTCGAACTTCGAGCGCTACGTGTTCGACCTGGTGGGCCGCGACCCGGCGCGGCTGCGCGAGCTGTGGAACCGGCTCGAGGAGGACGGCGGCTTCGACCTCGCCGGCACCGACGCGTGGGAGGCGGTCGCGGCGTCGGGCTTCGTTTCCGGGCGCAGCACGCACGCCGATCGACTTGCCACGATCCGCGACGTCGAGCGGCGCTTCGGCGTCGTCGTCGATCCGCACACCGCCGACGGCCTCAAGGTCGGCCTGGCGCACCGCGATCCCGGCGTCCCGCTCGTGTGCGTCGAGACCGCGCTGCCGGCGAAGTTCGCCGCGACGATCCGCGAGGCGCTCGGCCGCGACCCGGCGCGGCCGGCCGCCTTCGAGGGGCTCGAGGCGCGCCCGCAGCACCGCACGCTGATCGCGCGCGACGCCGACGTCGTGCGCGCCTACATCGCCGCCCACGCGACGGCGGTGGCGTGAGCCGCGACCGCGTCGATCCGATGGCGATGCCAGGTCCTGCGACCGGAGCGCGCTGATGGGCGCCTTCGCACGCAGGCTGGCGGCCAACCTCGCGGCGGGCTTGCGCCTCGCGCTGTTCCTGCCGGTGCGCCGCCTCGCGTTCCGCGCCGACGTCGCGCAGCTCATCGCGCTGTTCGTCGTCTCGGCGCTGGTCGACATCGGCGCAGACGCGCTCCGGTACGGCGACGAAGGCGTGTTCTCGTGGTTCGGCCTCGGCAACGAGGTGCTGGCGGGCGGCCTCCTGCTGCTCACCGCCGCGGTCCTCGCCCTGGCGTACCGCGACCGCACGCTCACCCTCGCGGTGCCGGTCATCGCGCTGGCGGCGTTTCCGGTGCTGCAGTTCGCCAACGCGCTGCCGTGGCAACGCCTCGGCGTCCCGGCGTGGCTCGCGGACATCCTCGACCGCGTCGTGCTGGCGTGGATCGTGGTGGTGCTGGTGCGTTGCGTGTACGCGGCGCTCGAGTACCGCGGTGTCCACCGGCCGTGGCGCGCTCTCGCCGGCGGGCTCCTGCTCGCCGCGCCGATCTTCTATTCGTCGTCGATCGCGCCGGTCGACCCGTGGTTCGCCCCGGTCGCGCGCGACGCGCCCGATCCGCGCTACCCGAGCCCCGCGTCGGAGCCGGTGCTCGCGATGCAGAAGGAGCTGCTCGACGACGCGCTGGCCTCGCTCGAGGACGGTCGGCCGGGCATCGTCGACCTGTATTTCGTCGGGTTCGCCGCCGACGCGAGCGAGGACGTGTTCCGCAAGGATGTCGAGGCCGCGCGGCGCGTGATGGACGAGAAGTGGGGCACCGCCGACCGATCGCTGCTCCTGGTCAACAATCCGCGCACGCTCCTGACCACACCGATCGCGACGCTGTCGAACCTGCGCGACGCGCTCGAGGAGATCGGGGCGGCGATGGACGTCGACGAGGACATCGCGATGGTCTACCTCGCCGCGCACGCCGACCGCAGCGCGACGCTCGACCTGCGCCTTCCGCCCCTCGAGCTCGTGCCGATCACGCCGGCGCTCCTGCGCAGCGCGTTCGACGACGCCAACATCCGCTACCGCATCGTCGTGGTGTCGGCGTGCTACTCGGGCGCGTTCGTCGACGCGCTGGCCGACGAGGACACCGCGGTGATCGTCGCCGCGCAGGCCGATCGCACGTCGTTCGGCTGCGGCGTGGGGAGCGACGCGACCTTCTTCGGTGAGGCCTTCTTCCAGGATGGCATGGCGAAGGCCGCGGGCCTCGCCGAGGCCTTCGAGCTCGCCCGCGCGGGCGTCGGACACCGCGAGCGTGAACAGGGGCTCGCACCGCCGTCCAACCCGCAGATGCGCATCGGCGCAGGCATGCAGGCCAAGCTCGCGGAATTGCGTCGCCGCGGCGGCGCCGCGCAGCAGCACGCGGCGCGGCGCGCGCCACCCCGCGTGTAGACTGCTGCGCCATGGCTGCATCGGTCGAGGTCGCCGGGCTCGAGCACGCCTACGACACCATCTCCGTCGTGCGCGGACTGTCGTTCTCGCTCGCCGCCGGCGGCATCGGCTGCTTGCTCGGCCCCTCCGGTTGCGGCAAGACGACCGTGCTGCGCTGCCTCGCCGGCTTCGAGCCGGTGCGCGCGGGCACGATCGCGTTCTCGGGTCGCGTGGTGTCGTCGTCCGATCGCGTCGTGCCGCCCGAGCGGCGCGGCATCGGCATGGTGTTCCAGGACTACGCGCTGTTCCCGCACCTCGACGTCGCGCGGAACGTGGCGTTCGGGCTCGGCCGCCTCGGCGGCGCCGAGCGCGCGGCGCGGACGCGGCGCATGCTCGACCTGGTCGGCCTCGCCGACGCGGGGCACGCCTATCCGCACGAGCTTTCCGGCGGCCAGCAGCAGCGCGTCGCGCTGGCGCGGGCGCTCGCCCCCGAGCCCGAGCTCCTGCTGCTCGACGAGCCGTTCAGCAACCTCGACGTCGACCTGCGCGAGCGCCTGTCGGTCGAGGTGCGCGCGATCCTCAAGGCCGCCGGCATCACCGCGATCCTGGTGACCCACGACCAGCACGAGGCGTTCGCGATCGCCGACGAGGTCGGCATCATGAACGACGGCGCGATCGACCAGTGGGACAGCGCGTACAACGTCTACCACCAGCCGCGGACGCGTTTCGTGGCCGACTTCGTGGGGCAGGGCGTGTTCGTGCGCGGCGTCGCCGACGGCAGCGGACGCCTGGTGACCGAGCTCGGCGAGCTGTCTGGCTCGCTTCCCGACGGCGTCGCGCCGGGCGACGCGGTCGACGTGCTGTTGCGGCCCGACGACATCGTCCACGACGACGCGAGCCCGTGGCGCGCCGCGGTGCAGTCCAAGACCTTTCGCGGGGCCGAGTTCCTCTACACGCTGGCGCTCGCGTCGGGCACTCGCATCCTGGCCGTGGTCCCGTCGCACCACGACCACGCCATCGGCGAAGCCATCGGCATCCGCCTCGAGATCGACCACGTCGTGGCGTTCGCCTCGGCGCGGGTGACTGCTTGATCGCCGCCGTCTGACGGACGAACACCGGGTCAACCTCAGGAGAGCGCCGCGCGTTGAGCGCTGTTGTACGCGCGTGCAAACGACGCGGAAGCGCTCGCCCTTGGCGACGCGCGCGTCGACGCCTAAACTTTTTCGCTCGTCCCGGCGTTTCGTGTCCACCGGGCGGGGCGCGCCGACGTTGATGGCGCACGACGTTCGCGCGAGCGCGCGCGGGCGCGTGCGCGCGGCAGCGGCGCCGGTCGGCAGCGTGGCCACCTCCACGACAGGTGGCGTCCCGAAAGAGTGTTGGCCATGGCAGTCAGCATCGCGGCGCCC